>JBJEAU010000020.1:0-12139 GCA_051869355.1 Prevotella sp. | reverse complement strand
ACATACCCAAAAGCTAAATGCCACGTTTACGACTGCCAAATGCCACCTTTACGCCGCTAAAGGTGGCATTTGGCTTTAGCATACGTATTCCCCAATTCTACTCGCCGGCTGCTTGTCGGTAGCGGGTGATGGCCACCAAGAGCTGGGCACGAGCCTCTATCTCGTCTGCACGTGCACGCTGCCAGAGGGCCTGTGCCTCCAGATGGTCTGCCAATGTCTCCATACCCTGTCCGAATGCACTGCGAGAGAGGCGCAGGTTTTCCTCGGCCTGTTCCACGGCGCTACGGGCTATCTCTACGGCATCATACTGCTCATGCAGCGTGTGCCGCGCCTGTGCCAGTTGGAGCATCATGCGCTCCACCTGGTCGTCACGCGACAACTCGGCCATGCGCAGGGACGAACGGGCAGCACGTATCTTGCCCCGGCGCTCGCCAAAATGATAGACAGGGACGCTCAGGGTGACTCCGACGGTGGCACCGAAGCGGTCGGCCAGCGGCTTGTCGCACAACTGTGTGGTGCCGCCCACGCTACTGGTGGCCTCTGCCGAAATGTGCCCGCCATAAGAATAGCCACCACCGGCAAAGGCCGTGAGCCGGGGCATATAGTCGGACCGGGTAAGTCGCACTTGCTGCCGTGCCAGTTCGGTCTGTTGTGCCAACAGGGCATACTCCGGGCGGCGGCTCACCCGTATCGAGTCGGCTATGGTAGCCTCTTCAGCGGGCACAAGGGGTGCCGACACATCGGGAGGTGCCACGCTGATAGCACTGTGGATGGGCAATCCCACTATCTGGCACAACTGCATGCAGGCCAGACGATGCGCATGCCGGGCCTGGGTGACAGACAGCACTGCCCGGCTGTGGTTTACCTGTACACGCATCTGGTCATTACGGGTGCGAAGACCGTTTCGCGCCGCCGACTCCACCACGGTCTGTAGCTCGGCAAGCATACTCTCGTAGGCCTCGGCCACATCCACCATCTGAGTAGCTTTCACAGCATCGGCATAAGCCTCATCCACCCGAACCATCACTTCGTTTTCTGTTCGACGACGGTCTTCCGCCGCCATCTCTGTGCCGATCTTGGCCATACGATAGCCTGTACTTATCCGTCCACCAGTATAGATGGGCTGGGTAAGGGTGAGTCCGGTGTGGAAGAGGGCATGCAGATGGTAGTCGATGTCTATCGCCGGCAGCTCGGCATAGTGTGCCAAGCCCGTGGGTTGACCATCGGCCCCCATGATAAGCGATGGGATATACTGTCCGATCTGGGCATCGTAACCAAACAGGGGAAGCGTGGCCGGAGGCGTGGCGATGTTTCCCGATGTGGTCTGCGACACGCCGATGGTCTGAAAGTCTATCTTGGGCATGAAATTGGCCTTCAGGGCTGTCAGTTCGTGTCCTGCTTTCTCTTGCTGTACACGGGCAGTGGCCAGTGCTCTATTGTGCTGCAAGGCCAACTGCCGGCATTGGCCGATGGTGAGCGTATCTGACGCCAAAGCCTTTGGGAAAGGTAAAAAGGTAAAAAGGTAAAACAGTAAAAAGGCTTTTAAAGGTAAAAAGGTAAAGAGGTAAAACGGTAAAACGGTGAAACGATGAAACACTGAGACCGCTATTCTTGAATCTTTTGGACAGGAGACACGGTCTTGGAAGCGACGAGATGCCGGGAGTATGGATAGAATCTGGAAGTTACGCATAGTTGTGTGGGATTAATGGGAAGAAGAACGTTGGCCGACATGCCCAAAGATAATGGCATAAAGCACGGGGATGAACACCAATATGATGAGCGTACCCACTGACAGGCCACCCATGATGGTGACGGCAAGGCTGCCAAACAGCGAATCGGAAACAAGGGGTATCATACCGAGAATGGTGGTCAGCGAGGCCATCGCTACAGGCATGAGCCTCGACTTGCTGCTGTCGACCAGCGCCTGCTCCAAAGGTTTTCCCTGTGCGGTTTGGAGACGTATCTCGTCTATCAGCACGATACCGTTTTTGATCATCATACCTATCAGACCCAGCATGCCGACAATGGAGACAAAACCAAACTCTTTGCCCGTGGCCAAGACCACAGGAAACACGCCCACGATGACCAACGGGATGCAGCAAAACAGGATGGCAGGGCTGCGGAAGTCGCCAAAGAGCATGATGAGAATGAGCAGCATCACCACAATGGACAGCGGAAAACCACGGAAGAGATACTGGGTAGACTGGGTGCTGGCTTTGCGCTCGCCCTCCCATGTAAGGGTGTAGCCCTCGGGCAGAGGCAGCTGTTCGATGGCAGCAGCGATAGACTGGCGGGCTGTCTCCGTGCCCACCCCGGGAGCCGGCGAGCACTGCATGCGCTGGCATCGCTGCCCATTGTAGCGCACCACCACGGGTTCTTCCCACTGTATATCCACGCCATGCGCCACCTGAGAGAGGGGCGTGGTACCCACCACACGCTGCAGGATGTCGTCGCGGGTGAGCCGGCCGCTCATCAGCTGCTGCACGGTGGTGCGGTCGAAGAGGCTGGACACATCGGGCAGCATGCCGAAGACTTGCGCCCGGTCGAGACTGGCAACATTGCGACCCTCGGCATTGCGGCAGTCGATGTAGATATGCTCGGGATGTATGCCGTTATAGAAGGTGCCCACGGGAATGCCATCGGTATAGGCCATGAGCGACAGGGCCACATCATTGCGCGAGAGTCCGCTGTTGCGGGCGGCTGCCTGATGGTAGTCTACAGACAGCAGCGGCACCCGTGGCTCCCAATCGGTGGTGGGCAGACAGACCTGGTCGCTGCGGCGCACGATAGCCATAGCCGAGTCGGTGAGCCGATGGAGCACCTGAGGGTCAGGTCCATGAAAACAGGCCTCGATAGGGTATTTCTTGTACATCAGGTTGTAACGCTTCAACTTGACATAGGCATCGGGATAGGCATCTCCCAGTTGCCGCTGGATGCTGTCGACGGCTCCGACAAGCGCCTCGGGGGAGGTGAAATCGACGATCAGCTCGCCGTATGCCAGCGACGGCGTGGCCACAGAGCGCACCAGGTTATAGCGTGAAGGGGTGCCCCCGACGCTGGTGGTGACATGGGTGACATCGGCACGCTGCAGGAGCGTGTCACGGATAGCGGCCAAATCGTGTGCCACTTGGGTGGAATTGTAGCCCTCGGGCAGTTTGTACTCTATATAGAGTTGGTCATACTCCATGTCGGGGAAGAAACTCTGCCTCAGATGGGGCCAGCAGAGCGCACTGCCCACCAACAACAGGACGGCTACCAGCACAGCCATCGCCTTATGCCGGAGGCAGCCGTGCACGATACGCTCCAACCCATCGTAGGCCCTGCCCTGAAAAGGGGCACCGTCTACAGGCTGCGGATGCAGCAGCTTGTCGGCCATCAGAGGTACATGCACCAAGGCAAGCAGCCAACTGAGCAGCAGGGAGACAGCAATGACAATGAAAAGGTCGCGGACGTAGACACCTGCGGTGTCGGGACTCATGAAGATGGGCAGAAAGGCAAGGATGGCTATCAGGGTGGCACCCAGCAGGGGCATGGCCGTCTTGCTGCCGATAGCAGTGAGCGCCTGGTGTCTGGGTTTCCCCATCATGAGGTCCACCCTGATGCCGTCGACAATGACGATGGCGTTGTCGACCAGCATGCCCATCGCAAGGATAAAGGCTCCCAAGGAAACCCGCTGCAGCGTGCCGCCAAATCCGTGCAGCACCAAGAAGGAGCCAAAGACGATGACCGTCAGCGAGAGGCCAAGGATGAGTCCCGACTTGAACCCCATGAAGAAGATGAGCACGACGACGACGATGAGCACCGACTCAACCAGATTGGCCAAGAACGTGGTGAGCGCATCAGACACCCGCTCTGGCTGGAAAAACACCTTGTGTGCCACCACGCCGGCAGGCATACGCGCCGACAACTGTGCCAAGCGCTGCTCCACCTGCTTGCCTACCTTGAGGATGTCATGGGTAGGGGAACAGGCTATGCTGATACCCAGCGCCCGCTCGCCGTCATAGGCCATCTCGTTGCGCGTCACCCGCTCATAACCACGGGTAACATCGGCAATGTCGCTGATGCGCAACTGGTCGTCACGACCCTTGATAAGCATGGAGGCTATGTCCTCGGCCGTGCGGAAACGGTCGTTGACCGTCACGCGGATTCTACGGGTGCCGCTGTCGTAGTAGCCTGCATAGGCCGTGGCATTCTGCCCGTTGAGCGTCTGCACCACTTCGGTCGGCAAGACACCGAGCGCCGCCATGCGGTCCTCACGCAGATGCAGGGTAATACACTCCGAACGCCTGCCATAGATTTCCACACGCGAGACTCCGTCGATGGCCAGCACTTCCCGCTTAATCCATTCGGCATAGTCGCTGAGTCTACGGTCGCCCATTCCGTCGCCGGTAAGGGCATAGAACATACCGTAGACATCGCCGAAATCGTCGGCCACAGAGACCACTTGCGCCCCCTCGGGCAGCGAAGCCTGCACATTGGACACCTTGCGGCGCAGCAAGTCCCACTGTTGCTCCAGTTCTGTGTTCTTGACCGTCTGTTTCAGTTCTACGGTGATAATGGCCATATCGGCATACGATGATGACTCGACATGGTCAACGGCAGCCATCTGGCGGACAGACTTCTCGATGGGATCCACCACCTCAAGTTCTACCTGATGGGATGAGGCACCGGGATAGGTTACCACCACCAGGGCTTGCTTCACCCTGATGGCAGGGTCTTCTAACTTAGGCATCTCGCTGAAAGCCCAAAGGCCTCCAACGATGAGAAATGCGACAAACGCATTCATCAGGTTTCGGCGACCAAGCGCCCAACTACTTATTGGAAACATCTTTTGAAAGTAAAAAGGGGAAACGGTAAAAAGGTAAAACGATAAAGGGGGCCAACTATAGCATGTTGCCCACATTGGTGGCCGATGGTTGTGGCAACGGCTCCACCCGCTGGCCGTCTTTGAGATGGCGGACACCGGTGCTCACCACGCAGTCGCCCCTTTGAATACCCTCTACCAGCGCACTGCCGTCTGACAGGAGCCTATCTACCCTCACATCCATAGCCTTTACACGCTGCTGTGCTTCGCAGACGAAGACCCATGTATGGCCGTCACGACGGAGAAGTGCCGAAGAGGGGATGCGTACCAACGGCTTGCCACGGCCATCGGCTACCCGTGCGCAGACCATAGTGGTCATGCCGGGGGTGACAGACTTGCGGTCGTACGCCCCTTGCACGGCCAAGCGCAACGTGTAGAGCTGATTGGCATTGGCCACACGCGCAGTACGCACCAGCGTAAGAGGCAGGATGCGGTGACCCAACGATTCGAACCTGCAGGTGAAATCGGTCAACGAGTCGAGCCTGCTATAGTCTCGGGCAGACACATTCACCTCTACCTCCACCCCATCACCGGCCGCCAACGTCAGCACAGGCATGCCGGCATCCACGGTCTCTCCTGCCTCGTGCAACCGTTGACTGACATAACCCGACACAGGAGCTACCAACCTGGTGTCGGCCAACTGATGGCTGTGATGGTCAAGTTTCTGCGTAATCTGCTGCAGGCTGTAACGAGCCTGGTCATACATCTGGGCCGTGGTGGTACGCTCCCTGTACATGGCCGAGATACGGTCGGCATCGGCCTTCACGCGGTCGTATTCGGCACGGGTAGAAGCCAACTGCACCTCGTAGTCACGCCTGTCCATCAAGGCTACAGGCTGTCCACGCTGCACATAGTCGCCCTCCCTCACCAGCATCCGCGCTATCGGCCCGCCGACCCTGAACGAAACATTTACTTCTTCCGACGCTTGTGCCACGCCGGAGAACCATACGGTATCGCCACCAGCCGTCTCGGCCTCGACCACATTCACCCGCTGCACCCGTGCAGGGGCTTCGGGACGCGACGTACAACCTGTCAGCGTCGCCAATAACAGTATATAATGTCTTGCTTTCATATCCATATTGTTGTTTGTAATGTTATTCTGGGTACTGAAGTCCGCCTATCTTATGCAAAGGTAGAGCAAACAGAGGGCAATAGAGCTTGCTCTTATTGCTGAGGTACCGCCTACCTTATGCAAAGGTAGGATATTTCCCCACCACCATGATGTTCCTTTTTTCAACCGTTATGTTCCATCTCTCTCCACAGAGGCACGAATCGGATATATCGAACATGCAAAAAGCAATTTGGAACATATCAAAAGGCGAGAAAATGGCTATCTTTGCCTACGAGAACAAGACCCATTATCAATGGCAAACAGACTGGATATAGATCATTTTCTGCAACTCTGCACGGACCAAGGCGAAGGCAGCGTATGCCAATGTGCCGACTGGGCGATGATAGAGCATGTAAGGCGGCTACCGATATGCCGACAGCCAGGACAACTCAGTTTCGCGCTCGTGATACTATGTCACCAAGGGCGCATACAAACTGTTATCAACGACGAGACTTATACGGGCGTAAGCGGAGACCTCATTTTCTGCAGCGGCCTGCATACACTTACCGCCGCCATGACAAGCAGCGATTTCTGCTGTGACCTGTTTTGTGTCTCTATCCGCAAATATCAGGAAATGATTACACCAGACAAAAAGATAATGACCAACTTTCTCTTCGCCTACAAACAGCCGCTCATACACCTCACCGACAATGAACGGCGCATGGTGGCCGACTATCAGCTGCTCATACGAGCCAAGGCGCAAGAGGGAGAGGCCACGGACTATACGCTGCGGATTATGAACGCGCTGATACAGGCCATGATTCTCGAATTTGTCTCGGCATGCGAGCGTCGGCAAGTCCCTGTCAATACCAACGGGGAGGCAGACGGCCGCACAAAAAGCCAACTGGCACACAGATTCTTGCTGCTACTCTCAGAAGACTCATGCCGCCACCGCTCCGTAGGCTATTTTGCCGCCCAACTGTGTGTGAGCGCCAAGTATCTGACGGCTGTGGTGAAAAAGGAAACAGGAAAGACGGTTTCGCAGTGGATACACGAACAGCTGACCGAACAAATCAGGCAGCTGCTCACCAGTTCTTCGCTTTCATGCAAGGAGATAGCCATGCGCCTTGACTTTCCCAACTGCTCTTTCTTCGGCAAATACGTTAAAGAGCGGCTCGGGTGCAGTCCGATGAAATATAGGGAGAATGTTTTTAAAGGTAAAAAGGTAAAGAAGTAAAAAGGTAAAAAGGCATTTTAAAGGTAAAAAGGTTAAGAGGTTAAGAGGTATAAGCAAAATATGTGGAAAGTGCTTTATTGTTTTACTTTTTTACCTTTTTACCTCTTTACCTTTTTACCTTTAAAAATTCCCCCTACCATACACTACCCAGCATGGCGGCACCGCCGAAATGCCAGGAGTGGAGTTGGGGAATACGTTGGGGGGTGATGCCGCCCAGCGCTACCACCTTGTGGTCGATAATGCCGCGGGCGGCAGCATTGTCCAACTGCGCGGCCGTAAAGGCTGCGGAGTAGCCTTTCTTGGAAATGCTGTCGAAGATGGGACTCAGAAATACGTAGTCCATCGATGATTTGCGCGCTACCACCTCTTCTAAAGAGTGGCAGGAGCACGACAAGTGTCCGCTATACCCCGCTGGGGGCTCCGGGTGCCTGCCATTGAGGTGTAATCCGTGCACGGGAAAGCGGTCACGGAGCTCAAAATGGTCATGCACAACGATACGCCGTTGGCACCATTCGGGCAGCGAGGCAAGCAAGGCGGCGCACGATTCGAGGTCAGAACCGGGCTTACGTAGGTGCACCAGTTGGAAGTCTTCGGCCAACAGTTGCACGATGCGTTGCGCCTCTCCCGGCCAAAAGTCGGGAGAGGTGATGGCTATCAGCCTGAACATGGCACATCAGCCCTTGAGTCGGGCAATAATCATATCTGCCACCTTCTTTCCAGACATCAACATGCCACCGAAGATGGGTCCCATGCGCGGTGTACCCGACACGGCAGACGAAGCCATGCCGCAGACATACAGTCCGGGGTAGATTTCCTTGGTGCCTTCCACCACCAAGCGTTCACCCTCTGTGACATCGAGCGAGCGCTCTCCTATCACCGCACCTGTAGCCGTGGCCAGTTGGATGCCGTTTTTGCGTGCCACCACGCGGCACATCTCACTGTCGTGTCCTGTTCCGTCGATCACGCAACGAGCATAGATGTTGAGGGGATCCACATGCAGTCCCTCGCGCAGCACGGGTGTCCAGTTGACCACCACGCCACTCACCACGTCATTTTTGTAGATGACATCCTCTACCGAATAGCAGTTGAAGATGGTGGCGCCAGCATGCACGGCATGGTACAGCAGCGACGAGGTGCTCTCTACCGAGTCCATCGTGTAGAGCCCGTCGCCACATGGCTCGAAGCGAATGTCAAAGTCCTTGACGATAGGCATGGCCTCTTCCTGAATAACCAGTTGGTTAAACATCATGGCACCGCCCCACATACCGCCACCGGGCGACAGTTTGCGGTCGAAAAGGGCCACACGCAGGCCAGCCTTGGCCAGATAATAAGCTGCCACAATACCCGATGGGCCACCACCTACGATGGCGACATCGAGTTCAAGATTACGCTGCATTTTCTCAAAATAGGTACTGATGATACCTTTAGATACCTGTGTCTCTATCATTTGTCTTTAAATTTTTGAAGATTGTTCATACGATGAAGGCAAAATAGCCTTTCCACTTAGAGGCGGACGCACGGACGTGCGTCCCTACACCGTTTTACCTCTTTACCACTTTACCTTTTTACTTTTTTACCTTTACTCATCCAAGCCACACTCTTCCTTGATGCTGTGGCTGATGCGCATGGCGCAGAAGTGGGGGCCGCACATGGTGCAATATTTGCCGCCCACCTCATTGCTCGTCTTATAATACTCGAGTGCACGCTCGGGGTCGAGGGCCAGATTGAACTGGTCTTTCCACCTGAAGTCGTATCTTGCCTTGCTGATAGCGTTGTCTCTGACCGTGGCGCCGGGGTGTCCCTTGGCGATATCGGCAGCATGGGCAGCAGCCTTGTAGGCAATGACACCGTTGCGCACGTCTTCCTTGTCGGGCAAGGCCAGATGCTCCTTCGGCGTGACGTAGCAGAGCATGGCCGTGCCGTACCACCCGATCATGGCGGCTCCGATGGCCGAGGTGATGTGGTCGTAGCCAGGGGCGATATCGGTCACGATGGGACCGAGGGTATAGAATGGCGCACCGTGGCACTTCTCTATCTGCCTGTCCATGTTTTCCCTGATTTTGTGCATGGGCACATGACCCGGTCCTTCGATAAACGCCTGCACATCCTTAGCCCATGCACGCTCCACCAGTTCGCCCATCGTGTCGAGTTCGGCAAACTGAGCCGCATCGTTGGCATCGTAAGTAGAGCCGGGACGCAATCCGTCGCCCAGCGAGAGCGCCACGTCATAGCGAGCACAGATGTCGCAGATGTCGTCGAAGTGCTCGTAGAGGAAACTCTCCTGCTGATGCACGCTGCACCACTTGGAGATGATGCTGCCGCCACGGCTTACCATGCCCGTAAGACGATTGTCGGCGAGGTGGATATTTTGCAGGCGTATGCCGCAGTGTATCGTAAAGTAGTCCACTCCCTGCTCACACTGCTCGATGAGGGTATCGCGGAAGATTTCCCAAGTCAGGTCCTCGGCCTTGCCGTTCACTTTCTCATAGGCCTGGTACATAGGTACAGTGCCCACCGGCACAGGACAGTTGCGCAATATCCACTCGCGGGTCTCATGAATATGCTCTCCGGTAGAGAGATCCATGAGCGTATCGCCTCCCCACTTACAGCTCCACACACACTTCTCCACCTCTTCGGCGATGCTGGAGTTCTGGTGAGAATTACCGATATTGGTATTGATTTTCACCAAGAAATTGGTACCGATAATCATAGGCTCCGATTCGGGGTGGTTGCGGTTCGACGGAATCACGGCACGCCCTGCCGCCACCTCGCTCCGCACAAACTCCGGGGTGATGTGGGTGTCGATGCCCAGCTCACGGCAGTTCATGTTCTCACGGATGGCCACATACTCCATCTCGGGCGTGATGATGCCGTGCTTGGCACAATACATCTGGGTACCCTGTCGCTGTGCTATCCACGGCGCACGCAACTTGGGCAGCCCCCGGGTGAGGTCTATCTCCACCTCCGGGTCACTATAGGGGCCGCTGGTGTCGTAAAGGTAGACGGGATCGTTGGGGTGTACCACCTGCTCGCCGTTTTCTATGGTCACGGTAGGGGTGAGCCTCACTCTCCTCATGGCAACCCTGAGCTCGGGATAGATCTGACCGGGCAGATACACCTTCTCCGAGTCGGGATAAGTGATTTTGATATTGTTCTCCATATATAATATAGGTGTTTAGTGAATCATCTTTGGGGTCTATATAGCCAACATCTGCCGCATCTCTTCGACAGGGTCGTCGGCACGGAGCACCGCCCCGCTCACTGCGATGCCGTGCACACCAGTGGCCATGATGTCGGGGATGTCGGCACGGGTGATGCCTCCGATAGCCACAACGGGCAGGGGGATGGTTGCCTGACGCATCTGCGCCATCAGGCGGCGGTAACCGTCGAACCCAAGCGTCGGGGCAAGTCGCTCCTTGGTGGTGGTGAAGCGGAAAGGACCGCAACCTATATAGTCTGCTCCTGCCTGATGGAGGGCAACGATGTCATCGAATGTGTTGGCGGTGCCGCCGATGATGAATCCCTGGCCAAGGATTTGCCGAGCCTCGGCCACGGGCATGTCGGTCTTGCCGAGATGTACGCCGTCGGCTCCCAACTCTTTGACCAACCGCACATGGTCGTCGATGATGCAAACGGCCTCGTGGGCTCGGCACATCGGCAACAGTTGGACTGCCACACGCCGTATCTCGTCGTCGGAAGCCTGCTTCATGCGCAACTGTACCCACTTGCAGCCTGCCTCGAGCGCCATCTGCGCACCCTCGAGATAACTGTAACGCTCATTGTGATGGGTGATAAACTGGATAGGTGTCATATTGGTTTTTGGGTGGTTGAAACTCATGGAGATGAGGGGATTACTGTTTACGAAGCGGAATCGGACCGAAGAAATGATTGACCGGACCCCTACCCTGCCCGATGGCCACATCGCTGCCGGCGGCAAGCGCCTGTGTGATATAGGTCTTAGCCTGTGCCACGGCCTCCTCGATGGGATGCCCGAGGGCAAGATGGGCGGCGATGGCGGCAGAAAGCGTACAGCCCGTGCCGTGGGTATTGGGAGTGGCTACCGTAGCGGCAGCGAACTCTCCCTTTAGGCCGTCTGCTCCGTACAAGCGATCGGTCTTGGTGCCGCCAGTGGCGTGACCGCCCTTGATGAGTACATATCCGGCCGTCTCAGCTGCTATCCGCATGCCGGCAGCATGGCACGAGGCAGCGTCGATGATAGTCATGTCCGACAGCACTTCGGCCTCGGGAATGTTGGGCGTAAGCAAGGTGGCAAGGGGAAGGAGCCGCTGCCGAAACACCTGCATGGCATCGTCGGCCAACAGCGGGCATCCGCTGGTAGAGACCATGATGGGATCTACCACAATGTGGGGAATCGGATAGCAGGCGAGGGCACGGGCAATGGCCTCTATGGTGGCTGCATCGTGTACCATACCCACCTTGACGGCCGCAGGACGTATATCGGTCATCACCGCGTGTATCTGCTCCTCGACCACCGCGGCCGACACACCCTCCACCCTACTCACCCCGAGCGTATTCTGCACGGTGATGGCCGTGATGGCCGATGCGGCATACACGCCCAAAGCCGAGAAGGTCTTGAGGTCTGCCTGAATGCCTGCCCCGCCACTGCAATCGGATCCGGCAATGGTGAGTGCGGCAACGTAGTGCCTGGCACGACTATCCATCTGTGTGTCAACTGGTTGCTTCATCTCTACTTCCGTCTGCTGGGAATAGGCATTGGCATGTCATCCCCTGTACTTATGGGCGCACAGGAAAGGCCGGGCAAGACCTTGACAGGCATTGCCAAACAGACGGGAAAGTAAAATTTCGAATGAGAATGGCCGACTTCGCGATGAAGTCTTGCGATACTGATCAGAAGCATTTACAACACGTCCCTACGGCAGCATGACCTGCGTCAGGTTCAATGGGTATAATCTCAGCCCGAGAACGTCTCGGACACCCCGGCTTGCCTCCTGCAAGCGGTTGCAAA
>JBJEAU010000019.1:0-3791 GCA_051869355.1 Prevotella sp. | reverse complement strand
GGAGAACGGCTTGTTCTTTTTGCTTGCTGCAATTACTTGCGGAGGCCGAGGGCCTTGATGATGGCACGATAGCGGTTGATGTCGCGGTCGTAGAGGTAATTGAGCAATGCACGGCGCTTTCCTACCAGCTGTGTCAAAGAACGTGTGGTAGTATAATCTTTACGGTGCTTCTTAACGTGCTCCGTCAAATGGGCAATACGGTATGAGAACAATGCTATCTGGCTCTCAGCTGAACCAGTATCAGAGTTAGACTTTCCGTACTTGCCAAAGATCTCTTCTTTTTTTGCCTTGTCTAAATACATAGCTTTTGTAAATAATTAATGATGTTGTGCAAAAATGCGGGTGCAAAGTTACAACTTTTTTCTGATAATGACAAGCACATCCAATATTTTTTTGTAATTTTGCACCCGATTTACATCATTATATACAATGCAAGACATTAGGAACATAGCAGTTATAGCTCACGTCGACCATGGCAAGACTACACTCGTCGACAAGATGATGCTCGCAGGAAAGCTTTTCCGCGACGGACAGGATAACAGTGGAGAAGTGCTCGATGCCAACGATTTGGAACGTGAGCGTGGTATAACCATTCTTTCGAAAAACGTATCCATAAACTGGAAAGGAGTAAAGATAAACATCCTCGACACCCCGGGTCACTCCGACTTCGGCGGCGAGGTAGAGCGTGTGCTCAACATGGCCGATGGCTGTCTGTTGCTTGTCGATGCCTTTGAGGGACCGATGCCACAGACGCGCTTCGTGTTGCAGAAAGCCCTACAGCTCGGACTGAAGCCCATAGTAGTCGTGAACAAGGTGGACAAGCCCAATTGCCGCCCCGAGGAGGTCTACGAGATGGTGTTCGACCTTATGTTCGCGCTCAACGCCACAGAGGAGCAGCTCGACTTCCCCGTTGTTTATGGCTCGGCCAAAAACGGATGGATGGCAGAGGAGTGGAATGAGCCTACTGACAACATAGACTACCTGCTCGACAAGATAGTTGAGGTAATACCCGCACCGAGGCAGATAGAGGGTACACCCCAGATGCTCATCACATCGCTCGACTACAGCAACTATACTGGCCGTATAGCCGTAGGACGCGTACATCGGGGAACTCTTACCGACGGCATGAACGTGACCATCTGCCATCGTGACGGCTCGCAGGAGAAGACACGCATCAAGGAACTGCATACCTTCGAGGGTATGGGACACCAGAAGACCAGCAGCGTTGACTCTGGGGACATCTGTGCCGTCATAGGACTGGAGAAATTCGAGATTGGCGATACCATCTGCGACTTCGAGAACCCTGAGCCACTGCCGCCGATTGCCATTGACGAGCCTACCATGAGCATGCTCTTCACCATCAATGACAGCCCGTTCTTCGGTAAGGAAGGAAAGTACTGCACGTCACGCCATATACAGGACCGGCTCAACAAGGAGCTGGAGAAGAACCTTGCCCTGAGGGTAAAGCCTTTCGAGGACTCTACCGACAAGTGGATTGTCAGCGGACGTGGCGTGCTCCATCTGTCTGTGCTCATAGAGACCATGCGCCGTGAGGGATACGAGCTGCAGGTTGGTCAGCCACAGGTAATCTACAAGACCATCGACGGACAGAAGTGTGAGCCTATTGAGGAACTGACCATCAACGTTCCGGAGGAGTTCGCAAGCAAGATGATAGACATGGTGACACGTCGCAAGGGCGAGATGACCTCCATGGAGAGCCAGTCCGACCGTGTCAACATAGAGTTCGAGATACCTTCGAGAGGTATCATCGGTCTTCGTACCAACGTGCTCACGGCATCACAGGGTGAGGCCATCATGGCCCATCGCTTTAAGGAGTACCAGCCCTTCAAGGGCGACATACTGCGCCGTACCAACGGCTCAATGATAGCGCTTGAGACAGGTACGTCATACGCCTACTCCATAGACAAACTTCAGGATCGTGGAAAGTTCTTCATCGACCCAGGCGATGAGGTGTATGCAGGACAGGTTGTGGGCGAGCATGTCCACGATAACGACCTTGTAATCAACGTCACCAAGGCAAAACAGCTTACCAACGTGCGTGCATCTGGCTCAGACGAGAAGGCGCGTGTCATTCCCAAGACAGTTATGAGCTTGGAGGAATGCCTTGAGTACATCAAGAGCGACGAGCTGGTGGAGGTTACTCCGAAGAATATGCGCATGAGGAAAACCATTCTCGACCACTTGGAGAGAAAAAGAGCCAATAAAGAGTAAGAGAGAGAGACTAAATATCACAAATGACCAGCACAGCCCGCAGCCAGGAGCTTGACTATCTCAAGGGTGTACTCATCCTGCTGATGATAGCCTTTCACCTTGTCTACTTCGAGCATCTGTACCCATATGCCAAGCAGGTGGTCTACACATTCCACATGCCGGCATTCCTGCTCGTAAGCGGCTATTTGGTCAACGTAGCGAAGACATGGCGGCAATTCCTCATCACTATGATGTGGATTGCCGTACCATACGCCATCATGGAGAGCGCGTACACCGTTGCGGCATCCATGCTTCCCGTCTCTGACCATGTTGAGCACCTCACCCCTGCACTCCTCCTTGATAAAGTACTTCTCAATCCCCTTGGCCCATACTGGTATTTGCATACCATGATAGTATGTGGACTTATCGCCAAGGCCGTGCAATCGCTCCCCGTTAGAAATACCCTGCGCCTGCTTGCCATGGTCATTGTCATGGTTGTTGTATCGCAGTCGCCGCTGACATTGTCGTTGCCTTGTGCCATGTACTATCTTACCGGCCATGCCCTGCGCACTACCGGTCAGCCATTCACACTGTTCTTTCCTTCTACGTTGCTCGCCGTATTGCCCTTTGCCGTTCTGGCCTTCTTCCCTTCCAATCTCGATAAGGCCACACCCGGCGGAGCCGTCATGGTGTATCTCTCTGTCTGTTCGTTGCTTGCAGCCTGCCGTCTGTCAGGGAACCGCTTGCGGAAAGTACTATCTTTCCTTGGCCGACATTCGCTTCTGCTGTATGTGTTCTCACCCGTTTTCACATTGTCGGCAAAAGTCCTTGTTCCCTTTCTTACCTTTGACCCAACGGGCTTCCTGTTCCTCGTCCTCTCGCTTCTGCTTGCAGTATGCGGAAGCTTGGCCATAGGCTATGTTCTCGACCGCCTGCATATTTCTCCCTGGATTTTTGGAAAGAACACCCTGTAGGGGTGAGGTCTGTTATGGAACACACATAATACCAAACATATATAGGTGGGTATTAATAGAACACACCTATAAAACCACCACGGGGGCATTCCGTCTTTCTGGAATGCCCCCGTGGTGATTGCTCTAAAGCAATTATTATTGTGTCTTATTTCTTCTTGTTGCCCGTGATGTCAGGATGCTCCAAAAGGTATTTCATCTTGTAGTCTCTCGGCGTTGTTCCCTGAAACTTGTAGAAAGCTGCGTAGAACGACTGCCGGTTGGCAAAGCCCACCATGTCGGCTATGTCACCCATGTTGAGTCCGATGTATCTCTTGTCGGTGAGAAGCGTCATGGCATCGTTGATGCGGTAGGAGTTGACAAAAGAAGTGAAGTTCTGGTGAAATCTGGTGTTGACTACTGCGCTGATGTAGCGGGTGTTTGTGTTAAGGTCCACGGCCAGGTTCTTGGCAGAGTAGTTCTTGTCCTTGTACTTCTTCTCCATTACGATGATCCGTAGAATGCCCTCCTGAAGTTTGTCCATCATTTCCGGACTGACAAGCGACCTGTACTTTGCCTCCTTTGGCTTTAGCTCGTGCAAGTTGTACTTTACCATAATGAATAATTTTT
>JBJEAU010000018.1:0-20207 GCA_051869355.1 Prevotella sp. | reverse complement strand
CTTTGAGGGGGTAGTGTCAATTGCGACGTGGGAGTTCGAGTCTCCTCCTCTTCACAAATGATAAAATTGAAAGATTGTTTTTCTGCGGTAATAGCTCAGTTGGTAGAGCACGACCTTGCCAAGGTCGGGGTCGCGAGTTCGAGTCTCGTTTACCGCTCTTTTTTCAGGGAGAAACATATTAACCAATGAACTTATATTTACGATATTTTGATAAAGAAGCACTGGTGTATAGTGCAGATGAGGCTATAGAGTTTTTGCAGTCAATCCCCGACATTGGTGTGGATGCTGATTTAGAAGCCGATATCCGCGATTATGCTGCCAGTGATGTTTTTTACCCCAAACGTTATAAGGTTCGTCCGCGTGTGTACTTTATTGTCATCAAGACCACGGCAGCCACGATGGCCGACTTCAAGCAGAAGAAGGCTGTGCGTCCTGCTGCGCTGATTGCCAATGACCGTAGGGAGCTGGCAGCCTCTGCCACCACCAAGCTCACCGAGGTGTGCCCGGGATGGTATGAGGGCAGTCTCGACTTCAAGCGTGTGGTGATGATTCCTGCCACGGGCAAGCACGAGTATCGCGACACCCACTTCGAGGTGCGCTGCAAGGCCAATTCGGGTCAGGACTGCTACAACCGCATCGTGGACCATCTACGTGGACGGGTGGACAACCGCAGCCAGTTTCCTTCCGCCAAAGGCAAGAACTTCCGTTTCAGGTATTTGGGAATGTGGAAATAAGGAGCGTGTGCGGCTATGAATAGAGTAATGCTGATTGGCAATGTGGGCAAGGATCCCGATGTGCGCTATTATGAGGCCGACCAGGCGGTGGCGCAGGTGAGGCTGGCCACGACCGAGCGCGGCTATACGCTCCAGAACGGCACGCAGGTGCCTGACCACACCGACTGGCACAATCTGGTCTTCTACAGGGGACTGGCCAAGGTGGTGGAGAAGTATGTGCGCAAGGGTGACAAGCTCTATGTAGAGGGACGAATCCGCTACCGTGCCTATGACGACAAGCGCGGGGTGCGCCAATATGTCACCGAGATACTGGTGGAGAATATGGAGATGCTCACCGCCAAGCCCGCCACGCCTGTACAGCCCGCAGCTCCTGCTGCGCCAGAGCCGACGGTTGCGCCAGACGATAACGATGTCTTACCTTTTTAAGCGTTTCAGATCATTTTGGACATTTCATACATTACCGAATCCCTTTCCGACGTGTACTTCAATGTGCCGTCTGTAGGAGTGATAGTGGCAGCCGTCTTGGCTGCCGTTCTGCTTTTGTTGTCTGGCTTTGCTTCGGGTTCCGAGATCGCCTTTTTCAGTCTCTCGCCGGCCGATGTCTCTGAGTTGGAACAGTCTAAAGGCAATGGCGACCGCAACATCAAGACCCTGCGTGGCGACAGTGAGCGCACGCTGGCAACCATATTGATAGCCAACAACTTTGTCAATGTCACCATCATCATGCTGTGCAACTATGTGTTTGCCTCAGTGGTGCATTTCGGACCTAAAGCCTACTGGTTGCAGTTCCTGTGTATCACGGTGCTGCTCACATTCCTGCTCCTGCTCTTTGGCGAGATTATGCCCAAGGTGTACAGCCGTCAGAATCCGCTGGGCTTCTGTCGCAAGGCCGTGGGAGGCATCATGTTGGTGCGCAGGCTGTTCTGGCCATTGGAGACCCTGCTCATCAGTAGTGTGGCATGGATGGAGAAAGTGGTGAGCAAGGACAGTCATGTGCTGAGTGTGGACGACTTGGAGCAGGCGTTGGAGCTTACCGACAAGGAAGAAATCAAAGAGGAGAAGAGCATCCTGCAGGGCATCATTCGCTTTGGCGACGAGACGGCCAAGGAGGTGATGACCAGTCGTCAGGATATCGTGGATATCGAGATTCATAGTTCGTTTGCCGATGTGCTCGACTGCATCGTGGAAAACAATTATAGCCGCATCCCTGTCTATCAGGACAATGAGGACAATATACGGGGTGTGCTGTATATCAAGGACTTGCTTCCCCATCTGTCGAAGCCGGCCACGTTCAGATGGCAGAGTCTGATACGACCGGGCTACTTCGTGCCTGAGACCAAGAAGATTGACGACCTGCTGCGCGAGTTTCAGGAAAACAAGGTGCATATTGCCATCGTGGTAGACGAGTTTGGCGGCACCAGCGGCCTGGTCACGATGGAGGACATCCTGGAAGAGATCGTGGGCGAAATCAATGATGAGTATGACGAGGATGAGAAGACATACTCCAAAATCAACTATAACACCTATCTCTTTGAAGGTAAGACCCTGCTGAGCGATCTGTGCAAGATACTCAATGTAGACGACGAGGAATTTGCCGATGTGGCCGGCGATGCCGACTCTCTGGCCGGTATGCTGCTGGAGATCAAGGGCGATTTCCCCAGTCTGCATGAGCGTATCGACTACCGCCACTATACCTTTGAGATCATGGGTATCGAGGAGCGCCGTATCAGTAGGGTGAAGTTGGTCATCCACGAGCGCAAAGAGGAGGCGTAACTTATGCCGATAGTGAGCGTAGAGCGCATCGGGGCAGATGTGCAGATGGGCGTGTGGCGCATGGAGGAGACCGCGGAAGCGCTGGTCGCTGCACATCCCCAGTTGGAGTCCGTCCTTGATTTGGCTGCTGCCTATCGTTCCCCAGCCCGTCGATTAGAAGTCCTGGCGGTGCATGCGCTGCTGTTTCAGCTCACGGGCGATGCCAGTCTGCGTATTGGCCACGATGCGCGTGGCGTGCCTCTCGTTCCGGGCTGGCAGATCAGCCTGAGCCATACACGAGGGTTTGCAGCGGTCATCTTGTCGCGCAAGTATCGGGTGGCGGTGGATATAGAATATAGGAGCAACCGTGTGGAGCGCATTGCTGACCGGTTTATCCGTACTGATGAACAAGCCGAGGACTTGCGCTCGAAGCTCATTCATTGGAGTGTGAAAGAGACTGTGTACAAGTTGTTTACCGAGGAAGACTTAAAGTTTTTTGACATGCGCTTGCAGCCGCTGGTTCCCGGAGACGAGGGGATGGTGCAAGTGGACGACCTGTTGTGTCCCAAGGTGCAGGAGGTGGCTTACCGGTATGAGGCCGACTATGTACTTACCTATGCTTATTTGTGATGCCGATGAAGTTGCGGATATGGATGTTGTGGATCGTGTGCTGCCTGGCCGTCAAGGTAGGGGCTGCACCCGGCGACACGCTTCAACTGGTTCGTGCGTGCAGACAAGTGGCGTTCCCACACCAAGTGCCGGCCGGCAACTATAGCGGCATCAGCCATTGGCAGGGAAACGACTATTTCGTCGTCAGTGACAAGTCGGAGACCGACGGATTTTTCGTCTTTTCCATAGAGATAGATTCGTTGTCGGGCGAAATACTGTCGGTAGAAAACCGGGGGTTCCGTAGCGCGGGCAGACCCAACCGCGATGGCGAGGGAATCGCGTGGGTTCCGGCATGGGAGACCGTGCTGATGAGTGGCGAGGCCGACGGCCGTATCTGTGAGTATGGGGTAGACGGCCACCCTACGATACGCGAAGTGTCTGTGCCCGAGGTGTTTGGGAAAAGCCATGCCAATCTGGGGCTCGAGTCGTTAGCCTATTCGCCTGTTACCCGTCTGCTGTGGACCTGCAATGAGGCGACCTTGCCGACCGATGGCGAACAGTCTACGGCCACTAATGGCATCCGCAACCGTGTCAGGCTACAGTCGTTTGGCGAAGACTTGCTTCCGTGCCGTCAGTATGCCTACGAGATGGATGCCCCTATATCCTCCCGCCCAGCCTCGATCTATGCGATGGGCGTACCCGATATGGTGGCGCTGGAGGACGGCTCGCTGCTGGTGCTGGAGCGCGAGTTTCATGTCCCATCGGCCAAGTTGGGTGCTTTTGTCAACTGCAAGCTGTACCAGGTTTGGCCTGGTGATGAGACGGTGGACCCCAACGAGGCTTTGTCGGAGGAAACGCGCTGTCTGCCAAAGCATTTGGTGTGTGAATGGAAGACCACATTGACCCTCTTTCGCCGCCAGTTGGCCAATTATGAGGGCATTTGTTTAGGGCCTCGGTTGGCCGATGGCTCCCAGGTGCTGGTGCTGGTGGCCGATTCGCAGGACCAATATGGCGGTGTACTGAAAGATTGGTTCAAGACCATCGTGGTGCATTGACTTTTGACGAGGGATGGAAATGGCGGCGAGGTCATTTCCATATTTTGATGGAAAGGGGAGTATTTTATGCCTAAAACTTTGCCGTTTCCAAAAAATAGTCGTATTTTTGCAGTGGATTTAAATGACATTTTCCAATAAGATATGAAAAGATTTTCTATTCCGTCCATCCTGATGGTGATGGCCTTGCTGGTGGCAAGTTGTACGGGCAGCAAGAAAGTTGCTTATTTCCAGAACCTTGAGCAGGTGAATCTGGAAGGCTCCAAAGGACTTTATGATGCGAAGATTATGCCTAAGGACATGCTGATGATCACGGTGAGCACGCTCACTCCTGAGGCAGCTGCTCCTTTCAACCTTACAGTGGGTGCTTCTGTAAGCTCTTCCGGGCAGCTCGGTGGCGGAAGCAGTTCGTTGCAGGGCTATCTGGTGGACAATCAGGGTAACATCAACTTCCCGGTAGTGGGTCCGGTGCATGTACAGGGACTTACCAAGACGGAATGTCAGGAACTGATAGCCCAGCAGATTACCCCATACCTCTCGAAGACAGAGAAGCCTATCGTGACGGTGCGCATGTCGAGCTACCATGTGACCGTGATGGGCGAGGTCGGGAGTCCGGGTGTGATACCCGTCACCACCGAGAAGATGAGCATCATCGAAGCGCTGGCCGAAGCGGGCGATCTCACCATCTATGGTAAGCGTGAGAATGTGGTGCTGATTCGGGAGACAGAGACAGGAAAGAAGGAGTATCACTATCTGAATCTGAACGATGCCAACATCTTCAACTCTCCTTATTACTACCTGCAGCAAAACGACATTGTCTACGTGGAGCCTAACAATGTGAAAGCCAAGAACTCGAGCATTGGACAGTCTACCACCTTGTGGTTCTCGTTTGTGGGAATTGTCACATCGGTAGCGTCGTTGTTGGTGAACATTTTAAGAAACTAATAAGGATTTGGGAAAAATGAAGAGTGTATGACAGTCACACATTCTTCATTTTTTTGAATACAGACATAGATAAGCAGATGGAAGAGTTGAAACATGAGTGCGGCGTGGCTATGGTAAGGTTGCTGAAGCCACTCTCGTACTATCAGCAGAAATATGGCACGTGGATGTATGGCCTTAACAAGCTCTATCTGATGATGGAGAAGCAACACAACCGCGGTCAGGAAGGTGCGGGTATGGCCTGCGTGAAACTGGGATGTGAGCCTGGCAATGAATATATGTTTCGCGAAAGGGCAGAAGGAAAGGATGCCATCCGCGAGATTTTTGCCACGGTGCATGGCGGTTTGCGCGGCATATCCTCGGAACAGTTGCAGGATGTGGAGTTTGCCAAGAAGTCGCTCCCCTTTGCGGGCGAGCTGTACATGGGGCATCTGAGATATTCCACGACCGGGAAGAGTGGACTCTCCTATGTCCATCCGTTCCTCCGCCGCAACAACTGGCAGGCCAAGAACCTGTGTCTGTGCGGTAACTTCAACATGACCAATATCGACGAGGTCTTCCAATTACTTACCAAGCAGGGACAATGCCCCCGAATCTATAGCGACAGTTACATTATGCTGGAACTGATGGGGCATCGGCTCGATAGAGAGGTGGAACGCAACTTTGTGCTTGCCAAGGAAGAAGGATTGGAAGATACAGACATCACCCACTATATAGAGGATCATGTGGAGATGAGCAATGTGCTGAAGACGAGCATGCCCCATTTTGATGGAGGTTATGTGGTCTGCGGCATCACGGGCTCGGGTGAGATGTTTTCCATGAGAGACCCTTGGGGTATACGTCCGGCTTTTTATTATATCGACGACGAGGTGATGGCCTTGGCTTCGGAGCGTCCGGTGCTTCAGACCACCTTTGACCTGAACTGTGACGACATCAAAGAACTCCAGCCGGGTATGGCCCTGATGGTGAAGCGCAATGGACAGATATCGGTTGAGCGAATCATGGAGCAACGAGGCGATTCGGCTTGCTCATTTGAGCGTATCTATTTCTCCCGTGGTTCGGACAGAGACATCTATGCAGAGCGCAAGAAACTGGGTGAGCAGCTTGTGGCTCCCGTGCTCAAGGCGGTCGATTATGATACACCTCATACAGTTTTCTCCTTTGTTCCCAATACGGCCGAAGTGGCTTTCTATGGCCTTCTGAAGGGATTTAAGGATTATGTACACTTGAAAAAGATACAGCGCATCCAAGACTTGGGAAGGATTCCCACGCATGAAGAGTTGGATGAGATTCTTTCTGAGACCGTTAGGATGGAAAAGGTGGCATGGAAGGACATCAAGTTGCGTACCTTTATCACGGAGGGAAATTCCCGCAACGACTTAGCCTCGCATGTCTATGATATTACCTATGAGAGTCTGGAGCCCAATGTGGACAACTTGGTGGTGATAGACGACAGTATCGTGCGTGGAACCACGCTCAAAGAGAGCATCATCCGCATCTTGGACCGTCTGCATCCCAAACGGATCGTGCTGGTAAGTAGTGCACCGCAAATCAGATACCCGGATTATTATGGCATCGACATGTCTCGTCTGGAGGAGTTTTGTGTATTCCGCGCCACTATTGAGCTGATCAAGGTTCGCGGTATGAACGAACTGATCCAGACTACCTATCTCAACTGTAAGAAGGAGATGGAAAAACCCAAGGATGAGATGCGCAACTGCGTGAGGGATTTGTACAAACCGTTTACGGTAGAGGAAATCAATGAGAAAATCGTAGAGATGCTTCGTCCTGATGAGGTGTCTACGCCTATCTCGTTGGTGTTTCAGTCGATAGAAGGATTGGGCAAAGCCATCCCCAACCATAAGGGCGATTGGTACTTTACCGGCAAATATCCTACTCCCGGGGGCACTAAACTCTGTAATCAGGCGTTCATAAACTATGTAGAAAAGAACTACCAATAAGAATTATAAAACTTTTGGATAATGAGAAACGTAACATTAGTCTTGTCTGACGGTACCAAATTTCATGGTAAATCATTTGGTTACGACAAGCCAATAGCAGGTGAGGTTGTCTTCAACACGGCAATGATGGGTTATCCCGAAAGCCTTACCGATCCATCTTATGCGGGTCAGTTGATGGTGCTTACCTTCCCGCTTGTAGGTAACTATGGTGTGCCGCCATTCACGATTGAGCCCAGTGGCATACCCACTTTCATGGAGAGTGATAAGATATATGCGTCGGCAATCATCGTGGCCGATTATAGTGAGCAATATTCACATTGGAATGCAGTGGAGAGCCTTGCCGACTGGCTGAAGCGTGAGCAGGTGCCAGGCATTACAGGTATCGATACGCGCGAACTGACCAAGGTGTTGCGTGAGCATGGTGTGATGATGGGCAAGATTATCTTCGACGATGAGCCCGACAACATTCCGGAAGCCAACTATGAGGGTGTGAATTTTGTGGACCAGGTAAGTTGCAAGCAAATTATCCGTTACAATGAGGGAGCGGGCAAGCGCGTGGTGCTGGTAGACTGTGGTGTAAAGGCCAACATTATCCGTTGTCTGGTGAATCGGGGTGTTGAGGTGATTCGTGTGCCATGGAACTATGATTATACGGATATGGATTTCGACGGACTCTTCCTTGCCAATGGCCCTGGAGACCCGGATACGTGCGAGGCCGCTGTCAATGTGATTCGTAAGCAGATGAATGCTTCTACCAAACCTATTTGCGGAATCTGTATGGGTAACCAACTGTTGGCCAAGGCAGCAGGTGCAAGTATCTATAAGCTCAAGTATGGTCATCGTTCCCACAACCAGCCGGTGCGTATGGTGGGCACAGAGAAGTGTTATGTGACCAGCCAGAATCATGGCTATGCGGTCAATGCCAAGACTTTAGGTGCTGATTGGGAGGAGTTGTTTGTGAATATGAACGACGGTTCCAATGAGGGTATCAGGCACAAGACCAATCCTTGGTTTAGCAGTCAGTTCCATCCCGAGGCCTGCTCGGGTCCTGTAGATACAGAATTCATGTTCGATAGATTTGTAGAAACTTTAAAATAGGGTAGACATCATGAAGGATGAAAGTATAAAGAAAGTATTGTTGCTGGGTTCCGGCGCATTGAAGATAGGCGAAGCAGGCGAGTTTGACTATTCTGGGTCGCAGGCGTTGAAGGCGCTGCGTGAGGAAGGGGTCGCCACAGTGCTTATCAATCCCAATATTGCTACGGTACAGACTTCCGAGGGTGTCGCAGACCAGATTTACTTCTTGCCTGTACAGCCCTATTTTGTAGAGCGTGTCATTGAGAAAGAGCGTCCTGACGGCATCTTGCTCAGTTTTGGAGGACAGACAGCCCTCAACTGTGGTGTGGAACTGTATCAGAGTGGTGTACTCGAGAAATACAATGTCAAGGTGTTGGGTACTCCGGTGCAGGCCATCATGGACACGGAAGACCGCGAACTGTTTGTTGAGAAACTCAAGGAGATCGATGTCAAGACCATCAGCAGCGAAGCCTGTGAGAATATCGAGCAAGTACGCAAGGCTGCTGCCGAACTGGGTTATCCTGTCATTATCCGTGCGGCGTATGCACTGGGTGGATTGGGCAGTGGATTTGCCGACAACGAGGAAGAACTGAACAAATTGTCTGAGAAAGCCTTCTCTTTCTCGCCGCAGGTGTTGGTAGAGAAGAGTCTCAAGGGCTGGAAGGAGATAGAGTACGAGGTGGTGAGAGACCGTTACGACAACTGTATCACGGTCTGCAACATGGAAAACTTCGATCCCTTAGGTATCCACACGGGTGAGTCGATTGTGATAGCTCCTTCCCAGACGTTGACCAACAGCGAGTATCACAAGCTCCGCGCTCTGTCTATCAAGATTATTCGCCATATCGGTATCGTGGGCGAGTGTAATGTGCAATATGCGTTTGATCCTGTAAGTGAGGATTACCGTGTCATTGAGGTCAATGCCCGTCTGAGCCGTTCATCGGCGCTTGCATCCAAGGCTACGGGTTATCCATTGGCCTTTGTGGCTGCCAAATTGGGTATGGGCTATGGCCTGTTTGAACTGAAAAACTCGGTAACCAAGACTACCAGCGCTTTCTTCGAGCCTGCACTGGACTACGTGGTGTGCAAGATTCCCCGCTGGGACCTCTCTAAGTTCCGCGGCGTGGATAAGGAACTTGGCTCCAGCATGAAGTCTGTGGGCGAGGTGATGGCCATCGGCCGCAATTTTGAGGAAGCCATTCAGAAAGGTCTGCGCATGATAGGGCAGGGGATGCACGGATTTGTGGAAAACAAGGAGTTGGAGATTCCCAATATCGATGCCGCCCTGCGCGAGCCTACCGACAAGCGTGTGTTTGTCATCTCTAAGGCTATGCACAAGGGCTACACGGTAGACCAGATACATGAGTTGACCAAGATAGACAAGTGGTTCCTGGAGAAGTTGAAGCACATTATTGATATTGATGAGGAGTTGAAGACTTACAATATCAATACATTGGACAAGGAACTGCTGCGTACTGCCAAGATTTACGGTTTTACGGATTTCCAGATTGCCCGTGCCATTGGATTGGAGGGTGAGATTGGTAACATGCACAAGGCTGCCATGGTACTGAGGAGCCTGCGCAAGAATTATGGCATCGTGCCTGTGGTGAAGCAGATTGACACTTTGGCGGCTGAATATCCTGCCCAGACCAATTACCTGTATGTTACTTACGCAGGTGTTGGATCCGATATCACTTTCTCTAACGATAAGCGTTCGGTCATCGTCCTTGGTTCCGGCGCATACCGTATCGGCAGTTCGGTGGAGTTCGACTGGTGCGGCGTACAGGCGCTCAACACCATTCGCAAGGAGGGCTACCGTTCTATCATGATCAATTACAATCCGGAGACCGTTTCTACGGACTATGATATGTGTGACCGTCTCTATTTCGATGAACTGACATTTGAGCGCGTGCTCGATATCATCGAACTGGAGAATCCTCATGGTGTGGTCGTATCTACGGGCGGACAGATTCCTAACAACCTTGCGATGTGGCTTGATGCCGAAAATGTGCCCATTCTTGGCACTTCTGCCAAGGATATCGACAATGCGGAGGACCGTGCCAAATTCTCGGCCATGCTTACGCAGCATGGAATCAACCAACCCGAGTGGAGTGCGCTCACCAGCATGGAAGATATCGACCAGTTTGTAGAGCGTGTGGGCTTCCCCGTGCTCGTACGTCCTTCGTACGTACTGTCGGGTGCGGCCATGAACGTTTGTTCCAATGAGGGTGAGCTCCGTAAGTTCCTCCAATTGGCGGCCAATGTGAGCAAAGACCACCCTGTGGTCATCTCCAAGTTCATAGAGCATGCCAAGGAGATAGAGATGGATGCTGTGGCCAAGAATGGTGAGATACTCGCTTACGCCATCAGCGAGCATATCGAGTTTGCTGGTGTACATTCCGGCGACGCTACCATTCAGTTCCCTCCGCAGAAACTGTATGTTGAGACCGTGCGTCGTATCAAGCGGGTGAGCCGCGAGATAGCTGCCGCACTGCATATCAACGGACCCTTCAATATCCAGTTTATGGCGCGCGACAACGACATTCTCGTCATCGAGTGTAACCTGCGCGCTTCGCGCTCGTTCCCCTTCGTCAGCAAGGTGCTCAAGCTCAATCTCATCGAGTTGGCTACCAAGGTGATGCTTGGCCTGCCTGTGGAGAAGCCCAGCAAGAACCTGTTTGATCTCGACTATGTGGGAATCAAAGCCAGCCAGTTCTCGTTTAACCGTCTACAGAAAGCCGACCCGGTGCTTGGTGTGGACATGAGTTCTACGGGCGAGGTGGGTTGTCTCGGCGACGATACCAATCAGGCGTTGCTCAAGTCGATGTTGAGCGTAGGCCAGCGCATACCCAAGCATACCGTGCTGCTCTCGACGGGTGGTGCCAAGCAGAAGGCAGAGATGTTGGATGCTGCCAAGATGCTGAAGCGCAATGGTTACGAGCTCTATGCGACAGGAGGAACATCGAAATATCTTTCTGAGAACGGTGTGGAGAACACCAGAGTGTATTGGCCATCAGACGAAGGGATGGAACCTCAGGCACTCACGTTGATGCACGACCGAAAGATAGATATGGTTGTCAATATTCCCAAGGACTTGACACAGCACGAGTTGACCAATGGTTACAAGATACGTCGCACAGCCATTGACCTCAATATTCCGCTGATTACCAATAGTCGTCTTGCCAGTGCGTTTATCTACGCATTCTGCACCCTGCAGCCCGATGACGTGGACATCAAGGCTTGGTCAGAGTATTAATCGCATTATTAATTTACCAAACAGGGGACAAACCGTGGTTCATCCATCGGTTTGTCCCCTGTTTTTTATTGCCTTGTACGAGCAGGCATTTATGGTCTTTGACGGTACTGCGTCAGTACATGATAGGATGGTATATGAAAACCCTCATACAAAAAACACCGCCCAAGACTTGGTCTTGAGCGGCGTAGATTCGCTTTCAGTTCGTGCTAAATTACTCAGCTACAGTAGTGTCAGCAGCAACAGAGTCAACAGCCAGAGAGTCAGCTACAGAGTCAACGAGAGCTGTATCAGCCTCAGCCTCAGCAGGAGCAGCTGTTTTGTTACCACAAGATGCGAAAGAGATAGCTGCGATAGCTACGAACATAAATACCAATTTCTTCATTTTCTTTGCTTTTTAAATCTGTAAAACAATCATTTGTTTATTAAAACGATGCAAAGGTAAGTATTTTTTCGATACGTTGTTCTTTTTTGGGGCATTTTTTTTCGACCAATTTTGTAACTTTTTTGCAACCTATTGAAAATCAATAATTTTCGTTCTGTGAAAGAAAGTTAACGTTTTTGCTCTTGATGTATGTCACGTTCCTATCTCCAAAAAAGCGGAGGTAATTTACAGCTAACTCTAAACTTTTTCTTACCTTTGCATCCGAATCAATAGATTTGCCTATAGATATAATAAGGTATGATAGATACTTCTGCATTTCAAGGCAAGACGGCCGCCTACTATACATTGGGCTGCAAACTCAACTTCTCGGAGACTTCCACCTTTGGCAAGATGCTTCAGGAGATGGGAGTGCGCACTGTGGAGCGAGGGGAGCGGGCTGATATCTGTCTCATCAACACCTGTTCGGTGACCGAAGTGGCCGACCGAAAGTGCCGCACGGCCATTCGCCGTATGGTACGTGAGAATCCCGGAGCTTTTGTGGTTGTTACTGGTTGCTATGCCCAGTTGGAACCCCAGCGGGTGGCCGGCATAGAGGGTGTGGATCTGGTGCTCGGCAGCAACGAGAAAGCCCAACTCATCCAATATCTGTCGGATGCCTGGACAGCGCGCCTGTCTCAGGATGAGGCCTTGCACCGCTTCCACTCGGTCAAGACCAAGGATATTACCTCTTTCCAGCCTTCGTGTTCCCGAGGCAACCGTACGCGCTATTTTCTGAAAGTGCAGGACGGATGCAACTATTTCTGCACCTACTGCACCATACCTTATGCGCGTGGCTTCTCGCGTAACCCGTCGGTGGCATCGTTGGTGGCACAGGCCGAAGAAGCTGCACGCGAGGGCGGCAAAGAGATTGTGCTGACAGGTGTCAACATAGGCCATTTTGGGGTGAGCACCCAAGAGCGGTTTGTGGATTTGGTCAAGGCACTCGACCAGGTAGAAGGCATTAGCCGTTTCCGCATCTCCAGTCTGGAGCCCGATTTGCTCGATGATGAACTGATAGCGTATTGTGCCAACAGCCGTGCTTTCATGCCCCATTTCCATATACCGCTGCAGAGTGGTTCCGACCACGTGCTCAAGCTGATGCACAGGCGTTATGATACAGCCCTCTTCGAGCATAAGATACAGCTAATCAAGCAGCTTATGCCCAATGCCTTTATCGGCGTAGACGTGATGGTCGGCTGCCGGGGTGAGCATCCTGAACACTTTGAGGAGTGCTATGATTTCATCAAGCGACTGGACGTGACGCAGTTGCATGTATTCCCCTATTCCGAGCGCCCCGGCACCTCCGCCTTGGCCATCCCCTACGTGGTGGATGACCAGGAGAAGCGTCGCAGGGCAGACATGCTGCTGGCATTGAGCGACGAGAAGACGCATGCCTTTTACGAGCGGCATATCGGCAGCGAGGCAGAGGTGCTCTTTGAGCGATCTGTACGGGGCAAGGCGATGTACGGATTTACGAAAAACTATGTGCGCGTGGAGCTTTCGCCCCGTGATGCACGTGAAGAATATGACAATCAGCTGATGCGTGTGCGGCTGGGCGACTTCAGTCGTGACCGATCGGCGCTTAAAGCTACACTGATATGAGACTGGCCATAGTGATACTCAACTGGAACGGGCTGCACATGATGGAGCGGTACCTTCCTTCGGTCATACAACATAAGGTGGAGGAATCGGAAGTCTACGTGGCCGACAATGCCTCCACCGATGGTTCGATGCAGTGGCTGCATGAGCAGTTCCCGCAGGTGAAGACCATCGGGCTGGACACCAACTATGGATTTGCTGAAGGCTACAACCGTGCCCTTAGGCAGATAGAAGCCGAGTATTATCTGCTGCTCAACTCGGATGTCGAGGTAGGTGCCGGATGGCTCCAGCCGCTGGTCGCTTTTATGGACGAGCATTCCGAGGCGGCAGCTTGTCAGCCCAAGTTGCTGTCGGTGGCCCACCGCGACCGGTTTGAGTACGCCGGGGCGTGCGGTGGCTATATAGACCGCTATGGTTATCCCTACTGCCGTGGACGACTGTTTGATACGGTAGAGCAAGATGGCGGACAGTATGACGAGGTGGCCGAGATAGCCTGGGCCACCGGTGCCTGCATGCTGGTGCGCAGTGCCGATTATTGGGCGGCAGGAGGGTTGGATGGCCGATTCTTTGCCCATAATGAGGAGATTGACCTCTGTTGGCGGTTGCGACTTATGGGGCGCAAACTCTATTGTGTGCCACAGAGTAGTGTGTACCATGTAGGTGGAGGCACACTGCCACAAGGCAATCCACGGAAAACCTATCTCAACTTCCGCAACAATCTCACCATGCTGTATAAGAATCTGCCAGACAGCGAGTTGCGCCATGTGATGCGCGTCAGGTGGTGGCTCGATTACGTAGCTGCCTTTGAGACACTGCTGCTGCACGGCAATGTGGGAGATTTTAAGGCAATCTATCGGGCTCGCAGAGACTTCAAGGCTTGGCGAGGACAGTTTGCAGACGACCGCAAGCGCATCCAGCAGGGTCGTAAGCAAGGGTTGGCACCCGTGAGGAGCCGAATCAGTCTACTGTGGCAATATTATGTGAGAGGGAGAAAGACCTTTGCATGCTTGCCCAAGACAGAAGGATGCGGTAGAAAGTAACGGTTTTTAGTAAATAAGATGGACAAGGGTGTGTTTTCTTGTATATTTTTAGCTTAAACGCTTGTTTTTTAAAATTATTTTTACTATTTTTGTATCGGTGATTATCAAGAAAGAAGGTACTATGAAGCGGATGTCATGTCTTATGATGCTGGCTGTATGGCTCTGCACGGCTTGCGAGTTCAAACTCAAGCCTTATGAGCTCAACGACAGTTTTCGTCCCATAAAGGTGGCACGCTACGATCGTCTGCAGAGCCGCTATCTCAGTACCGGCGATTTTGCAGCCCTTCAGGAGATGAACACGGAATATCCGGTGGAGACGCGAACGCTGATAGAGCGGGTGCTGCAGATCGGCGAGGTGGTTGAACCAGACATCAGCAGCAAGTATCTGCGTTTCTATCAGGATTCGACATTGCAGGTGCTCATGTCGGATGCTGAGGTGGCCTATGCCGATATGGAGGATATCAATGGACAGTTGAACAAGAGTTTTGAGCGTCTGCGCGAATGGCTGCCCGATATTCCAACGCCCAAGGTCTATGCCCAGATAGGGGCACTTGACCAGAGTATCATCATCGGCGATCGCAGTATCGGTATCTGTCTGGACAAGTATCTGGGTGTCAACTATCCGCTCTATCTCAAGTTTTATCCCTATCAGCAGCGTGTCACGATGACGCGGGCGCACATCGTGCCCGATTGCCTCACATTTTACTTGTTGAGCCTGTATCCCATGCGCAATTTTGAGAATCGCAAACAGATGGAGAAAGACTTGCATATCGGCAAGGTGATGTGGGTGGTCAACAAGTCGCTGGGGCACAGATTCTTCAAGACGCGGTATGTGGTGATGGTAGGCAAATATATGCACAAGCATCCCAAAACTACCATCGCGGAACTGATGGAGATGGACGATTATTCGGTCATACGCCCTTGATAGATTTGGTGGAGCCGCAGGTGGCGGTTCAGCCGGTCGGTAAATTCATGGTTTTTCAGTCCCCATTTGGGGGCAATCAGCATGTCGGCAGGCGATTGGCTTACAAATCGTTCCAGCACGATGTCCTTTCGCAGATGCTGGATGTATTTCCCTATCAGAGAGATGTATTCTTCCACGCTGTACACGTGAAACGGATTTTCGGCGTATTGGCGTGCCAGTACGGTACCGCGTATGATCTGCATCTGGTGTATCTTGAGAATGTCTAAGGGGAGGGCAGAGAGCTGGTGTGCTTGTCGAAGGTTTTCGGCCTCGTCCTCGCCCGGAAGTCCCAGAATCACATGGCCGCAGGTGAAGATTCCCCGCTGGTGGGTGCGCTCAATGGCTCTACGGCTGCAGGCAAAATCGTGTCCGCGGTTGATACGGCGCAGCGTGTCGTCATTGGTGCTTTCGATTCCATATTCCACGATAAGGAAGGTTTGCTGGTTGAGATCCTCCAGATAATCGAGTAGGGCATCGCTGATACAGTCTGGCCTTGTTCCGATGACGATGCCCACAATATCAGGTTCGGCCAATGCTTCTTCGTAAAGTCGTTTCAGTTCGGCTACAGGGGCGTATGTATTGGTAAAAGACTGGAAGTAAGCCAGATACTTCATGTCGGGGTACTTTCGGGCAAAGAAGGCCTTGCCTTCCTTTATTTGTTCAGCCACGCTCTTGGTACGGTCACAGTAGGCTGGGTTGAAGGTGCGGTTGTCGCAATAGGTACAGCCGCCCAATGAGATGCGCCCATCGCGGTTGGGGCAGGAGAAGCCACCGTCTATCGAGATTTTCTGAACACGAAACGGGAACTGTCTCCGTATCCATGTACCGTAATCGTTGTAATGCTGGTCCATAATCGCATGCAAAATTACAAAATTATAGAGAGTATCCTATGAAAACCACAAAGTATTTTGTAACTTTGCATCAAGTAAATTCAAGAATAACATATCGTATGAAAAAGTTGATTATCACGTTTGTGGTATGCCTGATGGCTGTAAGTTATGTGCAGGCTGCCAAGAAGATGGACATCAAGTCTGTCACCTCTGGGGAGTTTGCTGCTCAGTCAGTCCACGGTATCGACCCCATTCCCGGTACCGACCAGTATGCACGGATCAGCCAGGATGGCAAGCAGATCTTGCGTTGCTCGTTCCGCACTGGCCAGCAGACAGCCGTGCTCTTTGATGTCAATAAGACATTGGGTGAGAAGATTGATGCTTTCGATGGCTATATCATGTCGCCTAAGGGTGACAAGATGCTGATTCGTACACGCACCGAGTCGGTGTACCGTCGCTCTTACAAGGCCGATTTTTATATCTATACCATTAAGACTACCCGATTGGAGCGTCTTTCGGACGGCGGCAAGCAGCAGGTGCCACTGTGGTCGCCGGATGGCAATCAGATAGCTTTTGTGAGGGATAACAACATCTATCTGGTCAAACTGCTGTACGACAATGCGGAAAGCCAGGTGACCAAGGATGGTAAGTTTAACGAGGTCATCAATGGTATTCCCGATTGGGTGAATGAGGAAGAGTTTGGTCATAACCGTTCTTTCTGTTTCAATGCAGACGGAACCATGATCTGCTGGGTAAAATATGACGAGCGCAAGGTGAAGACCTATTCGCTGCAGCTCTTCAAGGGTGCCCGTCCCACACGAATGGAATATGATGCGTATCCCGGTCTGTACTCCTATAAATATCCCAAGGCAGGAGAGGACAACTCGGTCGTGACGGCTTGGAGCTATGACATCAAGAGTCATCAGACCCGCCAGTTGCAGGTGCCGCTCGATGCCGATGGCTACATACCCCGTATCAAGATGACCGACGATGCCCAGCAGCTGGTGGTGTACACGATGAACCGCCATCAGGATGAACTGAATCTCTATGCTGTCAATCCGCGTAGCACGGTGGCCAAACTGCTCATCAAGGAGACTTCGAAGCGCTATGTCAAGGAGGAGTCGATGGAGGGTATCATCATCGGCCATCAGACCATCTTGGTGCCGAGCGACCGCGACGGTTATATGCATCTCTACCTTTATAACAGAGTGGGCACGCAATTGCGTAAGATAGGCGATGGTGACTTTGACATTACGGCTGTCTATGGCTACGACGAGGCTACGGGAGATGTTTACTATCAGGCGGCTGCGCTCAATCCGCATGACCGGCAGGTCTATGTGGCACATAAGAACGGGAAGATAGAGCGCCTCACTGACAAAGAGGGATGGAATTCGGCCATCTTCTCGGGCGATTATCAGTGCTTTGTCAATACGTGGAGCAATCTCAATACACCGTACGTTTATACCTTGCGCAACCAGAAAGGTAAGGTGTTGTCTGTGTTGGAAGACAATGCCGCCCTTAAAGAGAAGGTTGCCCAGTATGGATGGACGGGCAGAGAGATGTTTAGTTTCACCTCGTCAGAGGGCGTGAAACTCGATGGCTGGATGCTGAAACCAGCAAACTTTGATGCTTCTAAGAAGTATCCTGTTGTGCTTTTCCAGTACGGAGGCCCGGGTAGCCAACAAGTAGTCAACTCATGGAGTGCCGGTTCTATGGGGCAGGGCGGTGCTTTTGACCATTATCTTGTACAGCAGGGCTTCATCGTTGTTTGTGTCGACGGTAGAGGCACTGGAGGCCGTGGAGCAGAGTTTGAGAAGTGTATCTATCAGAATCTGGGCGTCCTTGAGTCGCGTGACCAGGTGGAAACTGCCCGTTGGTTGGGTAAACAGAGCTTTGTCGATGCCAAGCGCATCGGAATCTGGGGCTGGAGCTTTGGTGGCTTCAACACGTTGATGAGTCTGAGCGACGGTAGCGGCGTATTCTGTGCCGGAGTGGCTGTTGCGCCTCCTACGGATTGGAGATATTACGATACTGTCTATACAGAGCGCTATATGCGTACACCCAAGGAGAATCCAGAGGGCTATGCCACCAATCCGATTGGCCGTGCCAAGGATTTGCATGGTGCCTTGCTGATTTGCCACGGCATGGCCGATGATAACGTGCATCCCCAAAACTCGTTTGAGTATGCCGAGGCGTTGGTGCAGGCCGACAAGGATTTTAAGGAACTGTGGTACACCAATCGTAATCATGGCATATCGGGCGGCAATACACGCAATCATTTGCTGCGTCAGATAGCCAATTTCTTCATGGAACACATGCAGTAAACTGTATAGCCACATTTTTTTGTGCGTCAGTCCCCATGCCGTCGCGTTCTTGGTCAACGTATGGCATGGGGATTTTTATTGCCTTGGAAGTCCAGAAATCGTGCTGTGTGACCCGAAAAATGTGGGCAATGGAAAGTGCTGTGAAGTATGTGAAAAAACGGTGGGTAGGGCACAAAAAAAATTGATTGTCTCACGACAACCAATCTTTCTAAACCTTAATAATCTAATACCATGAAAAACACGATGCAAAGATAATGTTATTTTCTTGAAATCCAAATATTTTGGGTGACAAAATCTTAGTTTATAACTTTTTTAAACGAATTGTCTGCCCATTTAAATTTTCTTTGCATAAGTATTGCATTTACTTGCATTTGGTCTTTCTTGTCAAGCATGGGCGCTGATGCTGTGAAGACAATTTCATCGCTGTCTATGCTGAGTGCCATCTGGATCAACATGGGGTCTAAAAGCAGTTGCAGTTCTTCGAACTGTTGCGCTGTCATCGTATCTGGACGCTCCACCAGCGTCTGCGCAACACACTTGGCACTTTGGCCGTCGAAGAGCTGCTTGGTGTCCATCTTCTCCCATTCCTGGGTGTAGAGGTTGACAACGCTTTCTGGTAAGCTACCCTTGTAGGTCTGTACCACACACAGCACCGAATCGCCTTGGGTAGAAGGCAACAGGCGCATCTCAATCTGCGAGGCTTCGGTTAATGTCACACGAAGATACCGATGGGTCAATGTGTCCATACGGGTTTTTCCACCCAGTGCATTGTTGATCTCTTTTGTCTCTTCCGCATTGACCAGTTCAGCACGCATATCACGTGTTAGGTAAGGAATCATGGAGTCTGGCATGGAAATCCACAAGTCCTTCATCGACTTTGCCGATGCTGCCAATGTCGAAACCATCAGCGCCAATGTCAATAATGTTTTTCTCATGCTTATTTCTTCAGTTTATGAAATGCACCGTATCTCAATTCGGTAGTCCATTTCCCCTCCCGCTTTTGGGTATAGACGGTAAAGAGAAATCCGATACCTTCAGGGGATGTCCCACCTTTATAAAACTTGTTTCCGTTTTCCTCATAATCATGGGTGATGCTGTATTTCTCGCGCAGTTTTGTCACCAAAGCCTCTCGTTGGCGCACGGCAGCGTTGCGAGTAGGCTCAGCCACAAAGAAACGTGCCTCGTTAAAATATCCCCCACGACTGGGTTGCTCAAAGCCGAAGACTATCTTGGTGAATTTATAGCCGTTCCACTCTTTGTCATAGTACACAATGCTATTGTCTTCTTCTGCGTTAGGCTCGCCGAACCGGGCTTTGATGGAGCGCAATGCCTCTTGGCGCTCTGTACCGAAATCGACGGCTACAAAATGGTCTACGATTGCGCTGGCACTTATCGAAAAGGCCAAACACAAGAGAATAAGAAGTTTCTTCATTCTTATAGTTTGTCTCTCAATGATTTTCCTTTTGTTCGTTTGCTTCTTGTCATATAAAAACAGGGAGATGGAACACAGGCGTTCCACCTCCCCTTTTATGTGGGTTTTGTTTATTCCTCTACCGCTGCCTGCGCCGCTGCTAAGGAATACTGATTATCAACCACATAGATAGGGTTCGGGAAACATCTGGGAAACATTTGTTTCATGTACTGCA
>JBJEAU010000017.1:0-20346 GCA_051869355.1 Prevotella sp. | reverse complement strand
AGGGATAGGGTGAGGGCTTTTTGCAAGGGGATTCGCTGCCTACATGCGGACACACCAAGGTATGTCCCTACAGGTAGGCATTTGGTGCCCTCCATGAAGAAAAATTCTCTGATTGTCGATTACAGCATGTTACCACCATCCTATAATTATAGGAAAAACGCAGTTGACAATAGCCCGTAGGGCTGTACAAAGAGCAACCGACGGGCAACGCCCGCGGATAACACAGGCACCAACTCCATTTTTGCCTGGAGGGCAATACATCTTTCACGTATGATGTACAGCCTTTCAGGCTAAGATTAGTTTGGACACTGTATGACCGAGGGCGTTGCCCCTCGGTTACTCAGGGTATAGCCCTCCGGGCTGATAAAAAATGCCTGTAAGGCTATACACTTTATTATATGTACTGCCTTACAGGCTTTATTGTCCTTCGGGCGTGCGATGTCCTCGCCCTCTGACAATGCCCTTTACGCTGCAACAGGCTTGTACTTGGGCACGAGCACCTTCATGACAATCCATCCGATCAGATAGGCTACCGAGCAGTAGCAGAAGATCATGAAGTAGCCAGCTTCCTTGCCTTGGAATCCGAAGAAGTGGGTCTGCGCCACCTCAACATGGTCCAACAGGCGGCCTGAAAGGATGTTGATGAGGAACGAACTCAATCCTCCGGCCATACCGTTGAGTCCGGTAATGGTCGCCACGGCACGCTTGGGGAACAGGTCGCTACCGACTGAATAGAGATTGGCCGACCACGACTGGTGCGCAGCTCCCACGATACCGATAAGGATGATGGTGAGCCAGCACGAATAGGCTCCGAAAGGCTGGGCCAACAATCCCAAGAGGGGGAAGAGGGCAAAGACGAGCATGGCCTGCATACGGCAGGTATAGGCATCGCGTCCTGTACGGTTGATGATGATGGTGGGCAGTTTGCCGCCATAGAGCGACAGCATGGTCACTGCATACAACACGAAGATGAGCATCTGTGCCATGAGCGTATCGGAGGCGTAGCCATAGACATCGCTGATGTAGGCGGGTGTCCAGAACAGGAAGAACCACCAGACACCGTCGGTGAGGAATTTGCCGAGCAATATCGCCCACGTCTGACGCAACCGCAGACACTCGCCGATACCAATCTTACGTCCGGTCTCCACGGTTTCCACGTCTTCCTGACTGTCGTGCAGGATGTATTCGCGCTCTGCCTGGTTCACAAACTTATTGCTTTCCAATGGTTTGTAAACAAAAACCCACACGCCCATCCATACGAAACCGAGCAGACCGATGGCCACGAACGCCATTTCCCATCCGTTGCCCACACCCATCTGTTTGAAATAGCTGGCCAATGTAGGAATGCACAGCGGAGCAATGAGGGCTCCGATGGTGGAACCGGCATTGAAGATGGCCGTGGCATAAGCCCTGTCTTTCTTGGGGAAATACTCGGCGGTCACCTTGACAGCGGCAGGGAAGTTACCCGACTCTCCGGCAGCCAACACCACGCGGGCGGCCAAGAAGAAGTAGACACTGACCATCGACACCGTGGCAGCCACGTCGCCCACAGCACCCACCAGTTGGGCTGCATCGTGCAGACCCACCACCTGCTCCGTGGCCCAGCCGCACAGGGCATGCAGACAGGCTCCGGCAGACCACACGCCTATCGCCCAGAGGTATCCGCGCTTCGTGCCGAGCCAGTCGATGATGCGGCCGGAGAAGAAGTTGGCAATAGCGTACATGATGGCAAAGGCCGCGGCGATGTTGCCGTAGTCGGTATTGCTCCAGTGGAACTCGGGCGCGATAAAGTCTTTCCACGTCAAAGACAGTGCCTGACGGTCGAGATAGTTGACGGTAGTGGCGAAAAAGAGCATCGCGCAAATCACCCAACGAAAGTTGGTCATCTTGGTAGATTGCGAATTATTCATTATTTTAAAGTGTTGGTTTCATGTTATTAAGTCATTGACCGTGTGTCAAGATGGCACTGCCCCGAAGCAATGGAGCATACGCTCATTGCAGGGTCAAAACCTATCATGTGCAAAGATAACAGAAAAGATTGACATCCCCATCCTTTTCCGCATTTTTTTCATGAATAAACAAGAAATTGTGGAGATACACCCATCGTGCATCCCCACAATTTCCAATCGAAAGGAGTATTACCGTTTAACCCCTACCGTTTTACCTCTTTACCGTTTTACTTTTTTACCTTTTAAAAGGTCTTTATCAGATGTAGTACACGCGCTTCACACGGTTGCTGATGCCCGTCAGCACCTCGTAAGGAATAGTATCGAGGACATCACTGAGCACCGTTACAGGCAGGTAGTCGCCAAAGATCTCGACCGTGTCGCCCTCCTTGCAGTCGATACCCGTGACATCGATCATGCACACATCCATACAGATATTGCCCACATAGGGTGCCGGCTGTCCGTTGACCAGACAATGGCAGTGGCCGTTGCCGAGATGGCGGTTCAGTCCGTCGGCATACCCGATGGGGATGGCCGCGATCACACTGTCGCGCACTATCTTGCCTTTCCTGCTGTAGCCCACCGTCTCGCCTGCCGGCACTTGGCGCAACTGGAGGATGGTGGTCTTGAGCGTCGACACATTGTTGATGACCTGGTTGTTGCGCGGATTGATGCCGTAGAGGCCCAATCCCAGCCGACACATATCCAACTGGCGTTCGGGGAAATGCTCGATGCCGGCCGAATTGTCGATATGCCGCAGGATGCGGTGGTCGAAGGCGGCCTGCAACTGACGGCTTCCTTGGTCAAAACGGGCAAACTGCTCCGCGCTGAACACATCGAACCCGTCGCTGTCTGAACCCACAAAGTGGGAGAATACCGACCGCGGAATGACCGCATTCTGCCGTTTCAGGCGGTCGATGAGGCGCTCCATGTCGTGCAAGGGGTCGAAGCCCAACCTGTGCATGCCTGTATCCAACTTGATATGTACGGGATAGTCGGTGATACCCTCTTTCTCAGCCGCCTTGATGAGCGCCTCGAGCAGACGGAAAGAGTAGACCTCAGGCTCCAAATCGTAGTCGAACATGGTCTTGAAGGCCGTCATCTCCGGGTTCATGATCATGATATTGGACGTAATGCCGTTTTTGCGCAACGTCACGCCCTCATCGGCCACGGCCACGGCGAGATAGTCCACACGATGGTCTTGCAGCGTCTTCGCAATCTCCACAGAGCCGGCGCCGTAGGCATCGGCCTTGATCATGCAGACCAGTTTGGTCTCCGGCTTCAGGAACGAGCGGTACCAGTTAAGATTCTTCACCACCGCCCCAAGGTTCACTTCGAGGATGGTCTCGTGCACTTTCTGCACCAGCAGTTCGGTGAGCTGGTCGAAACCGAACTGGCGCGCACCCTTGATGAGAATCACCTCGTCGTGCAACGAGTGGAACACGTCGCTACCCACAAACTGGGCCACGCTCTCGAAGAAATATTTCTCACCTATCTGCAACACATTGGCCTGACTGCACAACTGTGGACCAATGCCGACAAACTTCTCCACACCACGTTTGAGGCATAGCCCGGACACCTCGCCATAGAGGCGCTCCGGTGCCTCGCCGCTCTGCCCGATATCGCTGAGGATGAGCGTTCGGCGGCGACCCTTGTGGTCGGGGCGGCGGCTCATGAAGTCGAGGGCGATGTCGAGCGAATTGATATCCGAGTTGTACGAATCGTTGATGAGCGTACAGCCGTGCTGTCCCTCTTTCACCTCCAGGCGCATGGCAATGGGTTCCAGCTGCGGCATGCGTGCCTCCAAGTCAGCAAACGTCACACCCAGTCTGAGGGCCACCGCCGCACAGACAATCGAGTTGGTCACCGATGCGTCGTCGATGAAGGGCAGCGTGTAGCCATGCTCCTCGCCGCCCTTATATATATAAATAATGTGTGTGGCGGTATCGGTCTTCTCCACCCGTTTCACATACATGGGGGCTGCCGTGTCGCGCAACGACCAGCACAGCCGCTCCCCCTTGTAGCCCATACGGTCTACCACACCGGCCACCACAGGGTCGTCGGCATTGTAGACAATGGTCTGCGTATCGTGGAAGAGCTGCGCCTTCTCTGCACACTTGTCTTCCATGCTGGCGAAATTTTCCTGATGGGCGGCGCCCAGATTGGTGATGACCGAGATGGTGGGCTGGATGATGCCCCTGAGGGCACACATCTCGCCCGGCTCACTGATACCCGCCTCAAACACACCCACCTGCGTGTGCTTGCCAAGAAGCCATACCGAGAGCGGCACACCGATCTGCGAATTGTAGCTACGCGGGCTTCGCGTGACACAGAGCTGCGGCGAGAGCAACTGGTACAGCCACTCCTTGACCATGGTCTTGCCATTGCTGCCCGTGATGCCCACCACGGGGATGTCGAACTCCTCGCGGTGTCGCTCAGCGAGCCGCTGCAGGGCCTGCAGGGTGTCGGTGACCTTCAGGAAGTTGGCCCCGGCATACTGTTCGGCGTAGCCTGTAGGCACGGTAGACACCACAAAGCAGCGCACACCTCTTCGATAAAGTTCGGGAATGTAATGATGCCCGTCGTTGCGGGCCGACCGGAGCGCGAAGAAGAGCGTCTCCTCGGGAAAACAGAGCGAACGGCTGTCGGTTAGGATAAACCCTATGTTGGCATCCGTTGTGCCATAGCGGTGTGCGCCTATCAGCGTGGCCACCTTTTCGATCGTGTAAGTCATCGTTCTACTGTATTTCTATATCCAGTGCAAAGTTAGGATATTTTTTTGAAAGTTGCCTTGCTCTTGACAATGTTTTGTCCATAAACTGGCGATATGCCTCCGAGTCGGGATGCAGGGGGCGGTGGCCGAGGGCCTCCTTGACAGGTTGCCACTCGCGCAGGTACTGCCACGTGTCGTCGCCGAAATAAGTCTCGGCAAAACGCTGCCAGATATAGCCCACGGCCTGGTCGGTGGGGTGCAGCATGTCTTCCTGATAGAACCGGTAATCGCGCAGTTCGTCGTTCATGATTTCATAGGCGGGGAAGTAGTACACCTCGGGCACGCGGCGTGTCACCTCCTCGGCAGCCAACAGGAGCGTGGCCTTGGAGAGCTGGCTGCCGTGGTAGCCATACTTGCGGTAGCGTATGGGGCTCACGGTGAGCACCACGCGCATCTGTGGCCACCGCTCCCTGAGCATGAGGATGCTGCTGACCAGGCTCTCCACGGTCTCGGCCACCGTCATCTGCTGCTCGGTAAAGAGCCGTTGGGGCCGTTTCTGGCAGTTGTCCACCACCTCGCCCGTCTCGTTGAGTATGTAGATATGGTTGGTCCCGAGCGTGAGCACCGCCACCGAGTAGTCTTCGGTGGGGGCAGCCTCGTCCACGACACGGCAGAGGGTGTGGCCTATGCTCACGGCATTGTACATCACACCATAAGGGTTGGCTGTCACCCGGAATCGGTCTTCGGCAAATCGCCGCCCCATGTGGTCGGCAAAACAGCTACCCACAAAGAGCATACGCGCACAGGGCGCTATCTCAAAGGGGGCATGGGGTATCTCTACATGCGTCTGCAGTTGCATCATGTCCTAACATCGGTTGGTTGTCGCTGCAAAAGTAAAAAATTCGGCCATCATCGCCAAACATCCGCCCACATTTTTTGTCTCCTGCTCCCCCACTCCGCCGCCCCTCGCCAGATGGGTAATGGCGTTTGAGAAACCCAAATGCCACGTTTAGACAGGCTAAATGCCGCATTTAGGTGAGCCAAATGCCACCTTTAGCCCGCCAATGGGGACAGAGGGGGCAGAAGGGGGACGCTATTTTTTCGGCCAAATCCATGGGATATACAAGATTTTTTTATTACATTTGCACACATGAAGAAATGTTTGACGGTAGGGATAGCCTGCATGGTGGCGCTCTTGGCCACATCGTGCGGCGACAACGGCCACCGAGAGGCCGAAGAATTGCTGGCCTGTGCCGAGCGGCTCTATGCCGACGGCAAGTACAGGGCGTGCCTGGACTCGATCACCTCGCTGCGTACACGCTACGCCGAAGCCGTGGAGGTGCGGCACAAGGCGCTGAAGCTGTGGCAGGAAGCCTCGCTGAAGATGACGCAGGAGGACATAGCGCGCACCGACTCGGCCCTGCAGGCCGTGACCGCACAGTACAATGCGGCGCAGACCATCAGGGAGCGCAACTTTATCGGCATCAAGAAAGACTCGCTGCAGATACGCTACGACGCGCTCTGCGGCACGGTGCGCGTAATCCATCGCCGCCAACAGGAAGAGTAAATGCAAAAAGGCCAAAAGGGGCACGCTTTACCGTGGCGATGTCTTGGCCAATTCGTGACAAATCAGTAACTTTGCATCCGTATATGGCAACAGTTAACACAGAAGACCAGTTCAAGGCGATTATCTCGGAGTGCCGGTCACTGTTCGAGAAGAAACTCCACGACTATGGTGCATCGTGGCGCATCCTGCGTCCGTCGTCTCTCACCGACCAATTGTTTATCAAGGCCAAGCGCATACGCTCGTTGGAGACCAAGGGCGCATCGATGGTGGGCGAAGGCATCAGGCCCGAGTTTGTGGCACTGGTCAACTATGGCATCGTGGGCCTCATCCAGCTGGCCAAAGGCTATGTGGACAGCGTGGATATCACGCCTGCCGAGGCGCTGCGGTGGTATGACGAGTTTGCCGAAGAGGCGCTGGCGCTCATGATCCGCAAGAACCACGACTACGACGAGGCGTGGCGCGGCATGCGGGTGAGCAGCTACACCGACTTCATACTGACCAAGATAGAGCGCATCAAGGAGATCGAAAACCTGCACGGGCACACGCTGGTGTCGGAGGGTATCGATGCCAACTACATGGACGTAATCAACTATGCCGTGTTTGGGGCTATCAAACTGAAGGAAGGTGAATAGGCTACTGACAATACTGGTGAATGTCTGCCGGGCGGTGATTGGACTGACGTTTATCTTCTCCGGATACGTCAAGGCCATCGACCCGCTGGGCACACAGTACAAGATACAGGACTATGCGGGGGCTTTGGGACTGTCGGACTACATCCCCGACTGGCTGTCGCTCCTGTCGTCTATCGCCCTGTCGACGCTCGAGTTCTCGCTCGGCGTGTTTGTGGTGCTGGCCATGCGCCGCAGGATGATGTCCAGGGCAGTGCTGGTGCTGATGGCCATCATGACGGCCGTGACGGTGTGGATAGCCGTGGCCGACCCGGTGAAAGACTGTGGCTGTTTCGGCGATGCCGTGACACTCAGCAACTGGGAGACGCTGGTCAAGAACCTCATCCTGCTGGCCTGTGCGGTGGTGCTCTACCGATGGCCGCTCCGCATGGTGCGGTTTGTGTCGAGGACCAACCAGTGGATAGCCGTCAACTACACGGTACTCTACATACTCGCCTCGAGCCTGTACAGCCTGTACACACTGCCGAGGTTCGACTTCCGCCCGTATCACGTAGGTGCCGACATCAGGGCTGGCATGCAGATTCCCGAAGGAGCCAAGCTGCCGAAGTATGAGACCACCTTTATCCTGCAAAAGGACGGTGTGGAAAAGGAGTTTACGCTCGACAACTATCCTGACTCCACGTGGGAGTTTGTAGACAGCAAGACCGTGCAGACCGAGGAAGGCTACGTGCCGCCCATCCACGATTTCGCCATCCAGCGGACAGACGACGGGGAAGACATCACCGACTCGGTGCTCACGCACGAAGGCTATACCTTCCTGCTCATCTCGCCCCATCTGGAGCACGCCGACGATTCCAACTTCGGCGACATCGACCAGCTGTACGAGTACTGTCAGGCACAGCAGATTCCTTTCTACTGCCTCACGGCCAGCGGAAGCGAGGCCATCAGGCACTGGCAGGACATCACGGGGGCCGAATACCCATTCTGCAATACCGACGAGACCACGCTCAAGACCATCATCCGCAGCAATCCCGGTCTGGTACTGCTCAAGGAGGGGGTGGTAATCGGCAAATGGAGCCACAACAAGCTGCCCAAGGCCGAGAAACTGACGGCACCACTCGACCAGTTGCCCATAGGCAAGATGGCCCAGGAGCGTGTGGCACAGAAGATAGCCACCGCACTGCTCTGGTTTGTGCTGCCGCTCGTGCTCCTGACGCTCGCCGACCGCACGTGGGCATGGAGCCAATGGGTACGCAACCGAAAGAAAAGACTCAGAAAAGATACATCAACCATTAATAAAGAAGAAAAATGAGAAAGAAAATCGTAGCAGGCAACTGGAAGATGAACATGAACCTGCAAGAAGGTGTTGCTTTGGCAAAGGAAATCAATGACGCATTGGTACAGGACAAGCCCAACTGCGACGTGGTAATCTGCACGCCGTTTATCCATCTGGCAAGTGTAGCCCAGGTACTCGATGCAGAGGTAGTGGGTCTCGGTGCCGAGAACTGCGCTGACAAGGAGAAGGGTGCTTACACAGGTGAGGTTTCTGCCGCAATGGTGAAGTCTACCGGTGCACAGTACGTGATTCTTGGCCACTCTGAGCGTCGCCAGTACTACGGAGAGACCGCTGAGATCCTGAAGGAGAAGGTACAGCTGGCATTGGCCAACGGTCTGAAGGTAATCTTCTGCTGTGGCGAGACTCTCGAGGAGCGCGAGGCAAACCAGCAGAATGAGGTGGTGAAGGCTGAGCTGGATGGCTCTGTATTCAACCTCACAGCTGAGGAGTGGAAGAGCATCGTGCTGGCTTACGAGCCCATCTGGGCCATCGGTACCGGCAAGACCGCTACTTCGGAGCAGGCAGAGGAGATGTTGGCTTACATCCGTGCCATCGTTGCCGAGAAGTATGGTCAGGAAGTGGCCGACGACACCACCATCCTCTACGGTGGCAGCTGCAAAGCCTCTAACGCCAAGGAGCTCTTCTCTAAGCCCAATATCGACGGTGGACTCATCGGTGGCGCTTCACTGAAGACTGCTGACTTCAAGGGTATCATCGACGCTTGGAAATAACAGACTGATACATACCCGGCATCTGTCCCCAAGTCTCAACAGACTGGGACAGGTGCCTTTTTCACATCCAACCTATACTACAGATGAGACGATTCGTCACGATAGGCATCATCGTGCTGGCCACTGCGACCGCTGCCCGCGCACAGACTTTTATGGACCAACTGAGGCAGACCGCCCCGGGTAAAGGCACTGTGACCGTAACGCAGAGTAAGGCTATCGACGAACTGGTAAACGGCAGCAACAAGGAGACGGTAACCGCCGGCAACACCACGAAGACCGACGGGGCCAAAGCGCCTACAACCGCCACACACGCCAAGACAGACAAACCTAAGGCTGCTGAAACAGCCAAGAAAGAAAGTCCGGCCAAGACCGAGGCCGCCAAAAACAACGAGAGCGAATATACAGAAGAGATACCGACCGTGGACATGCGCAAGAAAGTGATGCGCAACAGCTACAAGGTAGACGGGTATAGGGTGCAGGCCTTTGCAGGCGGCAACACCCGTGAGGACCGACAGCAGGCGGAACGTATCAGAAACGAGATAAAGATGAAGTTTCCCGGACAGCCAGTCTACGTCCACTTCTATTCCCCACGCTGGATTTGCAGGGTGGGAAACTACCGCAACTACGAGGAAGCTGACTGGATGCTACAACAGTTGCGCAAGATGGGCTACAAATCGGCTACCATCGTCAAGGGAAAAATCACGGTTCAATACTGATTTATGGAAACAGAAACACAATATCGCGAGGGACTCGACGCCCTGGCATCGCATTATGGCGAAATTCTGACACTGCTGGGAGAGGATCCGACTCGGGAGGGACTGCAAAAAACTCCCATGCGCGTGGCCAAAGCCATGCAGGTACTCACCCGGGGCTACAGCCAAGATCCGCACAAGGTGCTGACCGATGCCCTGTTTGAGGAGAAATACGACCAGATGGTCATCGTGAAGGACATAGACTTCTTCTCTATGTGCGAGCACCACATCCTCCCGTTTTACGGCAAGGCGCACGTGGCCTACATCCCCAATGGCTACATCACCGGTCTGAGCAAGATAGCCCGGGTGGTGGACATCTACAGCCATCGGCTGCAAGTGCAGGAGCGCCTGACACAGCAGATCAAGGACTGCATACAAGAGACGCTGCGCCCACTGGGCGTGATGGTGGTGGTAGAGGCCAAGCACATGTGCATGCAGATGCGAGGCGTGGAGAAAAACAACTCGATTACCACTACGAGTGCCTTCAGCGGAGCCTTCAACCAGGCCAAGACCCGCGAGGAGTTTATGAATCTGCTGCGCGGACAGCGCATCTAATGTATCAACAAGCATCACTATCAACAGACTATGAAGTGCATATCGTGGAACGTGAATGGCCTCAGGGCCTGTGCAGGCAAAGGTTTTGCTGAGGTGTTCAAGGCTTTGGATGCCGATTTCTTCTGCTTGCAGGAAACCAAGATGCAGGCCGGACAACTCGACCTGTCGTTTGAGGGCTACCAATCGTATTGGAACTATGCCGAGAAGAAAGGCTACTCGGGCACGGCCATCTTCACCCGGCACGAACCGCTGTCGGTGAGCTATGGCATTGGCATCGAGGAGCACGACCATGAGGGACGTGTCATCACACTGGAGATGCCCGACTTCTACATCGTGACGGTCTACACGCCCAATTCTCAGGATGGTCTGCGTCGCCTCGACTATCGCATGCAGTGGGAGGATGACTTCCAAGCCTATCTGCATCGCCTGGACCAGCACAAACCGGTGGTAGTGTGTGGCGACATGAATGTTGCCCATCAGGAGATAGACCTGAAAAATCCGAAGACCAATACCCGCAATGCGGGATTCACTGATGAGGAGCGCGCCAAGATGACCCAACTGCTCAGCAGCGGATTTGTCGATACGTTCAGATATCTGCATCCGGATGAGGTGAGATACAGCTGGTGGTCGTATCGGTTTAAGGCACGCGAGAAAAACGTGGGGTGGCGTATCGACTACTTCCTCGTTTCGGAACGCTTGGCATCACGCCTGCAGTCGGCCAGCATCCACACAGACATCATGGGGAGCGACCACTGTCCGGTGGAAGTGGTCTTCTAACGATAATCAGCCTACAAAAAAATAGAGGTAAGCGTGTGGGAAATCCTTCGCTTACCTCTATTTTTATGCTTATGTGATACTTTCTAATAGGCCAACTGGGCCTCGGTAATGCAATCAAGCACTTCCTCTACATATTTGCATGCCTCCCACCGCGCCATCGGCAAGTCATGGAGCAGATAGTTGCCACAATCACGGGCTGCAGCACCGGGTATTTCGCCCTCAAAATCGGCCACAAAACGGAAAGTACGGCGCATCAAATCCACAATATCCCTGCTCTCCAAATGTCCGCGGAGCAAGAGATAGCAGCCCGTGAGGCATCCCATCGGTCCCCAATAGATGACTCGGTCACGCCACTCGGCATCGTTGCGGAGATAGGTGGCTGCCAAATGTTCGATGGTATGTATCGCCCCTTGATGGAGCACAGGCTCGCGGTTGGGCTCTTTCATGCGAATGTCGAAGGTAGTGACTTCTTCGCCACCCACTTGGTCGCGTCGGCTCACATAGATGCCACGCAACAGCCGCTCATGGTCGATGGTAAAACTGGGTATTTTTTCCATTTGTTTACGGGTTGGTCATTATTATAAAGGATAATCAGAGACTTTGCAGCAACGGGCGCAACACTTGGAACGAGCCATCAGCCAAACGGTCCCAAAAATCGAAATATTGGGCAGCTTTATGGTCGCTCAGCGGCACATCGCTGATGATTCGCATCGAGACAAAAGGCACCTTGTAGAGATAGCAAGTGTGGGCGATGGCACAACTCTCCATATCTACGGCCATCGCCTCGGGGAAATGGGAGAGAATCTCACGCATTTTCTCGCGAGAGTCTACAAACCAGTCGCCACTCACAATCAGACCTTGACGGATGGGCGTGGCGACCTCCATGTCTGCCAAGCAGCCAAGCAGCGACGAAGCCGCCTCAAATCGGGCAGGCAGGCCCTGCAACTGGCCATAGGCGCACTCGCTGCCGCAGTAGGCATCATGGTACACATATTGCGTACCTACTACCATGTCGCCCACATGCAGCGTGATGTCAGCCCCGCCAGCCACTCCCGACGACACCATCACGTCGGGTTGCCAGCCAGCAATCAGTTCGGTGGCACCAATCGCCGCATTCACCTTTCCTATACCGCATTGCAGGATAGCCACTTGGTTGTCTCCGATGCGCCCCGTGACCCAATCACGGGTGGCACCATGCTCCACCACCTCGTTATGCAACAAGGTACGCAGCTGCGCAAGCTCTTTCTCCATTGCGACGATAACGCCTATTCTCATTGGATGTAATGTACGTTTAGAGGTGATTACTTGTCCTTACGCCCGAAAAGCGAGAAGTGGACGTAACGTTTGGGGTGTTGACGCAAGTCAATAAGCAGACTGTCGGCACTACCCATCGTATTGCTGAGATTGCGGTACAGGGTGGGATCGCGCATGAGCAATCCAAGCGTACCCTCGCTGCTGTTCAACTGGGCGGTAATGGTCTGCACATTCTCTATGGTCTGATCTACCTTGGCCATCGTGGCAGCCACGTCTACTGCAGCCAGATTGGCGGTGAGCTGCTGCACATTGTCGAGCGTGCCGTCGGCCTTTGTCATCATCGCAGGAACCTGTCGGTTCAGTCCGGCAAGCAACTGGTTGAGTTGTTGGGTAGAAGTAGTGAGACCTGAGGTGACATCGCGCACATTGTGGAGCGACTGGGCGATGGCAGGGTCGGCCAACAGCGTATTGAGGCTGGCCATGATAGAGTCAAGCTTAGGCAACATGCGCTCCACAGCAGGCACCATCTCAGCCAATTTACCCATAGCGCCGCCATTGACCGATCCTGTAATGGTGTCGCCCGGATGTAGGAATCCCGCTGCATTATCTCCCAGAATCAGGTTCATCTTCACGTTTCCCATCATGTCGCTCTCTATCTCCGCCGTACTCCCACGGGGGATGGAGAGGGCCTTGTCTACATCAAAGCGCACCACTGCGCCGCCATTGGTGGCATAGTCGTAGCTGATGCCCGTAACCACACCCACCTGATAGCCATTGGCCAGAATGGGGCTGGACGCTGACAAGCCGCTGATGTCCTTGAACTTGACGCAATAGGTGCTGTCGTTGGAGAAAGGCGTCATTCCCTTCAGGAAATTCATGCCGAAATAAAGGACGATGATGCCCAAAATGGCTGCAAGAGCAATCTTGACTTCTTTGGTGAAAAACTTCATATTACATCTATCTATCTGTTAGACTTGAATTCGCGGATGGCCTGGTTGATATTCATCTTCTGGTCTCCCCTGAAAGCGATGATGAACGCCTGGGGGAACTTGTCGAGGATGGTCTTCCGCAAACGATATATCTCGTTATAGTTGGTCGAGGCACCATAGGTGTACTTCACATACTCGCCTTCCTCATAACTTTCGACAGGGGACAGACCTTTGAGTTGCTTGTCACCCTTTTTCAGTGGGAAGGGACTGGCCATGATCTGAATCTTGAACACCGGACGGCCATCGGTCTGCACCTGTGGCTCTTGCGGCTTGGACTCCTCACTCGCCTGTACAGGCTGCTCTTCCACCTTTTTGGCCGGCACCAACTTGGTCATCGGCACAGCCTGACGGGTGGCTTGGGGTACCTCCCGATACTCATCGGGCACCACTTCGGGCAGCTGCTGCCCCTCGGTGGGAATCGTCTTGTACGGTACCGAGTTCTTATTGCTATACCGGTTCTTGTATTGCACAAAGGCATTGTAGATACCCGATGCAAATCGGTTGACTGCTGCATCCGTATTGAGGAAGCGTTCCTCATCGGGCGTAGAGATAAAGCCCAACTCAAGCAGGCAACTCGGCATCGAAGTGAGGCGCAGCACAGCCAGATTGTTCTGGTGGGCACCGCCATTGTGTCGGCCGGTGGCCTTGCAGACCTCGCGCTGCATGTAGCGGGCCAGTTCTACACTCTTTTCACGGTTCTTGTCGGCGATAAACTCAAACATGATGTCGCCCTCTGCCGAGTTGAGGTCTATTCCCTTATACACCTGCTGGTAGTCTTTCTCCATGTAGATGACCGAGTTCTCGCGCTTGGCCACGTCCAGATTCTCCAAAATACCCTTATTACCTGTGGTATTTCCCCTGCCCAACGTGTAGGTTTGGAATCCACGCACGTTGTGACTGCCCTCTACCGCATTGACATGGAAGGAGATAAACAGGTCTGCATGCTCCCGATTGGCAATCTCGGCACGGTCGAAGAGTTTGAGATACACATCCCGCTTCCTCGTATAGACCACCCTCACGTCAGGACAATGAGTCTCCACCAACTTACCGAAAGCAAGTGCATAGCGCAGGGTCAGGTTTTTCTCCACGGAGATGGCTCCCGGTGCGCCTTGGTCGTGTCCGCCGTGACCCGGATCGATGACGAGTGTGAATCGTCGGCCACCATCAGCCAAAACCGGCACGACACACAACATGAGCACGCATGACAAACAGCATGCCCATCGCATCGCCTGCATCCGCATTACGTTGCAAAAATAATGATTAATTGTCACAAAACCACAAACTAAAGAATAGTTTTATCATTTATTAAGTGTAACTCCACTCCCGCCGAGCCGCCATCGGTTCCCATAGGAGGATTGAGCTTGGCTACCGAAAGGCACAGCGACGAGATTTCAGGGAACCGCTCGAAGAGGCTTTGGCCTATCCAATAGGCCAAACTCTCCAACAAGCGGTGAGATCTCCGCATCTCTTGGGCCACAACGGCATACACCTCGGCATAGTTGACGGTATCTGCCACGTCGTCAGACAGGGCTGCCTTGTCCACCGCAAACGCCATGCGCAAGTCTACCGTATAGTCGTTGCCCACTATCTGCTCCTGCTCCCCCACCCCATGATAGGCATGGAAGCGCAGGCCGCGCAGAAAGATGCTACTCTTCGTGATCTGCATAGCTACTATAAGTATCGCTTATCCGCAACGGCTGGCTCCACAACTGGTACAGATGAGGCAGCCCTCCTGATACACAAGGCTCTCGTTGCCGCAAACAGGGCAACGCTGTCCCTTGGCTTGCGTGCCATCGGCAATATATTTCTTGAGCGCGCGCTCCACTCCGTTCTTCCACGTGTTGATGCTCTGGTCCTTGAGCTGGAGGGAACTGACAAGCCTGATGACATGGTCTATCGGCATGCGGTAACGCAACACGCCCGAGATGAGTTTGGCATAATTCCAATACTCGGGATTAAACTTCTCCGAAAGTCCCTCGACCGTAGTCTTGTAGCCACGCTTGTTCTCGAACTGGAAGTCGTAACGCTTGCTGCCGTCCTCATTGGTACGCTTGATGATTTTACCCTTGGTGACAGTCTTGGGCAACACGATGCCTTCCTCGTCGTCCTGCAGACCCGTAAAGATCTCGTAGGGATAGCCATCGAGCAGTCCTACGAATGCCACCCACTTCTCCTTGTTGTTCTGGAATCTCACCACATCGCACTCCAGTTCTGCGGGACGAGTCTCTGTTACCGGCGGACGCTGGCATGGGTTCTTCGTCTGGTCGTCAGCCACCGCTTTGCCTCCGTCTCCCTTTTTCTTGTCTTTCTTCGACACGGCAATCATCACACCCGAACGGCTTCCGTCGCGATAGATGGTACAGCCCTTGCAGCCCGAGCGCCAAGCCTCGACATAGAGTTTGTTGACCAATGCCTCGTCCACTTCGTTGGGCAAATTGACCGTCACCGAGATAGAGTGGTCCACCCACTTCTGGATGGCACCCTGCATCCGCACCTTCATCAACCAGTCCACATCGTTGGCCGTAGCCTTATAATAAGGAGAGCGGGCTACCAACGCATCTATCTCCTCTTGCGTATAGCGCTTCTCGGTGTCGTACCCGTTTACACGCATCCACTCCAGGAACTTGCGGTGATAGACGATGTACTCCTCAAAGCTGTCGCCCACTTCGTCTACATAGTCCACATGCACATCCGCGTCATTGGGATTCACCTTGCGGCGGCGCTTATAGACGGGCATAAACACAGGTTCGATACCCGAAGTGGTCTGTGTCATCAGCGAGGTAGTGCCTGTCGGCGCAATGGTCAGACAGGCTATGTTGCGACGGCCATACTGCCGCATGTCTTCATACAGTTGGGGGTCGGCTTCTTTCAGACGGCACACAAAGGGATTTGCCTCCTCGCGCCGCGCATCGTATATCTCGAAGGCACCACGCTCCTTGGCCATCGTCACCGACGAGCGGTAAGCGTTCAGTGCCAAAGTCTTGTGTACCGACACACTGAAGTCTGTGGCCGGTTGTGTGCCATAGCGCAGACCCATGGCTGCCAGCATGTCGCCTTCGGCAGTGATACCCACACCCGTGCGGCGTCCCATGCTGCTCTTGCGCTGTATCTTCTCCCAGAGATGATACTCAGCACCCTTCACCTCATCGTTTTGCGGGTCAGACTGTATCTTCTCCATGATACGGTCTATCTTCTCCATCTCCAAGTCCACGATATCATCCATGATGCGCTGCGCCAACTGCACGTGGGCAGCAAACTTCTCGTAGTTGAACGAAGCCTCGGGCGTAAACGGATGCTCCACATAACTATAGAGATTGATACTCAGGAGTCTGCAGCTGTCATAGGGACAGAGCGGAATCTCGCCACAAGGATTGGTGCTGACGGTACGGAAGCCCAGATCGGCATAGCAATCGGGAATGCTCTCCCTGAGGATGGTGTCCCAGAACAGCACGCCGGGCTCGGCACTCTTCCATGCGTTGTGCACGATCTTCTCCCACAGCTTGCGGGCGGAAATCTCCTTCGACACAAAGGGCTGCTCGGCATCGATAGGGAACTGCTGCGTATAGGGTTTGTCGTCCACCACACACTGCATGAAGCCATCGTCTATCTTCACGCTCACATTGGCTCCCGTCACCTTGCCCTCCACCATCTTGGCATCGATGAAAGCCTCGCTGTCGGGATGCTTGATGCTCACGCTCAGCATGAGTGCGCCGCGCCGCCCGTCTTGCGCCACCTCACGGGTGGAGTTGGAATAGCGCTCCATAAAGGGTACCAGGCCTGTCGATGTGAGGGCCGAGTTGTTGACCGGCGAACCCTTGGGACGGATATGACTCAGGTCGTGGCCCACTCCTCCACGGCGTTTCATCAGCTGCACCTGCTCTTCGTCGATGCGCATGATGGCACCGTAAGAGTCGGCTTCGCCATCGAGACCGATGACAAAACAGTTGCTCAACGAGGCCACCTGATGGTCATTGCCGATACCTGTCATCGGACTGCCGGCCGGTACCACGTAGCGGAAGTGGTCCAGCAGTTCAAACACCTGTTCCGCACTGATGGGATTCTCATATTTCTGCTCTATACGTGCCACTTCATTGGCGATACGCCAGTGCATGTCTGCCGGAGACTTCTCATAGATATTGCCGAAACTATCCTTCATGGCGTACTTGTTCACCCAGACGCGGGCAGCAAGTTCATCGCCGCCGAAATAGGCCAAGGAAGCGCCATAGGCTTCCTCGTAAGAGTAAGTTGTCTTATCGTTCATCCTTTTTATAACTAAGAAAATGCTGCTGCAAAGCTACTACTTTTTTTCCTAATCACGATACATTTTGTATATTTTCTATAAAGAAAATTGAATAAAGTTTCCAGTTTTGGAAAACTTGGATTACCTTTGCGGAAAAATAATTATCCGAAAATGAAGACTATCAACACCAGAAGAAGTATCCGCAAATACGAGCAGCGCGACATCCCCCAAGACCTGCTCAATCGTCTGCTCGGACAGGCCATGCGCACACAGACTATGGGCAACCTGCAGCTATACTCAGTAGTGGTCACACGCGATGCAGCCATGAAGCATCGGCTCGCACCGGCGCATTTCGGCCAGCCGATGGTGACCGAAGCCCCCGTTGTGCTCACGTTCTGTGCCGACTTCCGACGCACTACACTGTGGGCAGAAAACCGCCAGGCACATCCCGGCTACGACAACGCGCTGAGTTTTGTCAATGCGGCCACCGACGCCCTACTCTACTGCCAGACTTTCTGCAACCTGGCCGAGGAAGAGGGACTGGGACTGTGTTTCCTCGGCACCACCGTGTATATGCCGGCACAGATTATCGACATCCTCAAGCTGCCGCGCCTCGTCTTCCCCGTAGCCACCATCACCTTGGGATGGCCAGCTGAGTGTCCGGAACTGACCGACCGCCTGCCCTTAGAGGCCATTGTACATCAAGAGACCTACAACGACTATACCCCCGAGCGTATCGACCACTGCTACAACGAGAAAGAGACGTTGCCGGCCAACCGCCACTTTGTGGAAATCAACCACAAAGAGACGCTCGCTCAGGTGTTTACCGACCTCCGCTACACACGCAGCGACAACGAGGCCCTGTCCGAGGGACTGATCCAGACGCTTCGCCAGCAAGGTTTCTTGTAAATAGGGGATTACATCTTGATGCCGACACAAGTAGTGTCCTCACCCTATGCTATATCCTACTATCATAAGAGATGGAGGGGCGACTCCCTCGCCCATCGGGAGAGAGAGATAGGGTGAGGGCACAGCACCCCAAAATCATTTTATGAACGTTGTATTGAGTTATGTACCCTTAAAACTGATGGGCAGGCGGCATCTCACGCAGACCGGCTGCCCATTTTTCGTTCCGGGCTTCCAGCGTGGCATGAGGCGCACCACACGCGCCGCCTCGCGGTCGAGTGCCGGATGCAAGGGTCCCACCACGCACACATCCTTTACCTCGCCCTTGCGGTTGATTACCATCGAGACCACCACCTGCCCGTCGGGCAAATTGGTCCATTCTCCCGGCATCTTCAGCCTGTCGGCCACATACTGGCCCAGTGTCATGCTGCCAAACCCAAAGGTGGGTGTGGTATCAGCCTTGCGGCATACCGTGTCGCCCTCGCACATCGTCGGCGACTCAAAGGGGGCGGGCACCCTTTCTTCCAGTTTCTTGTCTACGGCCTTCCGTACCTCACGTGCCACCACACGGCGCACGGCATCGTAACTGACCACCGTGCGCACGGGCTCCACGCCGTCGGGGGTGAGGCACAACATGTCGGCCATCACCCATCCATCGCCCACACAGGCTGCCTCCAACTGTAGTCCCAAGGTCTGCGGAGGCACCGCATCGCCAGCACCACGCAGCAGCGCCTCCACGGCATCATCGTTGCCGCGTTCGGGCTGCAACAGGCGGGTGTCGAGCACATCCTCGCCCTCCACTATCTGCCCTGTGGGCAGGATGTAGGTGAGCATGGTGCTAAGGGTATCGCCCTTGATGGCCGATCGCTTGCCCGGCGTACACGTATATTGCGCACTCACCGACAGCAGGCGGTCGGGAATCCTCCCCATCACCTGCAACCGGCACGACACGTAGCAGAACGCATCGTCGTCGGGAATCTTGTCGAACTGTCCCGTGACAGGTTCACCAAACTGGCTAAGCCAAGTGGCGTAGGCGCGACGCCAATCGCTGTCCTGCAAGCGGAAAAGGAGTTTGGTAAGCCGCTCCTGCAACGGTTTCAGCGTACTTCCGTCCACATATTCGGGCCACTCCACGTCTACGTCGATCACATTTATGGCATCGCCCAAGCGGTAGAGCTGATGCGTCTTATGGTAACACACATGATAGCCAGCTGTGGCTTGCGCTACCGTTGCCACCAGCCATGCGGCCAGCGCCAGAGTTACGACACGCCAGTTCATGGGCACACCTCCTTGTCCAAGTCCAACCTGCCCGAATAACCGATTCGCTCCCTTTCGCGCATCACCACTGTCAGGTCCACCCGTCCGTTGGGGTAAATCTGGAGGGTGTAGACAAAATCGTCCTCGTCATTGCGCGTCTTGATGGTCACACGGGTGTCGCCGTCCTTCTGCTGACGTACATCGTATTGGCTGATCAGCGCCGAAAACGCCAGTCCCTTACCGCCCCCGTAGGGCAACTGGTAAGCCCTGCCGATGTAGGGAAGCCACGAGCGCAGCGTATCGCCGCTCACGGCGATGCCATACGAACCACTCACCGACCGTGGGGCAGTGCGCGCCGGAAACATATAGTCTACATCCACCCACAATCTGCGCCCCTCGATGGCAGCAGCCACCCGGCGCGACGTCTCTTCCACCTCTTGCGCCCGTTGCTCCGCTGTCTTTCCACCCGAAGCACAAGCCGCCAATACCGTCAAGAGCCCGACGCACAGCGCCACGGTCCCCATCCGAGATATCGTACATTTCTTCATCTGTCCATCCTTTATACTTATCATTACAGGTGCTAAGATAAGACTAATCTCTGAACCAACCAACAAAATAAGGTAAAAAAAACCAAATGGCCAAACATCACCAGCAAACACCCTATGCCACCTCTGTTTTGCCAAACATGGCATTT
>JBJEAU010000016.1:10037-20364 GCA_051869355.1 Prevotella sp. | reverse complement strand
GGCTCGTTAGGGACTTACACCCGTTAGATGATACACATGCTGGTCAAACCAAAAAGGAGGATGCTGCTCATCGTCAGGCAGCATCCTCCTTATGGTTTCTGTCGTGCAGAAGTATTACTTTTTCCAGAGACGGCTCATGTCCTCCAGCGTCTTTCCCTTGGTCTCGGGAACCAGTCGCCATACGAAGAGGGCGGCTATCACGCAGATGGTGCCATAGAGGCCGTAGGTAAACCAGTGGCCGAAGTCGTCGCCCTCGGTGAGATGCATGTTAAACATCGGCACAAAGGTGGAGCTGACGAGCCAGTTGAATATCCACTGGAAGGCCACGGCTATCGCCACCGCCTTGCCACGGATGGTATTGGGGAATATCTCTGCTATCAGCACCCAGCAGATGGGTCCCCACGACATCATGAACGAAGCCGAGTAGAGCATGATGGCAATCATGGTCACCAACTGGAACGTGGCGTTGCCGAAGGTGAGTGCCACGAGGAATGCGCCCACACCCATACCGATGCTACCGGTGATGAGCAGCGGCTTGCGGCCCCACTTCTCGACCGTGAAGACAGCGATGAGCGTAAACGAGATGTTGACCACACCCATGATGACGGTCTGTACCATCGGGTTGTCCATACCCATATCGCCAAAGATACGCGGTGCGTAGTAGAGCACGGCATTGATACCGATAGCCTGCTGGAATACGCTCAGCATGATACCGATGAAGATGCACATGAAACCGTATGCGAACAGGCGCTCGGTCTTCTCGGTCACCGTGTTCTTGATATTGCTCAGAATCGTGGCTGCGGCGTTGGTACCGTTGATTCGCTCCAGCACACGCATGGCCTTGGCATCCTGACCGGTCATCACCAGATAACGCGGGGTCTCAGGTACGAAGCAGATGAGCAGCGCGAAGAGTCCGGCGGGTACAGCCTCGCTTCCAAACATGTACCTCCATCCGGTAGCGATGGTCCACGATGCAGCCTCGGGATTCATGATTTGGTTCACACCGTTCACCAGTTGGATGATGGGGTTGTCGTTGCCGCCCAAGATGATGAAGTTGACGAAGTAGACAACCAACTGGCCGAAGATGATGGCAAACTGGTTCCAGCTTACCAACATACCGCGCACGTTGGAGGGCGCCACCTCACCGATATACATCGGGCAGATGGCCGAAGCAAGGCCCACACCGATACCGCCGATGATGCGATAGATGTTGAACACCACGAGCAGCGTGAGAGAGGGCTCGCCGTGGTGGAAGAAGACAAACTCGGGCTCCATACTCCCCAGCGCGGAGATAAAGAAGAGCATACCCGCAAGGATGAGCGATCGCTTACGGCCCAACCGTGTGGCCAACAGTCCGGAGACGGCACTACCGATGATACAGCCTATCTGGGCACTGGCACAGGTGAAGCCATGCCACGTGTTGGTATAGGTAAAATCGGAAGCTCCCATGAAAAACGCCTGCAGTCCCTTTTCGGCACCTGAGATAACAGCTGTGTCATAACCGAAGAGCAATCCGCCCAAAACGGCCACGAGCACAATAGAAAAAAGGTAGGCTTTGCTACCATTCATACTTTGTTGCATAATGTTTATTTATCGTTTAGTTACTATTTAGGTTTCGATATTGGGGATTAAGATCGTGCAAACCGAGAGCCATAGAGCTTGCTCTGATGGCAGAGGTGCAGCCTAACTTCTGCAAAGGTAGTAAAAATCAATGACACAATAGGCACGATTGTCACACTATTTTTACGCTTCTTACACAATTTTTATTACCACTCGCCCTCTCATACTGCCTTTACGGGCAACTCAACAGGGCACCGTGCGCCCTCCACATCGCATAGATATCGGGGAGCGCAAGCACTTTTCATCGAAAACAAGCCGAGGATTACATAGAAATCACTACCTTTGTAGAAGATAGGCTACACCTCTGCCATTAGAGCAAGCTCTATGGCTCTCGGTTTGCACTACCTTTGTAAAAGATAGGCGGCACAATTAGCCACAATCATAACAAAGACTATAATATGAAAAGTTACATGAGGCTCCTGCTCCTTGTCTGGATATTGCTTGTCATCCAGCCCATCACCTTATGTCCGGCCTTTGCCGACAACAAGACACAGATAGAGACATGGATTGAGGGCTATGAGACGACACGCGACAAGGCCAAGGTAGCCAACCTGATTTTCAAGCAACTCTACGCAGACGAATTTACCGACCATGCCATCAACTTCAATGCTCAAAGCCATCCAGACAGCATCGACAAGTTGGTCTGGTACTGGGCCGGCGAGTACTACTACGACCGGCAAGACTACCAGCGTGCCCGCGACTATGCCCTCAAGGCCCTGCCGCTCTGCACAGACCACCAGACGAGGTCTGACTGCCAAAGCCTGCTCTCCATCATCTATTTCCGCCAAGGCGATTATACCCAAGCACTCGACTATGCCATGCGAAGCCTCGAAACCGACAAGCTCATGGGCGACAAGAGCCGCATCAGTTCGTCGCTCAACACCATCGCTGGCATCTACTTGGCTTCCAAACAGCCTGCCAAGGGCGAGAAATACATCCTTGAGGCGATACGCAACAGTACCGCAGCCGCCGACACCACACGCATGGCCATACAGTATGGCATGGCATCGGAAATCTACCACGGCATGGAGCAGCACCACAAGTCGCTCATCTTCGCCCGCAAGGCGTTTGAGATAGACTCGCTGCGCGGCAACCAGGGCAAGACGGGCATCCGCCTGTCGCAGATGGCCACGGCACAGATGGCGCTGGGGCAGACTGCCGAGGCCGAACGGTCGTTGCGGCGTGCCATCCCGTTGCTGCAAGAGACCGGACAGCAGACCTCGCTCGGCATCTGTCATAACCAGATGGGCACCCTGCTGTGCCACCGCGGACTTTGGCGCGAGGCTGAAGCTTCGTTTAGGGCGGCACTGGCCATTTTCACCGACAAGCAAGATCCCTACAACGAGAGCAAGAGCCGATACGGACTCTACCAGACGCTGCGGCGGAGCCATCCCGAAGAGGCGCTCGTCCATCTGGAGCGCTATGCCGGACTGAAAGACACGCTCTATCACAAGGACATGCAGGATGCCCTGCAAGGGTATGATGCCAAATTCAGGAACGAGGAACTGTCGACACAAAACGAGCAAGCCCGTCTCCGGCAACGCATCATCATCGCCACCTCGCTCTCGGTGGTAGCCGTGCTGGTGGTGGTCATCGTCATCCTGCTCTATCGCTACCTGCTACGCAAGAAACGCAACATGCTGCAAAAGGAACTCATCCAATCCAAGGAGCGTTTCTTCACTGGAATCACCCACGAGTTTCGCACACCGCTCACCATCATACGCGCGGCGGCCCAGCACATCAGAGACCACACGGCAGAAGAGACTGACCTGCATGCCAATGCCGAGGACATCATCCGCCATCAGGACGGACTGCTCAGCCTCATCAACCAGATACTCGACGTAGCCAAACTCTCCGCCAACGATACTGTGGCCACACCGCCCGTCAAGCACGGTGACATCGTGGGCTTCGTGTCCATGATTTGCCAGAGCTACACTGCCTACGCCGCCGACAAGGGCATCACACTGGTCTATGCGCCGCAGGAGGAGGCAGTGGAGACCGATTTCATCCCCGACTATATCAACAAGACGATGCAGAACCTGCTCGCCAACGCCATCAAGTTTTCCCCAGCAGGCAGCGAGGTACTCGTATCTTCGCGCATCGAATCCCACAGCCTCCGCATCTACGTGAGCGATCAGGGCATCGGCATGTCACCAGAGGAGAAAGCCTGCATTTTTCGCCCATTTTATCGTGCCGACACGGCCTGCAACAGCGTTGGCACGGGCATTGGACTCCCGCTGGCCAAGCTCGCTGTCGAAGCCATGCACGGCACGATAGAGGTGCACAGCGCACCGGGCATGGGGTCGACCTTCGTGGTCACCCTGCCGCTGGCCGAGGCCGAAACCACCCGTCCAGCAGTCACCGAGGCCGATTGGGACAGCACCTGTACCCTGCTGCCTGCCGCTCCGATGCCCGAAGACGACACACCCGACGACGACACCGACACCATCCGCATCCTGATGGCCGAAGACACGCCCGAGGTGGCCGACTATATCAGGCGCCAACTCAATCCCCAATACCGGTTTTTCTTCGCTTCCAACGGCGAGGAGGCACTACAAAAAGCCAACGAACTGGTGCCCGACCTCGTCATCACCGACATCATGATGCCCAAGATGGACGGCGTGGAACTCTGTAGCCGCATCCGCTCCTCCGAACTGCTGTGCCATATCCCTGTCATCATGGTCACAGCCAAGGTTACCCATGAAGACCGCATGCGCGGACTGGCCGCCGGTGCCGACGCTTACCTCGAGAAACCTTTCCATGCCGACGAACTGCATCTGCGGGTGGAAAAACTGCTCGAACAGCGCCAACTGCTGCGCGAACGGTTCTCGGCCACCATCACCGAGGAGGCACCGGCTGAGGAGGCGGAGATATCCGAACAGGACCGCGCATTTATCAACAGGTTTACCGATGCCACCCACAAGCATATCAGGCAGGGCAAGATAGACTACGATGCGCTGGCTTACGACCTCTGTGTGTCGCGGGCACAGCTCAATCGCAAGCTCAAAGCCATCACAGGCTATACCACCACCGAGTATATCCTGCTCATCCGCCTGACCTATGCCCGCCAACTGCTGGACACTACCGACATGCCCATCGCCGACATCGCCCTGCGTTGCGGCATGGACAACGCCTCCTACTTTGGCAGCCTCTTCAAAAAGAACGTCGGCATGACACCCCTGCAATACCGAAACAAAAATAAAAACGGATAAATGCTTGCAATTACCAGATTTACATCGTATATTTGTAACGACAAACAGCATGATAGATGGATGATAGTTATGTAATTGCCAAAATCAAGAACGTCGTGTCCCAGTCTATTCCTGCTGGAGGAAAAGTCATCCTTTATGGATCCAGGGCACGAGGTACTGCAAATCCCAAGTCAGACTGGGATTTGCTCATCCTGCTTGATAAAGATACACTGGCACAGGCCGACTATGATACGGTAAGCTATCCGTTTGTATTGCTTGGTTGTGAGTTGGGCGAAGATATCAATCCCATATTATACACTCAGAAGGAATGGGAATCATACCGCGTTACCCCATTTTATGAAAATGTCACCAGAGATGGAATCGTATTAAATTGATGTATGAACGACGAAGAGAGGGATATACTGGTCAACCAGCAATTTAGCAAAGCCAAACATTTTTTGCAACAAGCAGAAGAAATGTGCCAGCTTCATCATTGAGACTTGGCTGCCAACAGGTATTACTATGCGTGTTTCCATGCTGTCCAAGGATTATTTATCCATGACAAAATTTCAGGACATACACATGCTGGAATGATAAGGCAGTTCAGTTTATATTATGTAAAGGAGAAACTTATCGACCTCTCTTATGGTAGTTTTCTTGCCCGCTTGATGCAACTAAGACAAAAAGCAGACTATAATTGTGCTTACGATATAACAAAAGAAGAAGTCTTTGACATGCAACCGAGAGCTATTGAGTTTGTCAGAACCATCGAAACATTGATTCACAGACCATCTTAACCCCAACTCCGACTTTCATCCTTTCTATCATACAGACAGGCGCTGTGGTAAAAACGACACAGCGCCTGTCTTTTTTGTCTACACACCGCTTTTTGTTCCCCAATTGATATTTTGTGTTCCTATTTTGATATCGTGTATGGCCTTTTCTGCCCTAATTTTGCAGGCAAAGCAACACCCAATAGGCTATGACATACGCACATACCAAACCCAAAGTCAACAAGCAGCAGGTGCAACGCACCATCGACGAGCGGGTGGCCATGCTGATCAAGCAAGAACAAGCCGCAGCCCGACAGGCCGAGCAGGAACTGAGCCGCATCAAGTGCTGCCAGGCACTCCTCAAGAAGCTCTGGCATTGCCTCTTTGGAAGACACAAATAGGAACAACAGATTATCAATAGTATTAACAACTCAATTTAATGCAACTATGGAAATTAGAATTTTCAACACACTGAAAGCAACCGACATCAAGGTTACTGCATGGTACAAGAGCCGGTCTACCAGTCCAGAATCATCATTAATCAGTGAGGGAACACGCAAAATAGGCAACAAGAGTTGGTTAAAGCCCACCATCGTTGTCCCGACAGGTATTTACCAAATCCATATTAAGCTGGAAAACACCCGCACAGGACTGACTTTCGTACACGATTTTTACAACTATAACCAGGATATCTGTATCGGATGGCTACGCCCTGGCAATCTGGGAGGAGACAATGTCAACTGGTTCTTTAAAGGCGAAGGTGATAGTTGGGAATATGGTGGCAAAGCAGGAAGCCCCGTCATCAACGAACACAGGACACTATGCGGCAACAACAGGAGTACAGGCACTCCTCTGTCTACAAGACCCACCTTTGCGGAGCCCAAACCGACCACCCCTACCCCATCTACAGTATCAAGGCCTACTGTTTCCAAATCTACCGTGGGCAGACCCATCACCGCCAAGCCCGGTATATCACGCAACCCGTCAGGTACCTCCACAGCACAGTCTTCAGATGCAGAGCGGCGCAGACGCATCAATGAGTATATGAAGAGCCTCAAAGCCGACAACAAACTGCTGGCATTTATAGAGCAAGGTGCTTCGTATGCCAAACCCGTATCCATCAACAATCAAGAGTATGTAGAAATGAGCCGAAAGGTAGATTGGAAAGATAGCATAGGCTCGACTTCCATACTCTCCAATGCCACGACTATCTATCCCGGTGCATTGCTGATTGTCGACGATAATATCCATACAATGACTCCTACAAGACTGAACATTCCACGGGGAAAAATCAATATCCGTATAGAGAACTTCAACCATGTTGAAATAGGAGGCGATTCAGTCGTTGCAACAAGTTCTGCGGAAACAACTATGGAACAAGAAGTCGACCATGCCATCGACAAAATACTATCCAACTTCTATAAATCTGGTGTTAAAATCCCGGCAAGTTTCAGCGGACATTACAAGACAGCCTCAAGCTATCACCAAGCAGAACTTGAGATGAAGGCATCTGCCAATTTCTGCAAGTTCTCCTTAGGTGCTAACTACAACAGCAGCAGTAAAGCATATAGAAACATTAATATCCTCGATTTCAGCCAGCAGTATTATACCGTAAAAGCAGACCTGCCAGAGGGTGATTTCTCACAATTGTTTGGTCCTAATGTTACGGTAGACATGATAAAGGAAAAGGTAAAAAACAATGCACTGCTCTTTGTCAACGCTGTCACTTACGGCCGCAGAGCTTTTTATTTCTCCGAGATTGAGAGCAACAGCAGTAGCGTGTTGGCAAGTGCAAAATCTGCTTATGGAAAAATCTTTTCATGCAGTTTAAGCAAGACCGATAAGAAGATGGATGTTTCCTTTATAGCCGATTATATAATCGAAGGTGGAAATACTGTAGATGCCGAGAAAATACTGAGCGATTGTCAAGTGAAAATCTCCGCATCTGACATAACCGCTGTAGAGATGACAAAAACACTGGAAGGCCTGCATACTGAAGTCAAGAAAGCAGAATCGGCCATTACCAAATGCCTTGGCAATAGCTTCAACATTGACCGCAACACCCAAGGTGTCATGTTGTCTTACAGCACGCAGTTTATCACTGACAATCCTGTAGCCGCACAATTCAACACGACGGGAACCTATTACGAGAAAAGCATCATCCCTCAGCATGATGTGGAGATTATCTTCCGTAACCGTCGCGACAAAGACCGCTACATCGGCGTAACATGGAACACGTATAGCATTGACAACAATGGCAATGAGATTACCACGCCTCATGTACGTCCAAAACAAAAGGTTTCAGGAAACTCCACCACATCTTTTTACATCACAAAGGATGACAAAAAGGTGAAAGACATCGCGGTGACAATCTATGAGAGGAATGGAACTGATATTGTCGCCAACGGTAAACATGAGATAAAAGGCTATCCCACAGAAGACAAATACTATTTTGTCTACTGGAAAAACGACATGCGGGCAGAGCAGCTGGACGAAGCACACTACAAAGCACAAAAATCGATGTGTGAAGAATTAGACTAAGAATCTACAGGCAACTCAGAATCATCCTTTCAGCGTGGGAAATGCCCTCCGGGGCCTTCCCACGCTTTGTCTTTCATCTTGTGAAAACAACGTATAGACTACGATGAAATCGATAAAAAACGGGAGGTCAGCCTACGGATTGTTGGCCAGATTGTCCCTCCGCGAAGCCAATAGGCGGGTGGCATTGAGCACAGCCAGCAGCGCCACGCCCGTATCGGCAAACACGGCCTCCCAGAGATTGGCCACTCCCACCATACCTAATACCATCACGCCCATTTTCACACCGATGGCGAGCACAATGTTTTGCCTGACGATACGCCGTGTGCGACGGCCTATACCGATGGCCGTGGCCACCCTCGAGGGCTGGTCGGTCTGCACGATGATGTCGGCTGTCTCTATGGCCATATCGGCTCCCAGTCCACCCATCGCCATCCCCACATTGGCCATAGCCAAGGCAGGCGCGTCGTTGATACCATCGCCCACAAAGGCTACCTTGTGCCCCTCACGCTGCAGACGGGCAATATGGTCGAGCTTGTCTTGCGGCAGCAGGTCGCCCAAGGCCTCATCCACCCCCAGTTGGCTACCCACACGCGCCACCAACGACTGCTTGTCGCCCGACAATATCACGCACCGCGCCCCAATATGGGCTATCGCCTCACGGGCATCGGCTTTGAGCGTGTCGGCCAGCACAATATGACCCACATAGCGCCCACGGCGGGCACACACCACGAGGGTATCGGCTATCTGCAAGAGCGCTTCGGGATAGGCCACGCCCTCCCTGTCGAGCAGCCGGAGCGTCCCCACGGTCCACTCGTCGGTCTTCAGTCCGTAGCCTGGTATGTTGCGCGCCGGCACCACCTCGTCCACCTGACAGTAGCGGCACACCGCGCGGGCGATGGGATGGTTGCTGCCCCGCTCGATGCGTGCCACCGCCTGCAAGTCGGCCTCGTCTAACCCCACCACCTGTGTTACGGCAAACTGCCCCGTAGTGAGTGTTCCGGTCTTGTCGAACACCACGGTGTCCACCTCAGCCACGGCATCTACCGCATGACCTCCTTTGAAGAGGATGCCACGCCGTGAGGCTAATCCGATGCCTGCAAAGTAACTGAGTGGGACGCTGATCACGAGCGCACAAGGGCAAGAGATGACGAGAAAGACCAGGGCCCGATGGAGCCAGGACGACAACTCGTAGACAAATGTGCCTGTTGCCCACGCCCAAACCCACGGCACTGCCACCACCAGCACTGCCAAGGCTATCACCACAGGCGTGTACACGTGGGCAAACCGGCTGATGAAGAGTTCGGTGGGTGCCTTGCGCGCGGTAGCTTCCTCCACCATCGTCAGAATGCGAGCCACGGCCGATTGTCCGGCCGGTCGTGTCACCCTGATGCGGGCCATGCTGTCGGTGGCTATCATGCCGGCGAGCACCTCACCGTCCACTGCCACCAAGCGGGGTACAGACTCGCCCGTAAGGGCAGCCGTATCAAAAGCCACGCCCCTACCCTGCTGGTCCATCGTGTCGAGCAGCATGCCATCCAGCGGCACCCGCTCGCCGGGTCTCACCTCGATGACCGAGCCCACCGCCACCCATTCGGGCTGTGTCTCGTCCACCGTACCGTCTGCCTTCACCACGCGGGCATGGTCGGGCTTGATGGCCACCAGTTCGCGTATGTTGTCGCGCGCCTTGTCCACCGCGCGGTCCTGCAGTGTCTCTCCAACGGCATAGAGCAGCATCACCGCCACTGCCTCGGGAAACTCTCCGATACAGAAAGCGCCTATCGAGGCGATGGTCATCAGCATAAACTCGCTTGCCCACTCGCCTTTTTTCGCCCTCTCCCATGCTTCCGACAGCACGGGATTGCCTACGGGGACAAAGGCCAGCAGATAATAGACCAGCGTACAGAAGGGATAGACGGCAGCAATGGCCGTGAACCATTGTACCAGCAGTCCCACCACCAGCATCACACCCGATACTACCATCCGCCATACGGGATGCTCTTCTTCACAGTTATGTCCACTCATCTTTCGTTCATGTGTATTGGTTAATGGCACAAAGTTACACATTTGTCCCTGCAACCGGGTTGCAAAGTCTCTGTCGGCCTATCCTATCCCTTAGTGCCCCAAAAAGGAGGGCTCATGACGGCGTTTGGACACCGTACGGCATTTGGAGTACGGGCGTATCGCAAATGGAGTACGGGCGTA
>JBJEAU010000016.1:7755-9937 GCA_051869355.1 Prevotella sp. | reverse complement strand
TGGAGTACGGGCGTATCGCAAATGGAGTACGGGCGTACACCATATGCCGTACGCCCGAATGGCATATGCGATACGGTGACCAAACGGCACCCCGGCACACGCTGTCTGCCATATACAGACGAGGCAGGAGGAACACCAAATTGTCACGCGGCCGACAAAAAACTTGGCATCTTGCTTTGCATTGTCGGCGGTTTGTGCTAACTTTGCAGGGAGAGGGCGACGAAGCCCTCTGCGAAAACTCATAGAGACATGTCAGACGATTTTGATATAAGGGAAGAGTCGTACTCCTCGGCCGAAAAAGAGTTTGAAAACGCCTTGCGTCCGCTCAAGTTCCGCGATTTCTCGGGACAGATGAAGGTGGTGGAAAACCTGGAGGTCTTTGTGGAGGCAGCCAAATATCGTGGCGAACCCCTCGACCACACGCTGCTGCACGGCCCTCCCGGACTGGGAAAGACCACACTGAGCAACATCATCGCCAACGAACTGGGCGTGGGATTCAAGATTACGAGCGGCCCGGTGCTCGACAAGCCCGGCGACCTGGCCGGCATCCTCACCTCGCTGGAGCCTAACGATGTGCTCTTCATCGACGAGATACACCGGCTATCGCCTATCGTGGAGGAATACCTCTACTCGGCGATGGAAGACTACCGTATCGACATCATGATCGACAAGGGGCCTTCTGCCCGCTCCATCCAGATAGACCTGAACCCCTTTACGCTGGTGGGAGCCACCACCCGGAGCGGCCTGCTCACGGCTCCGCTGCGCGCAAGGTTCGGCATCAACCTGCACTTGGAGTACTACGACCCTGAGACCCTGCAGCGTATCATCCGGCGGTCGGCAGGCATCCTGCGCGTACCCATCGACGACGATGCGGCCGTGGAGATCAGCCGGCGCTCGCGGGGCACGCCCCGTATCGCCAACGCCCTACTCCGGCGCGTGCGCGACTTTGCCCAGGTCAAGGGCAACGGCCGTATCACCCACGACATCGCCCAACTGGCGCTGCGCTCGCTCAACATAGACCGCTACGGACTGGACGAGATAGACAACAAGATACTGCTTACCATCATCGACAAGTTTCGCGGCGGCCCCGTGGGACTGTCGACCATCGCTACAGCCATCGGCGAGGACACGGGGACGGTGGAAGAGGTGTACGAACCGTTTCTGATCATGGAGGGATTTGTGAAGCGTACACCCCGCGGACGTATGGCCACGCCGCTTGCCTACCAGCATCTGGGACGTAATCCGTACATGGGCGATGTGATGACACCAGACTTATTCGGACAATGATGACAGGACTATTTGTAGGGACTTTTGATCCCTTTACGCTCGGACACGACTCGATCGTGCGGAGGGCGTTGCCGCTCTTTGAGCGGATAGTGATAGGGGTGGGTGTCAATCCCGCCAAGCAGACGCTGCTCTCTGCCGAGGAGCGGGTAAAGGCCATTGCCGATCTCTATAGCGACCTGCCGCAAATAGAGGTGTTGCCGTTCGATGACCTGACGGTGGACTTGGCACACCGGGTGGGCGCGCAGTGCATCGTCAAAGGGGTGCGCTCGGTGGCCGATTTTGAGTATGAGCGCGCGCAGGCAGACTTCAACCGGCGCATGGGCGGCGTGGAGACGCTGCTGCTCTACGCCGAACCGCAGTGGGAAAGCCTCTCCTCGACAATGGTGAGGACGCTCCAACACTTCGGAAAACCCATCGATGAATATTTACCTCATAAGCAATGATAACTTACAACGCCGAAGGCGTGCGTATGCCCGCCATCAAGAAACGTGCCACCAATGCCTGGATCAAGGCGGTGGCTGCCTCCTACGGTCGCAAAGTGGGAGAGATAGGCTACCTGTTTGTGGACGATGAGAAGATACTGGAGGTGAACCGCGAGTATCTGGGACACGATTACTACACGGATATCATCACCTTCGACTACGATGAAGACGATACCATCAGCGGCGACTTGGTCATCAGCCTCGACACCGTGCGCTCCAACGCCGAACTCTTCGGCAAACCCTACGACGAAGAACTGCACCGGGTCATCATACACGGCATCCTGCACCTCTGTGGCATCAATGACAAGGGTCCAGGGGAGCGGGAGATGATGGAAGCCGCCGAAAACAAGGCACTCGCCCTGCTGCCCTGATCCTTGGTGCCCTCACCCTCTCCCACGGGGCGAGGGTGAGGG
>JBJEAU010000016.1:0-7655 GCA_051869355.1 Prevotella sp. | reverse complement strand
GCGTTTCCAGCTGCCGACTCGAGTTGCCACATGCGGCGATACTCGGTAGGCGTGAGGCCGTAAGTCTCGATAAACACACGGTAGAAGGTCTGCATGGACGACATGCCACACGCCGTGGAGATGCTCTCGATGGTGTATTCGGGATGCTCACACAGCAGGGTCACGGCCTCGTCCATGCGTAGGCTGTTGATATAGCGGTTGAACGACTTGCCGGCAAATCGCTGGAACAACTGTGCAAACTTGTTTTTAGGTATATAGACCTCAGCGATAACGTCATCGCGCGACAGACCGGGATTGAGATACAGTTTCTTATCCACGATGGCCTTGACCACTTGGCCGAAGAGGCGCTCATCCTCGTCCACCTTGTTCTGGGTAAGATACGAGCGCAGGGCACAGGCTGTCTCTTGATCGGGCTTGAGCACCTTGTCACTATAGCCATAGACCATCCGCTTGTAGCGCATCAGGCGGTCTATCATCTCCACTTGCGCCCTGTTCTTGCGACGGATAATGCGGCGGTAATACAAGAAACCGAAAAGGGCACACAGCAGTAGCACCGCCAACATGCCCAAAAGCATGTCGCGTACCTCTGCAAGACTGGCTGGTGTGGCCGTAGAGACCTCAACAGGCTGGTTGTGGCTCTTCTTGTAACGCGCGATGAGAGCGTCCTTGACAATCATAATGCGCCGTGCCATCGCCAAAGCTTCTTCAGGTCGGTGGAGCTGCTCCAGCGCCTCCATCTGGGGATAGAGAAAACAAGTGATATAGAGTTGGCTGACGGTATCGTTTTGGCTGGCGTACGATTTTTCAGCCTTTCGGTAAGTGGCCAACGCCTCTTCATACTCTCCTTTCAGCATCAAACTGGTGGCCTCAGCGCTCTGCAGGCCGCAGGGAGTATCGGAAAACAAGTCCGAGGATTCGCCGTAGACCGGTATGCACACCATCGCCCAAAGGCATACCATACCTACAGCCATCTGATGCCATGCGGGGCACCTTCCTAACACATTCATCGCAGTAGTCCGTTTATAATCTTTGTCGCCACAAAAGTAATCAAAAATTCGCTGAACCCAAAGGAGTTAGACAAAAAAATGACAGCTACATTCACATGCGGCCATCATTACCCTTATATCGAATTATTTTTATGAAGTGAAATTTATTACTACGAATGTAACTTTTACCAATCGGACCTCCGTCCTATATTTCTGTCTGGTGCAAAAGTAGCCAATATCACCCATGAAACTTATTCCAATTATTCACTTCCCATCACACATTGTCATTTCTACCTCCTTTTTTGGAAAAATAGGACAAAAACGACATCATTTGTCGTTTTTACCATATTTTTCAACCTATAGGATATTCTATGAAGGAAACGCCGGTAAAATGGCCATTTTACCGATGAAACCGATGATTTTTGTCGTTGACAGGCCCAAAATCATGAAAATGGCCACCCTTGCCCCCTCTACCTGCTTGCAGACGTTGAAAAGGGAGAACAATCAAAATACCGGCCATCAGAGAATGTATAAAACGGTTTCCGAATGACCAATAAGGGAAAAAGTTTTGATGTATCTAAGGATGATGCCCTCACCCTATCCCACGGGGCAAGGGACAGGGTGAGGGCACATAGAGTGCAACGAGAGCGCGCTATTGAATCAACTGGACAGCGCGCTGCACGATGGCATTCTCTGTATTCATCACCTGGAAATACTCACTCATATCCCACAGGTCGCGGGCAATGAGCGCCTTGAGCTGCAGACGCAGTTGCGGCAGGGTCTGTTGCAGTTCTGCATCGTCCTTGGGCACAATCTTCTGCTCACGGGCCTCATCCACCATCTTGTCGATGACAGCCTGCGGAATCTCAAAACGTGCATTGAAGTCGGCAAAATCTGCATACTGCTTCTTCAGCGTGCGCCGATGCTGGTCTATATAGGTGAGATTGGCATTGACAACGAAACTGTGGGCTGCCAGTTGGCGATGATAGGCCGTGTACTTGGTGGTATCGAGCGGCACGAAGTAATCGGGCATAATGCCACCGCCACCATAGACGGTGCGATGGGTACGGAGCGTGTAGTATTTGAGGGAATCGGCGAAGTGGATGCTGTCGGCGCTGTACAGTTCGCCATGACGGTAACGCTGGTCAAGCTCACGGGCATAGTCTTCCATCTCTCCCTTGGTGTAGGGCTTCTGGATACAACGGCCTGAGGGCGTATAGTAATGTGCCACGGTAAGCCGCATGAGCGAGCCGTCCTTGAACTCGATGGGGCGCTGTACCAACCCCTTGCCAAAGGTGCGGCGACCCACCACCTGACCACGGTCCTGGTCCTGGATGGCACCCGTGACTATCTCGGAAGCCGAGGCCGAAAACTCATTGACAAGTACCATCACCTTGCCTTCCTGCAAACGTCCGTTGCCCTGCGCACGGTATTCCTGACGGTCGGCAGCACGTCCCTGCGTGTAGACAATCAGATCATCGCGGTGGAGAAACTCGTTGGCAATACGGGCAGCAGCCTGCAGATAACCGCCACCATTGTCCTGAAGGTCGAGGATGATGTCGCGCATGCCATCGGCCTTCAACCGCGCCACAGCGTCCATAAACTCGTCGTACGTGGTGGCACCGAAGCTGCCGATACGTACATAGCCCACGCCCGGCCGAATCATGTAGGCGGCATCGATGGTCTTGACAGGAATCTTGTCGCGCTTCACCGTGAAATAGAGCATATCCTTGATGCCGCGGCGCACGATGCCCAGCTTGACCTTGGTTCCCTTGGGACCCCGCAACCGTTTCATGATATCCTCGCGCGACATCTTGACACCGGCGATAGCCGTGTCATTGACCGTCACGATGCGGTCTCCGGCCAAGATACCCACCTTCTCCGAGGGGCCATTGACCACGGGCTGGATGATGAGCAGCGTGTCTTGTGACATATTGAACTGCACACCGATGCCCTCGAACGAACCGTTGAGGGGCTCGATGAGCGCCTTGGCTTCCTTGGCGGTGGAATAGCTGGAATGGGGGTCGAGCTTTTCGAGCATTCCCCGTATCGCATCCTCTACCAGTTTGTCTTCGGAAATAGAATCTACATAAAGATTGCTGATGGCCATCTGTGCCATGCGCAGCTTACCTGACGGCGTGTTCTCGCCAAAGTTAAACCGCATTTGCGCGCCGGCCACCACTGTGCAGGCCAAGGCAAATGCAGACAAAATTATTCGTTTCATATCCTTATTTTAAGCATCGATAGGAGCCGTCTCTTCCTCAGGAATATCCTGCTCTACTACCAGATTATTGATGATGAAGGTTTGTCTCTCCATCGTGTTCTTACCCATATAATACTCCAAAAGCTTCTGCACCTGGTCGTTTTTGTGCAGTGTCACCTGTTCCAACCGCATGTCGGGACCGATGAAATGGACAAATTCGTCGGGGCTAATCTCGCCCAATCCCTTGAATCGTGTGATTTCGGGGTCCGGACCCAGTTCCTGAATGGCCTTGAGGCGCTCCTCCTCGCTGTAGCAGTAACGCACCACAAAGTCGCTCTTGCCCTTCTTGTCGGCCTTGGCATCCCAGTCGGCCAGCACACGCTTGTTCTTGATCTTGGTACGCTTGTTGCGCACGCGGAAGAGCGGGGTCTGGAGCACGTACACATGCCCCTTCTTGATGAGATCGGGGAAAAACTGCAGGAAGAAGGTGATGATGAGCAGCCTGATGTGCATGCCGTCGACATCGGCATCGGTCGCCACAATCACCTTGTTGTACCTGAGATTGTCCAAACCGTCCTCTATGTCGAGTGCAGCCTGCAACAGGTTGAACTCTTCGTTCTCATAAACCACCTTCTTGGTGAGTCCGAATGAGTTGAGAGGCTTGCCGCGGAGCGAGAACACGGCCTGCGTGTTCACATCGCGGCTCTTGGTGATGCTGCCGCTGGCCGAATCGCCCTCGGTAATGAAGATAGACGACTCTTCCTTGCGCTCGTTCTTGGCATCAGAATAGTGGATGCGGCAGTCGCGGAGCTTGCGGTTGTGCAGGTTGGCCTTCTTGGCCCGCTCGCGTGCCAGTTTGGTCACGCCGGCCATCGCCTTGCGCTCCCGCTCCGACTCCTTCACCTTGCCCTCGATGGTCTCCGCCACCTCGGAGTTGATGTGCAGGTAGTTGTCCACCTCTTTCTTGATAAAGTCGGCCACATACTTGTTGATCGACTCGCCTCCCGGCGCCATCAGCGTAGACCCCAGCTTGATCTTGGTCTGGCTTTCAAACACCGGTTCCTCCACATTGATGGCGATAGCCGCCACCAAGCCGTTGCGGATATCGGTATATTCGTAGCCCTTGTTGAAAAACTCCTTGATGGTACGCGCTATATGCTCCTTGAATGCACTCTGATGCGTACCGCCCTGCGTGGTATGCTGTCCGTTGACGAAACTATGGTACTCCTCGCCATACTGGTTGGTATGGGTGAAAGCTATCTCGATGTCCTCGCCCTTCATGTGCACGATGGGATACAGTCCCTCCACGGTCATGCTGTCTGCCAAAAGATCCTCCAGACCGTTGCGGCTGCGGATGCGCCGGCCATTGTACATGATGGTGAGGCCCGCGTTGAGATACGTATAGTTGCGGAGCATCGACTCTACGATGTCGTCGTGGAACTGATAGTTGAGAAACAGCGTATTGTCGGGCTCGAAAAAGATATAGGTACCGTTCTCATCCTGCGAGTCCTGGGTCACATCGCTCTGCTTGTTGCCGCGCTCAAAGACCAGCGAGCGCACCTTGCCCTCGCGGTAGGAGCGCACCTCGAAGCGTGCACTCAGCGCATTGACCGCCTTGACACCCACGCCATTGAGCCCCACGCTCTTCTTAAAGGCCTTGGAGTCGTATTTGCCGCCCGTATTGAGCACGCTCACGGCCTCGACGAGCTTGCCCTGCGGGATGCCGCGGCCATAGTCGCGCACGCTGACACGCAGATTGTCGTCGATATCCACCTCGATGCGGTCGCCCTCTTTCATCTTAAACTCATCGATCGAGTTGTCTATCACCTCTTTGAGCAGCACATAGATACCGTCTTCGGGCAACGATCCGTCGCCCAACCGACCGATATACATACCCGGACGGGTACGCACGTGCTCCATATCCGACAGGTGGCGGATATTGTCCTCGGTATATTGCACCGACGGCTGCTGTCTATCCTCGTTTTCCAGTTGGTCTTCCATCATCCTTCAATCTTCTTTCTGTAACAGCGGCGCCGCTTGTGGTTGACCGGATGCAGCGGCCCCCACTGGCTCTGCACCCCTTCGTTGCTCTCCATCTCCACTTGGCTCTCGCCCCACTTGAATCCGTAGGCCTGATACCTTGGAATCAGGTCGGCAAAGAGCAGGGCATTGGCTCCCTTGGCGCGGTACTCGGGCAGGAAACCCATGAGCAGCAGATCCACGCCCTCGGTCTTGTGCCACTTGATAGCCCGCAACAGGTGATACCATCCGAAAGGGAAAAGCCGCCCGCGACGGCACTTCTGCAGGGCGCGCGACAGTGAGGGGATGGTGATGCCCATGCCGGCGATGCGGTTGTCGGCATTGCCGTCTTCGATGACGGTAATCAGACTGAGGTCGGCCATCGGCAGGTACATCTTCACATACTGGTCGATCTGCTTGTCGGTCAGTTCGGAGAAGCCGTAGAGATCCTTGTAGGTCTCGTTGATGAGCCCGAAGAGTTTTTTGCCATAACCGCCCTCGAAGACATCGCGGCGGGTGAGCTTACGCACATGCAGATTGTAGCGCTGCTCGATCATCGAGGCTATCTTGGTGTACTTCTCGGGCACGGTCTCGGGCACCTCCATGTAGTACTCCACATAGTCGTTGTCCTTAGCCCAACCACCGAGCCGCTCCATGTGCTCGGGATAGTAGGCATAGTTATAGATGGTGGGCATGGTGCCCAGTTTGTCGAATCCCCAAGTGAGCATACCCTCCGGATCCATATCGGTGAAGCCCAGAGGACCCACCACGCTGTCCATGCCCTTGGCCCGGCCATAGTCCTCGACCGCCTGCAAGAGGGCACGCGACACCTCGATATCGTCCACGAAGTCTATCCACCCGAAGCGCACATCGCGGCGGTCCCACTTCTGATTGGCCTTGTGGTTGATGATGGCGGCCACACGGCCCACCACCTTGCCGTCGCGGAGCGCGAGATAGTACGCCGCCTCGCAAAAGTCGAAAGCCGCATTCTTGTCGGGGCTGAGCGTGTTGAGCTCGTCACTGTAAAGATTGGGCACATCGTAAGCATTGCCCTCGTACAGGTCGTAATGGAAATTGATAAAGGCCCGGAGGTCTTTCTTGCTCTCCACCTTTTTAATCACTATGGATGACATTATTTTACGGATATTTAAGTCTTTAAATATGCAAAAATAACAAATAAATGGCACAATGCCAAATTTAGCCGATTTTTTTGCAGATTATTAAAACGTGGGAACGGTCGGCCAGCGTGGTGGCAAACACATACACGCTGCCGCCGTCGGCCAACCGCAACCGCTTGCGCAGTTCTGCCACCGTGAGGGGGAAGTTGCGTACAGCGATGTTGGCCTGTGCGATGCCTGCCAATGCCTGCCGCAACGCACGCTTGTTCATGGGCGATACCGACACCACCCTGAAGCCGCGTCCGGGGAACCGCGGCACCGGCTGGGACGACACAAAGAGATGCGAATGGGGTGCCACCATCGACACACCGTAGCGGTGGCACAACTGGCCAAAACAGCCCGCCTTCATCACGGCAGCATCGGGCTCGTAGAGACACATGTCGGGCTCGGGTGCTCCCGTGAGCAGCAGGGCGGGAACGGCATCGGGCGTATCAAACCGGCACACGCCCGTATCGCTGACACAGTAGACGGGTGGCGTGTCGGTGGCCGCCTGCGCCGAGAGCACGAGCAGCATCTCCTTGCACTCGCCGCCTACAGAGACGATATGCACCTCGGCCACACAGCCCAGCTCGCACACCGCACGGTGCCAGTCGAGCATGGGCGAGAGCTTCACCATCACCCACGTGGCCTTGTCCACCAGCAGACGGGCAATGGCCGTGACATCGGGCGTGCAGTCGCCGATGGCGTAGGTGCGGGCTCCCGCCGTGTCGCGCCGGGCAGGGTCTATATAGATCAGGTCGGCATGGGACATCTGCCGGAGCCACGCCACACCGTCGCCACACACCACCTGCGCCTCGCGGTGCAGCACCGACAGGTTGGCGCGCATGATGGCGCACAACCGGGGATGGAGCTCCACATACGTGGCACGACGAAAAGCGAGCGAGAGGGCGAGGAAATCGATGCCAAAACCGCCCGTGAGGTCCACCATCTGCTCCCGGCTACCAGAAGGAAGCAGCCGGCGCGCCAACCGCAGCTTGTAGGCGGCCGCCTGCTGACCCGAGCACTGCTCCATAGACAGATGGGGCGGGTACACGATGCCGTCGCGGCGGGCAAGCACAGGACATTTGCGCGCCGCAATCTGTCGGCCACGTATCTGGTCGAGCGCCAAGGGCATGTCCACGGTGGGGTATCGGGCGGCGGAGAGGGCAAGAGCTCGCACATCGTCGGCGGCATGCGCCCGCGCAAAGTCGATGGTGGCTGCGTCGGGCAGCAGCATCGAGGGGTCGGTGGGGGTCATAACGGGCATGGATTACGGTTTGTGAATGCAAA
>JBJEAU010000015.1:5947-21181 GCA_051869355.1 Prevotella sp. | reverse complement strand
ATGGTGTAATGGTAGCACAACAGGTTTTGGTTCTGTTTGTGGTGGTTCGAATCCGCCTAGAACAACTCTCCATCAAGCCGCGGCCGACGATTTTCCCGTCTACCGCGGTTTTTTTGGAGGGTTGTACCTTAGACCCCCTCGCCCCCGCGGGGTGCATGATGTGAGGGCTATATATCTTCGCCCATGAGGTACATCCATACAGGCTATAGTCGGCAGACCATGCGTAGTCCACGGGCGTTGCCCATGCTTCGTACAGCCCCACCCGCAAGGATAACATATAGTACATCATCAATGATAAAACTCAATAAATAGACAGGAACCATGACCAACGACCCCATCACATGGCGGCACCAAGTGCCCGCCCAACTGCGATTCACAGACGTAGACCCCTTCGGGCATGTCAACAATTCGGTCTATTTCGCCCTCTTCGACATGGCCAAGACCCAGTATGTCATGCAGGTGGTAGGCGACACCTTCCTCCACACCACCGCCATCGTGGTGGCCAACATCCAGGCAGACTTCATCGCCCCCATCTATTATCCCGACGAGATTGCCATACAGACCGCCGTCACCCACCTCGGCAACAAGAGCTTCGTCTTCACCCAGCGGGCCATCAACGTGCGCACCCAAGAGGTGAAGTGCATCTGCCGCACCACGATGGTGACTTTCGACATCGCCGCCAAGGCCACCGTGGAGCTGCCCGCCCGGTTCCGCAGTCAAGTGGCCGCCTACGAGGGCATACCCGCAGCCCCCGTAGGCGGCTGACGCGCTTGCCCCGGTAGTAGGTGTTGAAGGTTATGCAAAGATAGCCAAACCCCACTCTCACACCAACGGGAAACACCTGTTCCGGCATCGGGAAAACCCTATGCCGTCACTTCGTGATATAGACCGACTGGAACGGACACTTGCGCAGACACGGATAGCCCCCGTTTTTCTGGCCACTCTGGTCTATCTCCCATACATTGTTGAAATCAAAGTTCTTAAACTTGGCGCTGTTTTTCTTGTCGCTTTCCGAGAAAGCTTTGCTCTTCCATCCCTTGCCCGAACCCTCGAGATGATACAGGTTGTGATGATAGAAGATGCGGCCGCCGGGATGCGTGCCCAGCACGCCGTTGCCATATTTCACTTCACCAATGTTGATGCATCGAACAATCTCGCCGTAGTGGTCTATGCAGCCCAGCACGCCGCCCGTGTCGGCATTCAGGTCAGAGGGAATGCTTCCCGTGTTGTAGCAGTCGTGCGTCATCCAGTGTGTGTCGTCGCTCTGGTGTCCCTCTTCCTGGTAGCCGGCCACTCCACCCACATGCGACCCCTTGCTGCCTGAGGACACCGTGCCGCGGTTGCAGCAGTAAGCCAGTTCCATGTTTTCCGATTCATAGAATGTGGCGGGGTCGTAGCCTATGCGGCCCACGATACCACCCACCTTAGAGGGACGTGTCCCGCCCTCCACCTTGCCGTGGTTGGCACAGTACATGACGGTCAGGCGGGCGCAGTTGCCATGTCCCATGATGCCTCCTATGTTGCCCGCATCGGTATTGGAGATGGTGCCGTAGTTGGCGCAGTCGGTCACCTTGATTTCTTCTCCTCGTTCACAGTCCTTCATGTGGTCCAGATAGGCTATCACACCTCCCACATTCTTGGTGCCGCTCACGTCGCCCACATTCACCGCATAGTCCATGGTGATGCCACAGTCTATGCCCAGTCGCGTGAGGTGTCCTATCACACCGCCTGAATGGTTGCCTCCCTTCACCTTGGTATAGTTGATGAGATACTGTAACGCCGTCGTGCCCGTCTCTGCCTTGCCTACCAGTCCGCCGGTCTCGTTGCCGTAGGGATTATTCACGCTCTCCATGCGGCTTACGCAGTGGCTGATGTTGTCTTGCGAGTAGTTGTGCAGATAACCTATCAGTCCGCCCACGCAGCTGGACCCCGTCACGCTGCCGCTACAGCACATATTGTGGAGCGATGTCTCAAAGGCATAGCCCACGATACCGCCCATATTTACACCTTTATGGATCTTGCTGTCATATTCCACGATACCGGGAAAACTGCTCTTGAAACTATCGGCTTTGGGAATGCCATTCGTGAAACTCACGGATTTCACCTCGCCGGTGAACGTGCAGTTTTCTGCCCTGCCTACCAGTCCACCGATTGCCTCAGACCCTGCCACGTGTACCGAATTGGTCAGTACAAAGTACTTAGTGCTCGTGTTGCAGTCTTTCAGATGCCCTATCACGCCGCCCCCGTTGCAACCGTTGGCGGTCACGTTTACAGAGACATGGTGCAGCCCACTGGCTTTGAAGTTGCCCTCAAGATAGCCTATCAGACCACCCACACAGTCGGTGCCCGTCACGGCCACATGCCCGTTTTTCAGTTGGGCAATGGTGTTAGACGAAGCCGTTTCCGAGTCGGCCGAGAGCGACAGATGGTTGTTGCCCGTCACGTAGCCTAAGAGTCCACCCACATACTTTTTGCCGATGATAGGGGCATTGACCGAGTTGTTAGTTACCGTGAGGTTGTCCTGTAGCTGGGCCTTGCCTATCAGCCCACCCGCATAGTCGCTTTCAGAGCGTACGGTGCCTGCCATCGTGCAGTTGGTTATTTGGCTCTTCCCCGTGACAAGGGCTTCGCCCACCAGTCCACCGGCACCCTTTGGGGCATAAATCACCTTGATAGACTCTGCTTCCTTCGATACCCCATACTTCAGGGTGATGTTATTCAGCGTGAGCGTACATTTCTCCGCCATGGCCACGATACCGCCGGCCATTCCCTCATGGGCTATCACTTTAAAGGTCTCTGGCTCCGTCGCATTCGGCTTGATATTGCTCACTCCTGAGATGGAGAGAGTCGAATTCTGTGCACGACCCACGATGCCGCCCACATAGTCAGCCCCCTTTATGCTGCAGTACAGTTTGCATCCGTTTACGGTCAGCTTGCCCTTGGCCGACCCTATCAGGCCTCCAATCTCCGAACCGCCGTTGATGTTTCCTATGATATTGACGTTGGTCACCGTCACCGTGCCGCTGGCATATCCTGCCAGGGCACCTCCCTTGCTACGAATCTCGTCCAAATTGGCATCAAGGGTCAGATTGCTTACACTGGCACCATTGAGCAGCTGGGTGAAGAGCCCCACATAGTCGTCGAGCTCGCTGCTGCTGTCACCGTTGAATGTCAGTTTAATCTTCTTGCCATTGCCGTCGTAGTGTCCGGCAAACGCTTGCCCCCGGTAGTATCTGTTTTGTACGGCATCGCTTACGGCCGGTGCATCAAAATCGGCTGTCTGCTTAAAATAGATTCCCGCTGCATGTGACTTGGAGTCGCGTTTTAGGCTCGCAAGCAAACTCAGGAAGTTATCTGCCGATGTTATCAGATAGGGACTGGCACTGGTGCCTTGGCCTGTAAATGGGTAGCTCACGGCAACACTTACGATGCCATGAAACATCTCATCGCGGAAGGTGGCAGTGATGCAGTGGCCGAGCTGCCTGCCGTCTTTCAGAAAACCGAGTATGTCATAGTCGCTGTCGGGGATGCCGCTGTCTTCTGGTATCTTGATGGTTATTTTATGGCCTTCGTCCGTGTGCTCGCAGTCGGCTTCAAACTGCAGTTCGCTGTTGTCGCTATGCGAAATCAGCGTGATGTTCAGGTACTTGACATTGTCCGGAATCTCCCATATATCATCGTCGATCACAAAACTGCTCAAGCGCCAGTCTCCGTTCTCTGCGAGTTCGGAACCGATATGGTTGACTTGATACAAATCGTCGTCGCAGCTGTACAGCATGGTGAGCAGCGCGAGCATCAAGGCTGAAAAATACAATTTATACGTTTTCATCATCTTCTTCTATATTTTCAAATATTTATGGTTTTTGCATTACCGATTTATTGGGTATGGGAAAATATCCCTCTTTGGAGGTAAAGCTCCAGACAGAGCCACTCTTATCCCATTCGTTATATGAATTGGAATCATACAATTGTTTCAGGGACAAACCTGTTATACTGAGCCTGCCTATCTCGCCGCCCTTGGAGTTTTTGTCGTAGTAAAAGACATTGGTAATATGTCCGCTATGGTTCAGGCCCACTGCGTTGTCAGGCCAGTGCATCCCTACATCCAGACAGTCGCTTACCTTGCATGCAGAACTGACGTGCCCAAACAGTCCTCCTCCATATTGCGGTTTCTGGCTGCCCTTAAACTGACCGGCGTTCAGACACTTGCTGATGTAGCAATTCTGATGGGCATTACCGATTACGCCTCCGGCATATTGGGCATTATTGGCCGTTACCGGTCCGGTATTGACACACTGCCCTACCACCACCACGTTTTCTGTGAAGTTCAGACAGCCTTCGGTAACAGCGTTCAATCCTCCGGCAGTGGTACTTACTACACCCGCAAACACTGCTGCCGCTGCCGCGGAAGTGCCGGCTGTGACAACCGCGCTGGCTATGATGGCTGCAATGCTTCCAATCACGCAGACTCCTGCCACCACCTTATGGGCGATAGCCTTGGCTTTTCGGCTGTGCTCCAGTTTCTCGTATCGCTCCTCGCGGGCATAGTTCATGTTATAGTTTACCGTATTGGCATTATTTTTTGTCTTCTCGTACGACTCACAGACTGTATTGATATGATTCAGGTAATTGTTGAGTGGCGTCACGTTGAGCTCGGCCGGCAGGACATTCTTAAAATCCACAGTGCTGAACATGGTTTTCATCTTGTTCTTCAGAGCCTTGTAGCTATTGTCAATCTCTTTCTGCAGTTCTGCTTCCGACACGCCCAGATCCACTTCGGTAGCCATTTCTACGGAGCCCCATGCCAATCCATAGCCTATGTCATAAGCGAGGGTAATCCCATCAAGCAAATACTCGAACAGATGTATGTAGTGGACAAACTTTGATGCGAGCGGCCATTCGGCGGCACTCAATGAACTTCCTGCCACGCTGATGAAGAGCGATGCCACGCCGAGCGCAATCTCTGTTCCACCAAACACGCAAAGTGCAATGTCGTCGCCAGACCATACTCGTGGGTCGCCGATTTCTCCGATGACACCACCAGTCGATGAGTCTTTGCCTGTGTTGGATATCTCGCCGAGATTGGTGCAGTAATTCATGACGGTGTAGTTGCCGGCCAGTCCTATGACTCCACCTGTGTATTTGGCGTTTGCATTTACTGTGCCCATGTTGGTGCAGGCATATAGGTTACCCCAAACAGTCTTGCCCACCAAACCACCGGCACACTTCACACCGTTGCCCGTCACCTTGCCGTTGTTCACGGCTTTGTAGAGTACAGAAATAGAGGTGTTGCCCGCAATGCTACCTACGTGCGCCTTGCTGTCGGTGGCTTGGATTTCTCCTGAGTTAAAGACGGCAAAGCAGCCGAATTGGGCTTCACCCACGATGCCGCCCACCGAGGTCTTGCCGGTAATGGCCCCCTCGTTGTAGCACGATTGGACAGAAAGGTCGTTGAATACTGCACCTTCTTGCTTGTCGATACAGATACGTGTGCTGCCCACGATGCCACCCACGCCAGTGTGGCCCTCGATGGCAGCCGTGTTGTTGCATCCTATGACCACGGCCTTGCCCGAGCCTCCTGCGATGCCGCCGGCACCGAGACCGCCGTTGTTGGCATCACCTGCTGTATATTGGATAGCGCCGGTCACCTTGCCGGTGTTGGAGCAGCCGATGGCCATCAGCGAGTCGACCGACCCCACTATACCCCCGGCTCCGGTATGGTAGGTCGAGATGGTGCCGCTGTTGTCACATTTCTCGACGAGCGTTCTGGAGAACATTCCGCCACCGCCCATCAGTCCGCCCGTGCAATAATCGCCAGTCACTTTGGTATTGATGTTAGAACTGTAGGTAATCGCCACGTCAGCTCCTTTATCTACATAGCCCACGAGGCCTCCTGCTCCAAAACAGCCTTTGGCAGCGCTGATGGTACTGTTCTTGACATAGCACTTGGTCAGGGCTACTTTTGCACGATAGTCGCCTACAGCCACGGCGCAGCCCAGCAGAGAGCCCACTCCTATGCAGCCTTTTATATCGGCCGATTCGATGACCATATTATTAAACACTGCACTTTCGGCAAATCCAAAGAGTCCCAACCCAAAGCTCTTGTTCGCTGAGGCGCGGTCTATATATAGATTGGTGATGGAAAGGTTGTTGCCATCAAACACACCACGGAAGGGGCAGTTGGGCGTGTTGCCTATCGGGAGCCATCCCTCATCGCCTCCTGCTCTGAACGACGCGGCATACATGTCGATGGCGTTGGTCTGCTTGAAATAGGTGGTACTCTTTAAGAGTTGGTTGGTTTGGTAATCGTTCGTGAAATCGCGTATCCGCCTGAAGTGGTCTGCGGCAGAAACAAGGTACGGACTGGATTGGGTGCCACTGCCATAGAGGCCTATCTTTTCGTCATACTCTTCCATGACAATAGGAGTCTCTGCATTGGCACCGATTTGTATGCGGCAGCCCAATCCGTATTCCACCCATGTGGTATCGGGGGTGCCTGCCTTCACCTCGGGGGCGAGCAGTCGCACCAAACGGTAAATACCAGGACGCAGACCAACTGTAAAACGCAACTCTGACTGGCCACCGATGCGCACATGGTGACCCTCGCGGCGTATCATTTCTCCACTTTCCGTAGTCATCTCGCATACAAAGTCGGCATATCTGAAGTCGCTCATCGACTCTTTCAGCGTCACTACATTATGCTCGCCCTGATACTTGTCTACGCCTACTGGTGGGGTAAGGTTTGTGTTGCAATCGTCATCGGAGCAGCTCGCCATCAACCATATTCCGAGTGCGATGATGAGCCGGCCGACCCATTTGTTTCTATACATCTCATTCATATTTCAACACGCTCTTATTCAATCCCAAACGTGAAGGTCTTTCCCCACTCCCTGAGTATGGTCATGGTGACGCTTCTACGGGTGAGGTCGAAAGTTTCTGACCACTGCGTGAATCCCGTGGAACCCTGGTCTCCGTCAGGCCCTTGGGCCACGGTGCGCAAGAGGCTCATGGCCTGTGTGGCATCGACTTTGTAGCCGTGCTGGTGCAGGCCTTGCCGCAGATCGTTGTAGCGCGTTCTGCCATGCAGGGAGCGGCCTCCCTGGTCGGTGTGCAGCATGGTGGGCGACACGTAGAAGTTGGTGACGCAGCGCAACGTGTCGTTGCCGGTAAGTATTTCCATGCGGGTGGGATGTTTTCCTGCACCTGTGGGGGTGTATTCCACGATGGCGTACTGCCCTTGGGCGTCGGCCATGAAGAAGTGGTAGCTGGCGGTGTCTTGGTCCATACACATGTTGTAGCCTTCGAGCATGCGGATGGCCTCGTCTACGGTAGAGGCCCGGTCGAGCAGCATACGCATGGCCACGGTGGTGAAGATGGTCTTCTTGCCGGGCTCCTGCTGGCGGGTGGGCAGACTGTCGAGTTTGAGCACGCTGATGGCGAATCCGTCTTCATTGATGCCGTCGAGCAGCATATAGGGCATGGCCATGAGCAGCGAGAGGTCTGAGCGCTTGTTGGTGTAGAATCCGCTCTCGTATTTCACGAATTGGCCGTCGACAAACGATACCGACCGCTTGCCGCCCTTGGGAGCGGTATGCACGGCGATGACGGGTATCATCTTGCGCTCCTTGGTGTCGGGGTCGATGTGGTTGAAGTCGAAGTTTCTGCCCATGATAAAGTGCCCGGTGGCGGCATCGGGGCAGGCGAAAGCGCTGCATCCGGCTCCGTAGGCGAGGCTCAGATTCTTGGGACGCGGCACGGAGTCGAAGAGGTGGGTGGCCACAAAGTCCATGAGGCTGTTGGTGCCTGTGATGCCGGCGTTGAGGGCCTCGTCGAGCTTGTAGTCTACATCATACGTCATTTCGTAGATGCGGCCGCCGCTGCCCTCGAGATCCACCAAGGAGTAGATCATGCGGCGCTTGGCGGGGTCTTTGATGAAGACGGCTTTGTTTTCGGTGGGGGTGGGTGTGGTGCCCGATGGCTCGTCATCGCTGCAGGCGGAGACGATGGAGGATGCCAGTACGATGCCTGCAAACAGCAAGGCAGACGATAGGATGGTTCGGATAGTGCTCATATACTTTTGTTTTTTTTGATGGATAATCGGATAGCAGATACGCAAAGATAACCATCAAAAGGTATATGGCGCAAGATGTGTGGTGCCATCCCTGGCATGTTTTGTTGGGATGGCATGCGGTTTTTGTGGTATGGGCAATCGGCTTAGCTTGCCGAATCGGCAATTTGTAGATGAGGCATAGCGGTGCCGGGCTGTGGTGTTGTGTGGCTGTCGCGCCATTTGGCGGGCGAGCAGCCCTCTCTGGCACTGAAGGTACGGGTGAAGTGGCTGAGCGAGAGGAATCCGGCTGCGGTGGAAATCTCCTGCACCTTGAGTTGCGGCTGTTGCAGCATCAGGCGCTTGGTGTAGTCGGTGCGCAGGCTGGTGATCCAGTCGCGGAAGCTCATTTGGTACACGCTGTTGATATACTGCGACAGGTAGGTGCGGTTGGTGCAGAGCTGCAGCGACAGTTCATGGAGGGTGATGCCGGGCTGGCGGTAGCCCTCGTGGTCTATCCATGCGCTCACACGCCGTGCCATGTCGGGGTGGTAGGCTGGCATTTCGCAGCTGTCTTCGTCAGCGGGGGTAGGGTGGAGGTTGTCATCCGTGGCGGCCAGTTGGTGGTCTTGCTCGAAGGCGTGCTCCACCTGCTCGTAAAAGAGCATGTAGTTATGGTAGCAGCAGTAAAGATAGATGTAAAAGGGGATGGACGTGAGAATCCAGACGAAGACGTAGCGGTCTGGCAGAAACGTGAGCAAGCCGCAGCTCACTCCATAGGCGAGCGCCCAATGGGTGAAGATGGAGAGCCAGCGGATGTAGGCACCGATATCATCGGAGTGGGTGTCGGCAAACATCCTGATGGCCCGGGTGTAGGTGTGCAGTACCCTGGCAGAGAGGAACAGGCCGTAGCCCACCAGCCATGCTGCCAGCGTGAGTGTGCCCCACGAAAGCACGCGGGTGTGGGCAAAGCACAGTGCCACCACACTGGCCAGTGCGGTGAAGATGAGCCACATACCGATGTGGATGATGGTGCGCCGACGGCTGAGGTAGCAGTGGTCGAGCAGCGTCATCATGGCTGCACTGAAGAGCCAGTAGCAGAGGAAGTAGGTGGCCAGATTGAAGAGGATGGTGGCATTGAGGTCTCTCAGTCTGATGGCGCAGAAGAGATGCACCGAGTAGTTGGCCGCAAGGATAAGGAGGGCGGTGCCCATGAGTCGGCGCGAGCGCAGAAAATGAGTGAACACCTGTTTCTCGGGCGTGCGGGCAAAGAGCATGTGGAGGCCGAAAAACAGCATCAGCGGCAGGGAGAGGTAGAGCGAATGGCTGTATAATGATGTGTCCATGTTGGTAGCTATGTTGGTATTTAAGGGTATGTGCGTGCAAATGTACGATTTTTCTGCTTAACCTCCACGGTTTGGTCGCACTTTTCTCTATTTTTCGCATCATTCTATGTTAAAAAGCGGGAATGGTGGGGGTATGTGGAATTTTTTTCCCAACTTTGTACTATCTTTTAAAGGTAAAACGGTAAAACGGTGTAGGGACGCACGTTCGTGCGTCCGCCCCCTCATTAAAGGTAAAAGGGTAAAAAAAACGACTGGTACCTGTAGGGACGTACCTTGGTGCGTCCGACTCCCGTTAAAGGTGAAGAGATATAACGATTAATCATAAAAACAAAAGTGTATGACTATGTACAAAAGAAAGAATGACAGTATGATGAGGAGAATGGTGGCGGCCGCCGTGGCCGCCCTGATGGTGGTGACTGTTGCGGCACAAGACAACAGGAGGGGGTCGTGGTTGCCCGGCGAGGGTGTGGTCGCTGCCTATCGGGGACCGAAGGCGGTAAACCGTCTGATGGCGCGCCTGCAGGGGGTGCTGAGGCCGATGGTGTGCCGCTACGATGGGCAGGTGCTGCAGGCGAGCCATCCCTTTGGCCAGCCGGAGTTGCAGCTGCCAGGAGCCACGTGGCGCTGCCGCATGGATGCCAAGGAACTGGACAGGGGAGTGGTGGACCTGACGGTGGACTATGTGCTGGAGCAGGGCATGATGGAGCAGGCAGGGGTGGCGCTGGCCTTCGATTGGTGGGCTTGGAGCCGCGACAACTATCTGTTGCTGCCTGCCTATGTGTACAATGGCAACCGATTCCACGTGGAGACCGATGGCTACTGCGCGCCATTCCCTGCCTCTTATCTGCGCAATGCGCAGGCACCGCTGCTCTTCTCCAACTCGCCGCGCTTGTCGGAACAGCAGGCTCCGGCCAAGATAGAGGGGCTCACGGACAATGTGGCCACGCCGGCCTTCTGCTTCTATTCGCCTGCGCAGCGGCAGGGCTGCATCATCTTGTTGGAGCCTCGAAGCCCGTGGGGCGACTATGGCATGATGGTGGAGGAAAACGCACGCCAAGACCGGGCGACGATGGTAATCAGTGCGCCGGGTGTGAGGGAGATGGCGGCAGGATTCGGCGACTTCAGGCCGAGCGGCGATTCGGCGCGTGTGTGGCGTGCCGGCGATGCGCTGCGCATGCACGTGCGCATTTACCAGTTCGGGGCAACGGGCATCCCTGATCTGCTCGACAGGCTGATGGATGTGCGCAAAGCGCTCACGGGACCCAACGAGCCGCGCAATCTGTGCCCCTTCAGTGAGACGCTGGCCATGACGGCACAGTACAAGAACAGGGTGCGTTGGCTCGACAAGGGCGAGGAGGGCGCTTTCTACCGCATGGAAAACTCGGACGGCTATCAGGTGGGATGGGTAGGAGGTCTGATGGGCACCTATGCGCTGCTGGCGATGGACGATGCGCTGATGCGCAGCAGGGTGGTGAGCACCTTCGACTATGTGCTGGGGCGCATGCGTAGCCCGAGCGGCTATCTGTACGGCACCTACAAGGACGGGCAGGTGAGGAGTGACCGCCAGGAAATACCGGAGGCGGTGCTGGTGCGCAAGAATGCCGATGTGCTGCTGTTTATGATCAAGCACTTCATGCTGCTGGAGCGGCAGGGCTACGCCCATCTGGTGAAACCGCTGTGGCGCGAGACGGCTTATGGCATGGCGCGGGCCTTTGTGCGCACGTGGGAGCGGTACGGCGAATTGGGCAACTATGTCGACGCACGGACGGGCGACATCCTCATTCATCATACCACTTCGGGAGCCATTGCCCCGGCAGGACTGGCGCTGGCCTCGATGTATTTTGGCGACAAGTCGCTGCTCGCTGCGGCCAAGGAGATAGCGGCCTACTATCACCGCGAGTATGTGGAGCGGCTGGGACTCACCTGTGCCCACTCAGGCGACATCATGCAGGATGCCGATGCCGATTCGGCCTACGGTCTGGTGGAGTCGATGATGGCGCTCTACGAGGCTACCGGCGACAAGGTGTGGTTAGGCAGGGCGCAGACAGCAGCACAGTTGGGAGCCACATGGACGCTGTCGTACGACCACCAGTTCCCGCCCACCTCTACCTTGGGCCAACTGGGGGCACATGTGGCGGGCGCTGTGTGGGCGAGTGTGCAAAACAAGCATGCGGCGCCGGGCATCTGCACCAGTTCGGGCGACTATCTCTTCAAGTTGTACCGTGCCACGGGGCAGCGGCGCTATGCCGAGTTGCTCCGCGATATAGCGCATGCCCATGCCGAGGTGGTGGAGACACCGGGGCGCACGACCACGGGCATGGGGCCGGGCACCTCGATGGAGCGCATACAGACCTCGGATGCCGAGGGTAGGGGTGCCGAGGGGCTGATCTATAAGACTTCTAACGGTTGGACAGAAGACTGTGGCATGCTCATGGCGGTGGAGATTCCGGGCATCTATGTGCAGACCGACCGCGATGTACACTATGTGTTTGACCATCTGGAGGTGCAGGTGGTGCGTCACAAAGGCAGGGGCGTGGTGCTGCGCATCACCAATCCCACGCGCTTTGATGCTGTGACCTCCGTCTTTGTAGAGACGGCCGCTGAGGCGCGCAAGCCGTTGGGCTATATGGCTTTCACGAAGTGGCAGAAGGTGGCCGTAAAGGCTGGGCAGACAGTGGAACAGACGGTGTGCAGACGATAGACGGTTGTTTTTTTCAAGAAAAAATCGGCCTCATGGTGTAACGCTTCTTGCGGTTTTTACGTCTGTATCATTGTAATCGCCTGTCATGGCGTAGGAATTCATTAAAAAATCACGACAATGAAGAAGATGATGCTCACTGCCCTTGTGGCTATGTTTTCGCTGGCCGCTTTCTGCGGCACCCCCGATGAGATTTTCGAGAAGTTCAGAAGCCTCCCCAAGGCCGAGTATGTGCATGTGCCCAAACTGCTGCTCAAGATGGGTACTGCCTATGTGAAGAGCGAGGGCAATGATGCGGCAGCCCGCATCGCCTCGAAACTCACCAGCGTGCGTGTGCTCGATTTGGAAGACTGTAGCAAGCGGGTGAAAGCCGACTTTGCCAAGGATATCAGCGGTCTGAAGCTCACAGGGTATGAGTCGCTGCTCAAGGCCAATGGCGACGGCGAGCGCGTGGAGGTGCTCATCAGGCAGCAGGGCAGCGTGATCCATGAGATGCTCATCGTGAACAGCGGCGATGACGATTGTCAGCTGGTGCAGCTCAAGGGCAAGATCAGCCAGAAGGATATCGACCAGTTGGTGAAGAGTGAATGGGCCGATTGACCATCGTACCGCAACAGGATAGCTATGGATGCCTCTGTATTCAAACAACGCTTCGTGCCCTGTAGCCGGACTATGTATTGGACGGCCTTCAGGCTCACCGGCCATGCCGCCGAGGCTGAGGACTTGGTGCAGGAGGTGTACCTGAAACTCTGGACGCAGCGCGACCGGCTGCCCCGGATGGATAGTGAGGAGGCCTACTGTGTGCGGATGGTGCGCAATGTGTTTCTCGACCGCCGTCGCAGCGCACGTCTTCCACTCTCTGGAGAACCCATCGCCGACCGCTCGGCCGTGGCCGATGACGATGTGGCGGCACATACCGAGCTGTGCGACCTTGCCGCTCGTGCCAAGGCACTCATGGATCGTCTGCCGGAGCAGCAGCGCACGGTGATGATGCTCAAGGATGTGGACGACTGCACGTATGAGGAGGTGGCCGAGCGCACGGGACTCACGCCGGGTAACCTGAGGGTGGTGCTGAGTCGTGCCCGGAAGACCATCAGGAGGCTATTGGGCGAGTGAGGGGACTTCGTGCCTGTCATGTTATAGGAAATGTTGTATCATTCAGATAGTAGCAATGGAAAGAGAAGAAATCCATCAATTGTTGAAGAAATATTATGCCGGGGAGACCACCGAGCATGAGGAGGCGGTGCTGATAGACTGGTTTGCCTCGGAGCAGGTGCCCGACGGGCTCCGTGCCGACCGCCTGCTGTTTGAACAGGTGTATGGACTGTCGCCCCATGCGGCTCCCGGAGGGATAGAGGAGCGGATGGCAAGGCGGATAGACGGATGGAACAGTGTGGAGTGTACTACCCTGCGCCGTACGCGGGGCATGACCCTGCGCTGGGCGGTGGGCATCGCTGCCTCGGTACTGCTGCTCTGCACGGTGGGATTGGCACTCCACCATCGGGGAGAAGGTGTCGGTTATGCACAGACGGCAACGTCGGCTGTGGTGAAAGACACGTACGACAATCCCGAACAGGCATACGCCATGACCGAGACTGCCCTGATGGAGTTTTCGCGCCACATCAACAAGGGTCTGAAGACCATGAGTAATGACAAACCATAAACGATAAGAAAGAAGATATGAAGAAGCTATTGGCAACTGTGGTGCTGGTCTTGGCCGTGCAGATGAGTTATGCGCAAGACCAGTTGTTTACCAAATATGAGGAGGTAAAGGGTGTGGAGACGGTATTCATCTCCAAGGCGCTGCTCTCGGTGGCGGCGGGCAGCAAGATAGGCGACCTCGACATCCGTAAGGTGGCTAAAAAACTGGAGCAGGTGCGCATCCTCAGCGTGGAGAAAGCCTCGCTGATCAAGACCATCCAGGCTGAGGCGCTGGCCATCTATAAGCGCGAGAAGTACGAGGAACTGATGCGCATGAGCGAGGGCGACGAGAAGACCGTCATCTACGTCAAGCCGCGCGGTAAAAACAATGAGTTCGTCCTCTTCCATACCGAAAAAGACGAACTCAATATCATCAATCTCATCGGCAACCTCACCATGGAGGAGCTCAAGGCTATTGCCGGATAACTTTTTTACTTGTTCACAGCCGATGTGACGGGGTTGCGTAATCCCTTCATGCTCACCAGAAAAGCCTTGGCAGAGCCGAAGCGTAAGAACATATCCAAGCGGATGGGGACATGGTTCTGGTCGTCAGAAACATAGAAGTCTACGATCCGCTTGTATTTTCCATCCTCATTCTCCATATAGGCCAGCCGCAGGCAGCGGTACTTGATGCCGTTGTCGGCCTTGATGGTCACCTTGCCCTCAAAGCGCAGTTTGGCAGGATTGATGCTGTTGCCGTCGGCAATGGGGAAGTCGATATCGTGTCCCTTTTTCCATCCCGTGGGATTGAAGGAGCGTGCCCTGAGGAAGATGTTGAGCATGTCGTAGACGCAGTGGTCCAGTTCCTTGGTGGCCCACAGATGGTCGCCGTTGTTCTGCAGACGGTGCTGGCGCAGATTCACCTTGCCCCCGTTGTAGCTGTAAAACACCTCGTCCACCGTGTAGCGGCTTCCCTCTCGTGCTCCCTTGCGGAAGTAGAGCGGCTCCATGTTGAGCGAAGAGTAGCAGAGCAGCGTGTCGCGGAGCACAAACATCTTGTCCACCTTGTCATTGCCCCGGGTGGTGAGACTGGCCCGGTATGCCTGTCGGCCCCGGTATTGGCTCTGCACGGTGTACATAGAGGCAGTGCCGGCCTTGACCCACACAAACTGCCAGTTGTAATACAGATTGTAGGTGAGAAACTCACCTGCCTTGAATGCGTCGTTGCGGAATGCGCATTGCGCATGGCCCTGCAGAGCGCTAAACGCCAGCATGGCCGAGAAGACGATACTCTTGATATAATTCATAATTCACAATTCGTAATTCACAATTCACAATTCGTAATTCACAATTCATAATTGACAATTGGCTTTCGCCGCTGTAGTTTGTAAGTCACCGTTCTGTTTGGTTTTGCCAAACAGCGTTCGGCATTTATTATCCTTACATCTGGGGGCATCGCCTGTGGCAGAGGCGGACGCACGAACGTGCGTCCCTACACATCG
>JBJEAU010000015.1:0-5847 GCA_051869355.1 Prevotella sp. | reverse complement strand
TTTACTTTTTTACCTTTACAAAAGCCTTTAAAGGCTTCCGTTTGGCGGCAAGATTCCCATATCCTTAGCCCTTTGGGCATTACGGCTCTTGATAGTCCGCTTGGTATCGCCTTTCTGTTTCACCAGTTTTGGCGGTTTCTGCTCGTTCAGCTTGCGCTGAGTGGGGTCCCACGCCTGTGTCACGTCCCATTTGGCCTTGCACTCTATCTCCTTGGGGTAGTAGTACACCAGTTCCGGCTGTCGGTCTTGGGCAAAGTCGCCCGTGTCCCAACGACCGTTGCCGTTGTCGTCGACAATCATGCGCAGATAGTAGGTGCCGGGCTTGACGTAGTAGAATTCGGCAGCACCGTTAGAGGTTGCCACCTGCTTGACGATACGGTCCTGTCCGTCGATGAGATGGCAGATCACCTGCTTGTCCTCCATGCCCTTGATGTTGACAAACAGCGAACTGTAATCGTCTAAGGAGTGAACCTTAAAGCCCCTCTTTTCCTTGCCCGCCACGTGGCCATAGATGTCGCAGAAGGCCGCGCTGTCTATCTCCAGACTGTATTCCACCTCCGGGCGCCACTCGCCCATGATCTCGTAGGTGCGCGCCCTGCCCGGTGCCTCCCGCAACCGGAACCGCGCCTCGTACCACAGCGTGTCGATCTTGGAGTAGAGGTGTATCTTGGACGTGTCGGCTGTGAGGAGCGGCGTATCAAACTTGACGTACAGATTCTGGTCAGGGTCCAGTTGCGAAGGCACCTCATACTTCGGAATCAGAGGCTCTGCGGGCATCACCTCCTCGTAGGCTTCGCCCCGCTTCTTGGCTTTCTCCTGCGCTTTCTGCCACTTCTCTATCTTCTTCTGCAAGTCCTTCTGCCGCTTCTCATACGATTCCTTGGCCAGCAGTTCCAGCGTGTCGGTCTGCAGCTGCAGGGTGCCGGTAGAATCGGTCATGTGGTACTGCAGTTGTAGCTGGAGTGTGTCCTGATTCACCAGCATGGTGTCGCGGAGCCAGTAGCTGATGGTGTCGCGGCGCTCATTGGCCTCGACCAGGAACGCATCACGGCTGTCGAAATTGAGTCCCTCGATGACAGGCAGTTCTTCGTGTCCATAACTGAAAAACAGGGTGAAGACATTGGCCTGCTTGCGCTCGCTCTTGACCAGATAGCGGTCGGTGAGGGTGGTAGTAAAGGCACGGAGCACGATGTCGTCGGGCAGGAAGTGGGTGTACGGCACGCGGGCGATGGAGTCGATGCGCAGCGAGTCGCGCCAGATGGTATCCTGCCGGATGTCAGGCTTCGACGAGGGCACGATGATGTCGTGGTTGAAGGCCATCATCTCGCTCTTCTGCGAATACATGAAGTTGCCGTCGGCATCCATCAGCGCGTAGGCCCTGTACTCGCCGGGTGCCACGCCCTTGATCACAAACCGTCCGCTGCCGTCGGTCTTCGACACACGCAGCATGGGCTCGTGGCTGAATATCGTATCAGAGAGGTTGCTGTACAGTCCCACCAAGATACCCTTGACAGGCTCCAGCGTCTCGGCATCCACCACGTGCCCCGACACCTCCATCGTGTCGATTACCTCGCCGGTGGAGAAACTGTACGTATAGTTGCCGAGCGGATTTCCCTCGTTGTTGTCGGTGATGGCATCAGAGAAGTCGATGGTGTACGTGATGTTGGGCTTCAGCGTATCTTTCAGTTCCACCATGATGCGCTTGCCCTGCCCCTTGATTTCGGGCGGCTCCATCTGCGGTGGCGACACCACCACGTTTTCGGTGGCATTCTCTATCTTGATAAATTCGTCGAAATTGATATACACCTTCTTGCCCTTCACCCCCGTAGATTTGTCGGCGGGCGAGGTGCCCACGATGTGGGGCGGTGTCTCGTCGTACCATCCGCCGTCGGGCTGTCCCATCCTTGCGCATGCGGCCAGCACCGTCAGCGCCATCGCCATCCACAGCAGCATGCGGGCTGTAGGTTTGTTGTGTGGTCCGTATTGCATGGTCTTGTCTGTATATTAATAGGTGTACGGAAAGTTACACATTCAGGGCGAGCAGCTCGTCCATATTCTTGCGGCTGTTGCTCAGGCGGGGCACCTTGTGCTGTCCGCCCAGTTTGCCTTTGGCCTTGAGCCAGCGGTTAAACAGTTCGGGCTTGGCCTCGATGACTTCCAGGTGCTGGAGCGTGATGTCGTGGTAGCGCTTGGCCTCGTAGTCGCTGTTGATTTCCTGCAACTTGCGGTCCAGCAGGTCGGCAAACTCTGCCAGAGAGCGCGGCGGCACGCTAAACTCTATCAGCCACTGGTGCCTGCAGCGGGCCTGCTCGTCCATAAACACCGGAGCCGCCGTGTACTCGCGCACCTGCGCCCCTGTCTGCTCACAGGCGTAGGCCAGTCCGCGCTCCGCATTGTCCATGATGAGTTCTTCGCCGAAGGCGTTGATGAAATACTTGGTGCGTCCCGTGATGATAAACTTGTAGGGATTGGTGGAGGTAAACTGCACCGTGTCGCCAATCACGTAGCGCCACAGTCCGCACGAGGTGGAGATGACCATCGCATAGTTGCGTCCTGTCTCCACACCGCTCAGGGGAACGATGGTGGGGTGGTCGGTGCCAAACTCGTCCATCGGGATGAACTCGTAGAACACGCCGTAGTCGAGCATCAGCAGCATCGACGCATCGGTGGGGTCGTCCTGGATGCCGAAAAATCCCTCGCTGGCATTGTAGGTCTCCATATAGTGCATGCCGGGCGAGGTGATGAGCTGCTCATATTGCTTGCGGTACGGGGTAAAGGCGATGCCGCCGTGGAAGAACACCTCCAGGTTGGGCCATACCTCGTTGATGTGCTGCTTGCCCGTGAGTTCCAGCACCCGCACCAGCACCGACATCATCCAGCTCGGCACGCCCGAGAGGTTGGTCACGTTTTTCGTCATCGTTTCCCTCGCTATCCGGTCGCGCTTCACCTCAAAGTCAGACAGCAGTGCCGTGGTCTTGCCCGGCACGCGCACCAGATTGGCCAGCGGATTGATGTTCTCGATGAGGATGGCCGACAGGTCGCCCACGATAGAGCCCGACACGTTGTAGTTGGGCGAATGGCTGCCGCCGAGGATGAGGCTGCGGCCGTCGAAGAGGCGGCTCTTGGGATTGTTTCTCAGATAGAGTGCCACCACATCCTTGCCTCCTTGGTAGTGGATATTGTGCAGGCCCTCGTGCGACACAGGGATAAACTTGCTCTTGTCGTTGGTCGTGCCCGACGACTTGGCGTACCATTTCACCATGCCCGGCCAGAGCACATTGGTCTCGCCGTGGCGCATGCGGTCTATGTCGTCTTTCAGTTCTTCGTAGGTATTGACGGGCACGTTGTCGGCAAAATCTTCGTAGCTCTTGATGGTGCTGAACAGGTGCTTGCGCCCGTATTCGGTTCCCTTTCCTTTGGCGATGAGATAGTCGAAAACCTCATGCTGCAATGCTTCCGCATCATGGGTATGGTGCTCTAAGCTCTTCTGTCTGGACAGGAAAGCCTTGCCCACAATACTTGTCAAACTCATATGCGTATGATTTACCAATTTAGCTTACAAAGGTAAGCCATTCATTCGGAAAAAGCGCACAATTCACTAATTTTAATACAACCCCTGCAAGCAGCGTCTGTCCATGCCTGATGCCGCACTTCGTGACCGTATCGCATTTGCCGTACGCCCGTACACCATTTGCCATACGCCCGAACGGCATTTGCGATACGGGCGTACTCCAAATGCTGTACGCCCTCTATCTGCCGTCTCGGGGACAGGAAACAGGCTCAAAAGGAGATACAAAGAAACCGCGCCATGCTCCCTCACGGGTAGTCTGGCGCGGTGGTGAAAATGGTGCATGCCAAATATAGTATGCAAACGAGTAAAATGTAGTGGGCAGGCACCTGTAGCGAGTGGGATGGTACACCTACCAGTCCCTGTCGCTTATTTAAGACTTTTTACTTGTTTTGGTCCCACCAAATTCTGCCCTCGGTGGTGCTTACGTCTGTGCCGTAGTTGGCATCCTTCTTCAGTGCCTCAACAGCCGAGTAGTAGTTGTCGATGTTGAGCGAGTTGGGCGTAGGCAGCGAGTTGCGGCGAGGGATAATGAGGGTGTTGCCCGCATCGGTCAGTTCCTCCAGATAGGCCACACCGTCTACTGGTGTAGGCTCGGCCTTGAAGGCAGGCAGACCTGTACGCTTCCAAGTAGCCCACATCTCCTGCGGCTGGCGGTAGAGGTTGATCCACTGCTGGGAGATAATCTTCTCCAATGTAGCGGTCTGGAATTCGGGACGTGCCAGATAGGCAGCAATCTTTTCTTCGGTCACAGGATTGTAGTTGGCAGCGGTGTTGTTGACCTGAGCCACCACGTACATCTTCTCTGCCCAACCCTGGTACTGCTCGATAGAGGCGCGGATGCCCTCGCGGAACCAGCCCGTAGCATCTTTTCCGGCTACCGACTTGCCAGCCTTCAGGGCAATCTCGGCTACCATGAAGCAGGTCTCGGGATAGGTGAGGATGGGGTTGAAGATGTCGATGAGGTCCTGATTCTTCTCAAAGTCCTTGCTCTCGATGTCGCGGGTCGGCATGTTGTTGTTACCGTTGGTTCCTCCGTTTTTCACGAAGTAGCGGCTCTCAGCCTGTGAGTACATACGGATAGACATGGTGCTCTCAGAGCCGTCCTCCTTGTGGTAGGTAACGGTGAGATAGCGGTCGTTGGTGTATTTGTCCACATTCTTCGAGGGGTTGGCGGGCATACCCACATAGCGCTCTAAGAACGGCTGCCATGCCACAGTGTCGGCATAGGCGGGATATTCCTTTGCGAAAGTCTTAAACCACTCGTCGTTCTCGGCGTTGTTGTTGCCGTCGCCGAAACCGTTGCGACGTACCATGATGGGCAGGCGCGGGTCGTTGTAAGCCTTCAGGTAGTTGACGAAGGCTGCAGCTGCCACATAGTTGCTCGTGATGGTCTGGATATCATCATTGTTGTTGTTATAGTCGTTGGGGTGATAGTAGATGCACGACTCGTCGTTGCTGGCAATGATGTTAGAGGCCGAAGTGAGCACCTCGTTGATGACGCTGTTGTAGAATGTGGGAGCTGCCTTCTCCACACGCTGTGCCATCTTCACACGCAGGGTGTTACCAAACTTGATCCACTTCTGCACGTCGCCGAAATAGAAGAAGTCGTTGTTGCCCAGTCCGTACTGGTTGGCATCCGAAGCCTTGAGGGTGGCCACGGCAGCCTTGACATCGGCATCGAGCTTCTCGTACATCGGTGTGCCGTCGATACTCTCCTGATACAGGTCGTAGCGCGGTGTGCGGATGCCCTCGCTCTGTGCGCGGAAAGCCTCGGTGATGGGGGCTGCGCCGTAGGTGTCGAGCACGCGCCACTGCTGATAGCTCAGCAGAATCTGGGCGATAGCCTTGACATCGGCATAGCGCTCTGCCTCGCTGCTCTTGGGGATGCTGGTATTGATGAGGTAGTCGAGGTTGCGGCCAAATGAAGAATAATAGTAAGAGTAGGCCAAGTTGCCCGGCTGCGGGTGCTCGTTGGCACGGGCGGGAGATACATAGTTGTCTGCGCTCGGGCCGCCATTGCCCACCAGATACTGCATGTAAATCATCGTGCCGCTGTACAGATTGGTCAAGTGGGCACGGCTGCTGTTGTCGAAGTTGAGGGTAGCGCCCGTGAACTCGTTACGGGGATCTACGGTACCCAGCAGCTCCGGGTTGGTGTTCAGGTCCTTGTACTCGTCAAGACAGCCTGTGAGCAAGAACGCAGAGCACAATCCTGCGAATATATATTTTACCCCAGTTCGGGATAAGAACATCGTATATCTCCTGTAATTTCGGCA
>JBJEAU010000014.1:0-21593 GCA_051869355.1 Prevotella sp. | reverse complement strand
CTATCTGCTCATCCTACGATGAGTAGACCCTTCGTGTGATTTTACTCCCATATAAATGGATAGACACTCTTTTTCACTCACAAAGATAGTCTCGGTCTTATGTTTTCTTAGAGGAAATATACTGCAAAAAATCGATTTAAAGAAGAAAAAGCCAATATATTTTTTCCAATTATAAGATTGATCATTCTCCCCAATCTGTTCATGGAGAATGTATGTAGCTAATTTCTTATGGGAAACACATATTGATGTATCCATATTGTTGCCCTCACCCAAGGAGACACCCAAAGTGTCTCCGGCCTCCATGAGGGGAGCCAATCTGCGATTGGCGACGGAGGGACAGGGATAGGGTGAGGGCAACAATCAATCAGTAGGCATTGAATAGGAAAAACAGAGGGAGGCCGTGCCTATTGTTTTCGACACAGCCTCCCTCACCTTGTCTTTGATATAATTTACTTTACAACTACTTTCTTTCCGTTCACAATGTTAACACCCCGGACGGGGGTTGTCACACGCTGTCCGTTGAGATTGTATATCACCGTCTTCTTGTTTTCGGGCATTTGTATGCCATCTATGCCTGTGGCGGATCCCCATACAATGCTGTATATCTTCAGCGCATTATCCGCAGCGCGTGCAGCCCGCGTGGTTTGTGTGGCCGGTATCGTGGCGTAAACATAAACAAGTGTAGGTTCAGTCACATCATACGATATCGACACTTTGTTCTTGCCGTCTACTTGTTTTGTGGTCGCATCGTTATCGCCTATCTTCACGGCCAACACCATTTCGCCTACGGTTGCCACTTCCAATTCTATGGATCCCTTACCATCTACCATAAATATCATTCCAGTGAAATTGTCCAGCAGATATGCATCATACAGGTCCAGCCCAACAATGTTGCTCATTTGCTCGTCTGTCACAGCTTTTGACAGCACCACACAACCTTCGGTAGCATCATATTCCCCGGCTTCGGTGGGAACGTTGAAGAAGATGTTGCTGACAATATTTCCATTGAGGTCGGTGTTCTCATTGATGGTACCAGTCCCCAATCCTGAGTTCTTGCCATCCTCAGGCTCCAGGTCTTTTCCTACAATATCCTTAAACTCTTTCCAACCGTCAGTGGTTTTATACAAGGTAATGGCAGTGTTGGGAACATGGAGTTTGGCATTTTCCTTCACAGCATCTGCAAAACAATCCGAAGCAATGGCATACGGCTCCTTCAGATAAGAAACAATTCTATTGATTTTTTCAGAAGACATGAATGAAGGCATCTGTGTAAGCTTCTCGCCTATCGTCAGGGATTCCAAAGATGAACAGTTGTCAAACATGTAATCCACATTTACCACATTGCCAGTGTCGAAGTTACTCAAATCAATGCTGGTAAGAGCACCGCATCCATCGAACATATTGCACATATTTTTAACCTTGCTTGTATTGAAATTACTCAAGTCAAGACTGGTAAGACAGCTACAGTCAGAAAACATGTACCCCATACTTGTAACATTGCCTGTATTGAAATTGCTCAAATCAAGACTGGTAAGACTACTACAGCGACTAAACATGAGCCCCATATTCTTAACGTTAGCCGTATTGAAATTGCTCAAATCAAGACTGGTAAGACCATTACAATCGAGAAACATTTCGTCCATTTCTTCCACGTTACTTGTGATAAACATGCTAAGATCAAGGCTGGTAAGGCTACTGCAGCCTGCGAACATCCACTGCATGTCTTTTACATTTCCTGTATTGAAATTACTCAAATTAAGGCTTGTAAGAGCACTACAACCCTGAAACATACAATGCATATCTGTTACATTGCTTGTATTGAAATTGCTTAAATTTAAACTGCTTAAGCCTTCACAAAACGCAAACATGGTAGCCATGTTTGTTACGTTACCAGTATTGAACATGCTTACATCAAGTTTTTTAAGACTGCTACAGTCAAAAAACATATAATTCATATTCGTTACCTTGTCCGTATTGAAACTGCTCAAATTAAGATTTGTAAGCCCACTGCAATTTTTGAACATTCCTTGCATATCTGTCACATTGCTCGTGTTAAAATTTCTCAAGTCAAGGCTGGTAAGTCCTTTGCAACTATAAAACATCTGATTCATATCAGTGACATTCCTTGTATCGAAGTTACCCACATCGAGGCTGGTAAGACTACTGCAACCGTAAAACATGTATGATATATATATCACATTGCTTGTGTCGAAATTGCTTACGTCAAGGTTTTTCAGACTGCTGCAATTGAAAAACATACCATCTATGTCTATCACATTCCGAGTGTCAAACTTGCTGACATCAAGAGCGGAAAGACTGCTACAACCGGAAAACAAACCACCCATAGTTGTCACATTGCCTGTGTCAAAATTGCTGACATCAAGTGTAGTAAGAGAACTGCAATCAAGAAACATTGTAGCCATATTTGTCACGCTACCTGTATCAAATTTGCCCAGATTTAAATTGACAAGATTTTTGCAGTATGCAAACATGCAATACATATTTGTCACTTTGCTTGTATTAAAACTGCTGACATCTAAACTGGTAAGAAGACCACAATTGCCAAACATCCACTGCATATCTGTCACATTACTTGTATCGAAATTGCTGACATCCAAACTGGAAAGGCTATTGCAATCCATAAACATGTGCATCATATTTGTCACCTGACTGGTATTCAGATTCTCGATACCGACAATTTCAGTAAGGGCACCACATGCTTCAAACCAACGTTCTGTAGATGTTGGACGTGCTTGCTTAAACGATTCATCAAATGTAAATTTTGTTACTTCACGGCCATTCTCATGAAAGACATCGATACCAACGTATTCACCACGTTCTTCATACAAGTTGTCAAAATAGGCTGTGGCTTCGGTTCCATTGACAACCACATACATTTTCGCCTCTTGCTCTTGCGCATTCGCTTGCAACGCGGCAAGCCATAGCATGGCAGCCATCAGCATGCGGTTAACCGTTTTAAAAGCCGCTCGCAGCTTTCCACTTTCTGTTCTCGACAGGTCAATTTGTTTCATAAATAGTTTTGGTTTTTGCACCTCCGGCCCAAAAGGCGTGTTCATAAATAGCTTTTGTATCTCCTTACGTATAAAGAACTGTGGAGCCTCAACTACGCCTTGCTAAAGAAAGCGAGTTGCACATATTCCTGATACGAAAGATAGTGTGACTATGAGACGAAAAAGACGTGGAAACATCTGCTGTCCGTTCCACGTACCGAGGCTCTCGCATTGCCCAATCATGTTGAACAGACAACGTCAGAGCCCACGCCGATATGAATAATCATACCCATAAAGAGACCTACATAAACAAGAATATTGCGCCCATAAGGATACAACACGTGCTTATAAGGTCTCCACGGGATTGATATCATCACACCCGGGACATCTACCGTTGGCTATGTTCAAGACATGGTTTTGAAATGCTTTGCGAGAATTCCGATACGTCTTAAACAGAGCGTTAGTAAACGCCTTTGTATGTCTGGACTACATTTCCCACCCAATGCCCGTATCATACACTTCATTGCACGCTACGCGGCGCAGGCTGCCCTTGCTATTGATGCCATGAAAGAACACGTCAAACAGCGACAACAAATTAGAAGGCCATGTTAGTCCGTCTGCAAAAGTACGAAATAAAACTGAAAAAAGGAAAAGAACCGAATGATTTATTGAAAAATTCTGTTACTTCTATAGGTATATGATCAAGAAAGAGGGATTTTGCACAAGCACAGTAGATATACAACCTACTATTCTATGAACCCAAACATGGCATGGTAATTTTGCCCTCACCCTGAATTTGCCCTCACCCGATCCCTGTCCCTATCCCTCTCCCACGGGGGACAGGGATAGGGACAGGGCAAAACCAGCAACCACTCGTAGGGACACACCTCGGTGTGTACGCCGGCAGCCTACAAGGATGTAGGGGACGATACCCTGCGGACACACCGAGGTGTGTCCCTACAGGCTGGACGATGCAAATGGTATGTAGAATAGCCTTTAAGGCACCGCCATCAGGGTGCAGCCTCCAACAGGAGCAGCCAACCCTTACGAGGCTCCACGGGGATGGCATCGGTCAATGACCACTCGCCGGCCTGCTGGAAAGTAGGAATCGGCATGGCTTTCAACCTGTACGCACCTTTTTTCAGTCCCAACTGTTTGTAGTCGATATGCAGACGGACATGCTTGAGGGTGTCCGAATAGTTGCCGACCGACAGTAGCACACGGCCATCTCGCTCGTAGGCTGTCACCTTCACCGCATCATCCGAGGCACGTACAGCCGGGCTGGGTTCCCAATACCCAAGCATACGGGCATCGGCGATACCAAACGAATCCCATACTTTCCACACCACACGCGGGTCACAGACCACCCCCTCGGTCTCCCACGGATGGCGCACGGTCATTCCGTACTGCATGCCCAGCCACTTATTGCCGCCACGGTACAGCATGTCGCCCGTAAGTCCGAATGGTATGCCCGAGGACTCTACCAACCAGTTGGCCGGAGTCATGCGGTCGTAGAGGAAACTCTCCCCAAACCACAGTTTGTCGATATAGGGGAAAAACTCCGCATACTGATTGGCCGGACCACGCGAGAAACCGGTATTGCTATGCAGGTCGATGATGCAACCGGGCTTGACACGCTCCATCGCCCTGCGCATCCTTTTGAGAATGTCGCGGCCAAACGAGACATCATCCAGATAGATGCCGTCTATGTCCATCGTCTCTATCATCCATCGCAGACCCTCAATATAGTAGTTGTACCAGCGCGAATCGCTTTCGGTAGTCAGTATGGCAGCATCGGCCACAATCCCCGTCTCGTCCTGATGGTCAAAGTGCTGGTACCACTGTGGGGTATAGCCAGTGACAAAATGCTCACGAAGCCATGGGAAACCACCGCCGTCGCCTCCGCGCAGTATCTCGGTGCCGAGACTTCGGATGGCCCATATCTCGGTAGCGGCATTGCTCAGCTCGCGCAACGTGTAATAGAGTTTCACCTTCAGTCCTTTCTGGTGCCATGTACGGGTAAAATCCTTCAGTTTGTCGACCGTCAGGAAAGGATAGTTGATAAACGGATGATACTCGTTGGCATGGTGTATGTTGATGATTTTCACCCCTGCCTCCACATCGGCATCTGTCGGCACAGGCTTGCTGCCATTGTGATAATATCGGTTGGTAAACTGCGCATGCAGGTCAAGGGGCTTCACGGGCGTGATGAGCAGCGCGAAATCGAAGGAGACGGCCTTGCCTGCCTGCAACATGCGCTCACCGCTATAGACAGTCATGCTGGTATGCTGCTTGCCTTTGTGCAGGCTGAACCCTCCCTTGCCTCCGTTGTGCCAGCTTTCAGGATAAGGCGGGCGATAAGCATTGAGCAGCGGCCCTGTATAGGTGCTTCCCCTCAACTCGCAGTGTATGCCCGCATGGGCGTTGCCCATCCAGAAGCTGTCGAAAGGCCATAGCCAGTTTTGCTGTTTGTCCACAGGAATGGAGACACCGAAGTTATTGACCGCCATCTCCGGCGTATCCCACTTGCCTTGATAGCTGGTGGGGGTGTCCTGACCGGGCAGGCCGGCACCCAAGAACTGTTGGGCCACCTCGTTGCGCATATCCATCTCCAACCTGATGTCCTTGACATGCAACGATCGTTTGGGGGTAAGGGTATAGACATAGTTGACCCAACCGTCAAACTCGTACATGGCCGCGGCCTCAAGCACCAAGTCCTCGTCCTCAGCCTGCCAGCAACCCGTCATCCTGCCCTTGGTCAGTGAATGTTGCCTGAATGTACCTTTCAGAGACTTGATACCCTGGTCGGTCTCGATGACAAAACGCATGGGAGCCGACAGTATTTCACGATTCCAGGCCGTAATGCGGGCTGGAAGTGCGGTCTTCCGGTCTAAAGTGACACTACGCCCGAGACACTGAAACTTGTTGCCTGTCAACGTGATATCCGTATAGGGTTGGGTAGGTGTATCATCCAGTCCCAACGTAGAGTTGAGCCAGCGCAACCGACTGTGTCGCCACGGTTCGCTGTCGCCACGGTCTGCCAAAGACTGACCCTGTATGGTGATGGCAACGGGAATCGTACAGGCACGCCCCTGCTTGTCTTTCAGCGTCAGCATACCCGTATAGCGGCCTGAGGCTGCATCGCGCGGAATGTCTACACCAAACCAGAGTGCCTGCACCGTGCCGGTGGGTACAGTGACATGATGGGTAAAAGCCTTGCCAGAAGGATTGACTCCTTCGAGATTGAAACAGGTAACCGAGGAAGAGGGCAACGATGTGCTGCCACCTTTCAGGTCGCTGATGTGGTAGCTGATATCCTCGATATCCCGTTCAGGCGACCACAACGCTACCTGAAAAGTATAGTACTCGTTGGGGGCTGCCGTACCCGCAAATCCCCTACCCTGCGGCTGTGCCATCCAGCAACTGGGCAAGCGATGGCGCATGCGCACAGGCCGCTTGCGGTCCTCTGCAAAGAGGTAAAACGCCCGTCCGCCCCCATACTGCTTGCAGTAACGCTGTACCTCCGCCTCCGTAGCGATCACCTCCATCGGATAGAAGCTGTCAAACGCGCTGCGCGACTCTACCCTTACGACCCGGGCTGTGGCCGATGTGCCGCCCTGTCTGCGCTGCGCCTCCCAAGCCTCCTCTGGAGCAGGCTCCTGCGGATAGTAGTTGCGGTAATACGAGCCACCACCGGGCTGTACCTGATAAGGCAGATAATAAAAATAATAGGTACCCTTGCGGCTGACAGGACCAAACGAGATATGGCACCGCTCGTTGTTGACCGTATACCGACAGATGTTGGGCACCGTATCGCCGCTCTCGGCATGGACGATGAGCAGTCGATGACTGCCCACCGCTTGGTCTGGACGGCGCCACTGGAAATCGAGGTCAACCACCGTAGCGGGCTCGTCTATCTCGAGCACGGCACGATGGTTGCCAAAACGCTCTTCCCACGGAGCAGACACACTCTCATAACGATAAGGAGCCAGATCCTGCGCACAGAGATACGGCAATAGGTTCCCTGCCCATAACAGGGATAGGATAAAAAGTGCTTTTCTCATATCTTTAGGCTTTTGTTCTTTTCAAATGGGACTTTGTCAGTCCTTTCCCTCGGCCTGATATTGGCCCGTGAGACTGTCGGCCATGCCCGGTTCCAACTCCAACAGTTGGCGCATGTCCTCGCTGGCTCCCTCCTTGTCGCCCGTGGCATAGCGGATGGCTCCGCGCTCCTTGTAGGCTGCCGTACAGAAGGGGTTGGCATCGATTACCTGACCATAGAGTGCCAAAGCCTCGTCGTGTCTGCCTGCTGCCTCGGCCACACGCGCCTTGAGCATCAGCACCTCCTCATGACCCGGATTGCGCTCCAGCAACAGGTCGGCATCCTTGGCAGCGCCTTCCACATCGCCCATCTCCAGCAGCGTCTCTCCCCGGAGCAGATAGGCATCACCATATTGCTCATTCAGTGCGATGGCCTTGGTCAGCATGGCCACCGCGAGGATGAGATTGTGCTGACTCCTATAGGCACGTGCATAGAGATAAAGCGCGAGAATATCTTCGGGATTGATGGCAAGCGCCTTCTCGCAAGCCTGTGTCATGGCCGTGTAGTCTTCCAACATATAGGCAGCCTGCGCCATGCGTACATAGATGCGACCGTTGTCGGGCTGCGCCTCACACAGCAGCCGCAACTGCTCCAGTGCCGGGAGCATCTCACCGCTCCGCATCAGTGCCTCAGACAGATAGTCACGCACCTCCAGATCATCCTTGATTTCCAAGGCATAGGTGAAACACTGCTTGGCATACTCCATCTGCCCGCTACGCAGGGCACGCACGCCATCATATTTGAGTACATCAAACTTCTTGGCCAGTTCTTCTTGGCGTTTTTCTTCGGGATTCTCGACAGACGAACCGAATAATGACTTGAAAAAGCCCATTGTCTATTACGTTTTTAGTTTTAACTGACGACAAAAGTACTATAAAAAGGTTAAGAGACAAAATAAATTCAGTATTTTTAATGCCCTCCACAGCGCTATTTGCGACGAAATGGGTAAATTTGCAACTATGAAAAAATATCTGTTCCTCTTCATAGCCTTGGCCACTGCCCTGCCCATGATGGCTCAGCGCATCGCCCAAGGTCCCCTGCACAGTGCCGATGACCCACGCAGCGGATGGCTGTTGCCCGGCGACACCCTCTACAACGAGGGACGGGTCACGGTCTATGGCGGCAAGCCTGTGCAGCTGACCACAGAGACCCGACAGCAGGAACCCCTGCAAACACCACTGATGCCCGCTGCCTACGGATGGGGCCTGCACCAAGGACTCAACGTGTCGATAGACCTGTCGGCCTTTGCCACATTCGGCAAAGGGGTGCCCCATCACGGCGGCTTCGGACAGACGCTCAGCGCTGCCTATCTGTCTCCCCTCTCGCGCGACGGCAAGTGGTGGCTGGCCGGAGGCGGCTATCTGAACAATATCATGTGGGGCGGCGACAGCTACCGCGATGCCGGACTCTACGCCATGCTGGGTTACAAGCTCAACGACAAATGGGAACTGTACGCCTACGGCCAGCTCTCGTTGGCCAACAACTATGGCTCGTACCGCCAGCGTTACTACACCTATGGCTATCCCAACCGCTATGCCCTATGCAGTCCTCTCTACGGATGGATGGGCATGGGTCCGATGGGGTACGGCATGGGGGCAGCCGGTGCCAATGTGTTGGGGGTGGGTGCCCTGTACCATGTCAACCGCAGTCTTACCATCGGCCTCAGCGTGGAGGGCGTGTGGTATAACCAGCCACAACATCCATATTTTGACCAATACAACTATCCGGTGCCGTTGCCGTAACCGCAAAGGCTAAAGACGGCAAATAGACCACCTAAATGCCATGATTAGCGCGCTAATCATGGCATTTAGCTTTTGGATACGATATACCTACGCTACGCCTACCCATTCTCTAAAAGCGACAAAATGTACAATAGAAAGTGCTATCGGGGCATTATTTTGCATTTTACATCTACTTTTTCATTACACTTTGCCATGTTTTTGAATTAATTTATGTACTTTTGCAAAACGATTATCACAAATACATTTCATTATGACAGAATTGTTTGCTCCAGACAGTTGGCTCAACGCCTCCATCTCCATGATCAGCGACTTCATGTGGAGTCATTTTCTCATTGCCCTGCTCATCGGATGCGGCCTCTACTTCACTTGGCGGTTGCGCTTTGCCCAGTTTCGCATGATTGGCGAGATGGTGCGCCTGCTCTCCGAATCGGTTATTCCCAGCCAAGGCGAGAAACACATCTCGTCGTTTCAGGCTTTTGCCGTCTCTGTAGCCACCCGGGTGGGCACGGGCAACCTGGCGGGTGTGGCGTCGGCCATCGCCATCGGCGGACCGGGGGCCATCTTTTGGATGTGGGTCACCTCGCTCGTGGGCGCAGCCTCTTCCTTTGTCGAGTCCACACTCGCCCAGCTCTATAAGCGGCGCTCCAAAGACTCGTTTGTGGGAGGTCCGGCCTTCTATATGATTCACGGACTGCACTGCCGATGGATGGCATCACTCTTTGCCGTGCTTATCTGCCTCACCTTTGGTCTGTCGTACAACTCGATTCAGGCCAACACCATCTGCGGGGCATGGCAAGAGGCGTTTGGCCTGCCGCCCATAGCCACAGGTATCGCATTGGCAGCAATGGGCATTGCCATCGTCTTTGGCGGCATCCAGCGAATTGCGAAGGTAAGCAGTGTGCTGGTACCCGTGATGGCCATCGGATTTTTCGCTTTATCGCTCGTTATCATCATCATGAACATAAGCATCTTCCCGCATGTCGTTCAAGTAATCATTGAAAACGCATTCGGCTTCGACCAAGCCATCGGAGGTAGCGTGGGAGCAGCGATGATGGCAGGCATCAAGCGCGGCCTGTTCTCCAATGAGGCCGGCGAGGGATCTTCCCCCAACGTGGCGGCAACGGCGAGCACCTCGCACCCGGCCAAGCAGGGACTGATTCAGGCGCTGGGGGTATTTACCGATACGCTGCTGCTATGCAGCTGCACGGCATTCATCATCTTGGTGAGCGGCGTGTATCAGGACAACGAGCTCAACGGCATCGTGCTCACCCAGAACGCCCTATCCTCGCAGGTGGGGACTGCCGGCATCTACTTTGTTGCCATCGCCATCTTCCTCTTCGCCTTCAGCAGCATCATCGGCAACTACTATTACGGCGAGGCCAATATCCGTTACTTAACGCCCAAGCGGTGGGTGATGACGGTGTACCGTCTCCTCTCTGCCGGGGTGTTTGTACTCATCGGCGCTGTGGCCAGCCTTGATTTGGTCTGGAACATCGGCGACGTGTTTATGGGATGCCTTACCACCTGCAACCTGATTGCTATCCTTATCTTGGGCAAGTACGCTTTCCGCCTGCTCGACGACTATCGCCAGCAGAAGCGGCAAGGAAAGGACCCGCATTTCAGCAAATCGCAGTTCCCGGAGATAGCCAAGGACATAGAGTGCTGGTAGGATGAAAATATTTTGGGGAACGAACAGGTGAGTTTCCCAAAACTTTTCGTAACTTTGCAGCCTAAACGGCGAAAAGGGCAGGATTCCCCACTCGCTTCAAACCATCAAAAAGCAAGAGGAAAAATGAACAAGACACAACTTACAGCAGCCGTTGCCGAAAAGGCCGGCATCTCCAAGGCTGAAGCCAACCTGTATGTCAACGCTGTGCTGGGCGTGATTGCAGACAATATCTGCGACGGCGACAACGAAGTGGCCATACCCGACTTTGGCCGATTCTTTGTCAAGACCGTACCGGCCCGCCAAGGCATCAATCCCGCTACCGGCGAGAAGATACAAATCGAGGCCCGTGACAAGATTGTCTTCAAACCGTCTGACAACATGGGTATCTACTCACGCAAGCACGCTGCCGAAAAATAGCAACAGCTGCTTACAGCCCAAAAGGCTCCTGCCTTTGCAACGCGAAAGAGAATCCCTCTTGGAAACGCGAAGCAAAGGCAGGAGCCTTTTTTACTATTCCAAAAACTACACTATAAGGCCGGCAGCAGACTGCTACGCCTTGTCTACCAGCGCCTGCATGGTGTCTGCCGTAAGCCGATAGGTGGTCCACTCGCTCATGGGCACCGCTCCCATCGAGCGATAGAAGTCGATGCTGGGCTGGTTCCAGTTGAGACACACCCACTCCATACGGCCACAACCTTGGGCCACGGCCAACCGCACCAGGTACATGAAGAGTGCCTTGCCATAGCCTTTGCCCCGATACTCGGGATAGACAAACAAGTCTTCGAGATAGAGCCCCGAATGACCTACGAAGGTGGAAAAATTGTAGAAATAGAGGGCAAAGCCCACGGGTTTTCCGTCTTCCTCGACAAAGATGACCTCTGCACGATGGTGGTCGAACACTTCTGAAGCTATCATCGCCTCGTTGGCCTTCACATCAGCCGACATCTTCTCGTAGGCAGCTATGCCTTTGATAAAATCGAGAATAAGCGGTACGTCTTCTCTAACAGCTTTTCTGATAGTCATCATCATACTATGTTTGAGTCTGTGCTATGATACAATCGGTCGCTATTTCTTGCCGAATGATTTGAGCCACTTGAGCGGCTTCTTCAGCAAGTTCTTGATACCACTCTCCTGCTCCTTAGCCACCGGTTTACGCTCCTCGCGCTGCTGGGTACGCTGCTGGGCAGGTTTGGCAGCACGCTTGGTCGACTGGTTTTCAGCGGTTGCGCCTGCGGGGCGGTTGGGTTTCCGGTTGCGGTTGCGACGCTTCTTGGGGCGCTCCTCCCGATTTTCTCCCTGCGGTTGCTGTCCACCCTTCTGCTCCTGTTTAGCCTCAGACTTGTTGCTATCTTCACGGGGACGGTCCTCCTTCTTGCGCTGTGGCTTCGGCTTGCGCGGCTTGGCTTCCTTGCGCGTTTCCTCCTGCTTATCGGCAGAAGCCTGCTGCGCAGCGGATGCCCCACCCTCGCGCTCCTTGTCTTTACGGGGCTTGCGCTTGTGCGAATTGGTGTCGCGGCTCTGCCTACGGATGGCCTTGGCTTTCTTCTTGCCTCCCTTGTAGTCGGGTCCCTCACCTACTTCTTCGGGTAACGGGTTCTTGGTAATCTCTTTCTCCAAGAAATACTCTATATCCTTAAAGGCAGGAATGTCAGCCTCGCTCACGAAAGTGACAGCCACGCCGTCGCGATCTGCCCTTGCGGTACGTCCGATACGGTGTACATAGTCTTCGGCATCGTGGGGAACATCATAGTTGATGACCATCGCAATATCGTCGATATCGATACCGCGTGCCACAATGTCGGTAGCCACCAATACATCGATCTGCCCGCTCTTGAAACGGAACATCATATCATCGCGCTCGGCCTGCGTAAGGTCGGAGTGCATCTCGCCCACCGAAATCTTCGATTTGGCCAAAGCCCGACTTACATCCTTCACCTTGGCCTTCTTGCCACAGAAGACAATGACACGCTTCAGGTCATTGTCCTTAAACATACCGCGGATGATGCCCAGTTTTTGCGATTCGTAGCATACATAGGCACTCTGCTGTATTTTTTCAGCAGGTTTGCTGACGGCCAATTTCACCTCTACCGGATTCTTAAGCAGGGTTTTGGCCAACTCTTCAATCTTTTTGGGCATCGTAGCCGAAAACATGATGACCTGACAGTCTTTCGGCAACAGTTTGGCGATGCTCAGGATATCCTCTGAGAATCCCATGTCGAGCATACGGTCGGCCTCATCGAGCACGAAAAAGGAAGTTTTGCTCAAATCGACGTTACCAATATTGATATGACTGATAAAACGGCCTGGGGTGGCTATCACCACGTCGGCTCCCATACGCATGCCCTTGGTCTCCTGGTCGAAACGGTTACCGTCGTTACCGCCATACACAGCCACGCTGCTCACACCATTAAGATAATAGCCGAAACCTTGGAAAGCCTGATCAATCTGTTGCGCCAACTCGCGGGTCGGAGACATGATGACACAGTTGACGGAGTCTTTCGGATAGCCGCCATCATCGAGCTTGGAGAGTATCGGCAGCAGATAGGCGGCCGTCTTTCCGGTTCCTGTCTGTGCCACGCCCAACACGTCGTGCCCCTCTAAAATCTCTGGAATACACTTTTCCTGCACCGGTGTGCACTCGTCGAAGTGCATATCGTAAAGCGCATCCAGCACATTGTTGTTCAAATCTAATTCGTCAAAATACATAATTCATTCATTAAATGCGGCCACAGTGGCCAAAACGACTAATTGGGTGCCTGCCGATAACAGAAATAGGCCACAAAGGCAAAAATCAGATTGGGCACCCATGCTGCCAGCATCGGGGGGAAACCCGCATTGATGGCAAAGGTTGAAGATACGGTCTGAAGCATGATGTAGGTGAAACTCAAGGCCAGACCGATACCTAAATAGAGTCCCATTCCTCCTTTTCGTTTACGAGAAGACAGCGAGAAGCCGATGATGGTAAGGATGAAAGAAGCAAAGGAGGAGGCGATGCGCTTGTGGTATTCCACTTGGTATTGCACCACATTGCTGCTGCCTCGGTTAATCTGCTTGGAGATATAGTCCTTCAATTCGGGACTGGTAAACGTCTCCTGCTGTCCCTTGGAATAGACTAAGTCCGTGGGCTCCATCTGGATGAGCGTGTCGAGCTTCACACCGCTGGTGATATGCTCCTTCAGTCCTTTCAACTGACGGATTTTCCAGTTGCGTACATTCCAGTGATACTTGGCATCAGAGATGGTATCGTACTGGATTTCCATTGCGGTCATGTGGCTGACGAGCTTCTTGCCTTCAAACTTGTCCAACGAGAATCCATACCCACGCTTGCGGGTGTTGTCATAATGCTGTATGTAGGCGATGATGCCCTTTCCCACCTGCAGCTGCACGTTCTCTGCCGAGGTATTCTTCTTCTTGTTCTTGTACATCGACTCAAAATTCTGCCGGATGACGGTGCCGTGTGGAATGACATAGGCACTGAGGTAAAAAGAAAGCATGGCGATGAGCACACAGGAGAACATGTAGGGCCGCAAAAGGCGCTTGAAGGAAACGCCTGAGGCCAACATGGCAATAATCTCTGAATTGCCCGCCAACTTAGAGGTGAAGAAGATGACAGCAATGAAGACAAACAGCGGACTGAACAGGTTGGAGAAATACGGGATGAAGTTCGCGTAATAGTCAAAGACAATGGCATGCAACGGCGCATGGAATTGTGTAAACTTGGCAAGGTTCTCATTGACATCGAAAACGATAGACAAGGAGATAATCAACACGATGGAATAAACGTAAGTGCCGATAAACTTGCGGACGATGTACCAGTCTAACCGCTTGAGATAGGTGCTGGGGCTAAGGTAACGGAGCCAGCGCAACCGTGCGCACAACCATGCCATTCCCCTGCGTAGCCATCCCGTATGGCGACCTATCCATGAGAAGAGGCGATGCAGCCATGCCGGATGTTTGGAGATCCATCTGGCCAGTCGGTAATATCTGGGATATTTGCGTAGCTTCTTATAATCTACAGATTTCATATTCTTTTTCCAAGTTGCTCGATGATTCCACGCTTCCATTGTACAAAATCACCCTGCTCGATATGCTGGCGCGCATCGGTGACAAGGCGTAGGTAAAACGCAAGATTATGGATGCTGGCTATCTGCATGGCCAACAGTTCTTGTGCCTTAAACAGATGGTGCAGATAGGCTTTGGTATAGATGCGGTCGGTCTCGCATCCGTCGATGTCGATGGGACTGAAATCCATCTCCCACTTCTTGTTACGCATGTTCATCGTACCATTATAAGTGAAAAGCATGGCATTGCGGCCGTTGCGCGTGGGCATTACACAGTCGAACATGTCCACACCGCGCTCGATGGCTTCCAAGATGTTTTGCGGAGTACCCACTCCCATCAGGTAGCGCGGCTTATCTTTCGGCAGAATCTCATTGACGACCTCGATCATCTCATACATGACCTCCTTAGGCTCGCCCACAGCCAGACCCCCGATGGCATTGCCGTCAGCCCCCTTGTCGGCTACAAACTTGGCAGCCTCCCTGCGCAAGTCTTTATAAGTACATCCCTGCACGATGGGGAACAGGCTTTGCTGGTAACCATACAAGGGCTCAGTCTCGTTGAATCGCTTGATACAGCGGTCGAGCCAACGCTGGGTAAGACCCAGACTCTTTTTGGCATAAGCATAATCGCTCTGGCCCGGCGGACATTCGTCCAGTGCCATCATGATGTCTGCCCCTATGATACGCTCGGTGTCCATCACATTCTCGGGGGTGAAAATGTGCTTCGAACCATCGATATGGGAACGAAACTCGCAACCTTCCTCGCGCAGTTTGCGGATGCCAGTGAGCGAGAATACCTGAAAACCGCCGCTATCTGTCAGGATAGGGCGATCCCAGCCATTAAACTGGTGTAGTCCACCTGCTGCCCGCAACACCTCCAAGCCTGGACGGAGATAGAGATGATAGGTATTGCCCAAGATAATCTGCGCCTTGACCTGCTGCCGGAGCTCCTCGAAATGCACACCTTTTACCGATCCGCACGTTCCCACAGGCATAAAGATGGGCGTCTTGATCTGTCCATGGGCCGTGGTGATGACACCGGTACGGGCATCACTGGCACTGTCTGTATGTTGCAGTTCGAATGTCATACCTTTTCGTTTTCCGTTTTCTCGGTCTCGATATCAAACTCCATGGGATGTGCCACCAACTCGTCGGTCAGGGCAAAGTCCCAGACATCCAATACATTCTCCACATAGTGGAAGGTCACGCCTTTCAGATAGACATCGGGAATCTCGTCTATATCTTTCTTATTGTCCTTGCACAGCATGATATCGGTAATGCCAGCCCGTTTGGCCGCCAGAATCTTCTCTTTGATGCCTCCCACCGGCAAGACCTTGCCACGGAGGGTAATCTCGCCCGTCATGGCCGTGTTGCTGCGCACCTTGCGCTGGGTCAAGGCTGAAGCAATAGACGTGGCGATGGTGATGCCTGCCGACGGACCATCCTTGGGAACCGCCCCTTCGGGCACATGGATGTGGATATTGTACTGGTCGAAGATGCGATAGTCCACACCCAGCACATCGGCATGGGCCTTGACATATTCCAAGGCGATGACCGCACTCTCTTTCATAACATCGCCCAAGTTACCGGTCAACGTGAGCTTGCCGGCCTTGCCTTTGCTCAGCGAGGTCTCGATGAAGAGTATCTCACCACCCACACTTGTCCAGGCCAACCCGGTCACCACGCCGGCATAGGCGTTGCCCTGATAGATATCCCGATAGAAAGGAGGCTTGCCCAACAAGTCTTCCAACTCCTTGGGGGTCACCTTATTGATTTCCAGCACGCTGTCTTTGGCCAAGCGGAAGGCCAACTTGCGCAGTGCCTTATTGATTTGCTTCTCCAACTGCCGCACACCACTCTCACGGGTGTAGCGCTCGATGATGGTTTCCAGCGCTGCCTTGTTGAACGAGAGTTTCTCGCCGGCCTGCTTCAGACCATTGTTGTCCAGTTCGCGCGGCAACAGATGGCGCTTGGCTATCTCCACTTTTTCCTCAGTGATGTAACCGCTCACCTCTATCACCTCCATACGGTCGAGCAAAGGCCGCGGGATGGTGTTCAAGTCATTGGCTGTGGCGATGAAGAGCACTTTAGACAGGTCATAGTCCACATCGAGATAGTTGTCGTGGAACGCATTGTTCTGCTCTGGGTCAAGAACCTCGAGCAAAGCCGACGAGGGGTCGCCGTTCATCGTGTTGCGGGTAATCTTGTCTATCTCGTCCAAGATGAAGACGGGGTTTGACGAACCAGCCTTCTGGATACTTTTGATGATACGTCCGGGCATGGCACCGATATAGGTACGGCGATGGCCGCGGATCTCGGATTCATCGTGCAAACCACCCAATGAGACACGCACATACTTGCGCTTCAGCGCAGCGGCGATGCTCTTGCCCAGACTGGTCTTGCCGACTCCTGGAGGACCATAAAGGCAGAGGATGGGCGACTTGAGGTCGCCGCGCAACTTAAGTACGGAGATATATTCCAAGATGCGCTCCTTTACTTTCTCCATGCCATAGTGATCCTTGTCCAAGATGCGTTGCGCCCGCTTCAGGTCAAGGTCATCATGGGTGTATTCGCCCCAAGGGAGCGATACATAGGTCTGCAGATAGTTCAGCTGGATGCTGTATTCAGGACTCTGGGGGTTGAACATGTCCAGCTTGTCAAGCTCCTTCTCGAATGTCGCCGCCACTTCCTCCGGCCATTTCTTGCCACGCGCTTTCTCCTCCAGTTCACGCTGCTCGGGAGTACCGTCTCCACCGCCCAGTTCTTCCTTGATATTCTTGATTTGTTGCTGCAAGAAATACTCACGTTGCTGCTCGTCGAGGTCCTCACGGGTCTTGAGGCGAATCTGCGCACGGATGTGGAGGAACTGCAATTCGCGGTTGAGCAGTTTCAGCACATCAAGCACACGGTCCATCATGTCGGTATCGGCCAGCAGCGCCACCTTCTCCTTGACACTGAAGGGAAGATTGGTGCAGAGGAAGTTAAGATTCATGATGGGATCCTTGATATTGTCGATGGAGAGGGTAATGTCATCCGACAGTTCTTCGTTTTTCAGCACATATTCCTTGCAGGTGGAGCGCAGATCGGCCATCGCCGTCTTAAACAGGTTGTCCTTGGGGTCAGGAAACACTTCTTCCTTGCCCGACACATGGCCTACAAGATACGGTGACGTGCCATCGATGCTGTCTACATAGCACCTGCCGAAAGTCTGGAAGATGGCCGTATAGTTTTCCTTACCCGGCATTTCAATCTTCCTGACCAGCTTGGCATAACAGCCATAGCGATGCAGGTCGTCCAACAAGGGGTGCTCCACATCGGGATTGACCTGCGAGAAGATGGCAATAAACTCATCGGGATGCTCCACGAGGTGATCTACCAGGCGCACGCTCTGGTCCCTGCCCACCAAGATGGGAGACATCACACCCGGGAACAGCACCATGTTTCTGGTGGCCAAGATAGGCATCTCGCCCTCCATGTATTTGTCGTAGATTCCTTTTATATCGCTGTCGACTTCAGCTATCATGTGTATCGAAGTCTTGTTCTTTTTATCCATTATCCGTTATGATTACTATGCTTTTTAGGGTGCAAAGATACTCAATTTAATTCAATAACATAGGCACTCGGCACCATTATTTTAAAAATATGTAGCCGAAAACCGTGAAATACACAAAATAAAACGCGGCTTCGGGCGTTTTTGAATACATGAAAAATCGCTTTAATTTCAAGCAATTCAGTATCTGCCAAGACCAATGTGGCATGAAGGTGGGTACCGATGGCGTGCTGCTCGGCGCATGGGCCGACGGAGGACGCAGGATATTGGACATCGGAACCGGAACGGGCATCATTGCGCTCATGATGGGGCAACGGTTTCCCGATGCGGCCATCGATGCCATCGAGATTGACCATGATGCCTGCCTGCAGGCTGCCGACAACATAGCAGCCACACCTTTTGCCGACCGCATCCGTGTCCATGAGTGCCTGATACAGCACTTCCAACCCGGCATACTTTACGATGCCATTGTCAGCAATCCTCCCTACTTCATCAACTCATTGAAAAATCCCAACAAAAAGAGGGCTACAGCCAGACATACCGATACGCTTTCACCACGCGATTTGTTCATAGCAGCCGAAAGATTGCTCGATGAAAACGGCATTTTCAGCATCATCATCCCCACAGATTGTGCAGAGCAGTTTATCTCAGAGAGCTTTTTCTTAGGATTTTACAATTGTAAAAGATTTGACATCAAAACCACCGAATCCAAGGTTCCAAGCCGGGTACTTGCCGCCTTTACCAAGAACCGGCATGCCACCTATCAGAGAACAGAGGCAACCCTGATGCAAGCCAACGGAGACAAGACCGAATGGTACAGGCATCTTACCGAAGATTTCTACCTATAATCTCTGTGCGCCGTATCTTATAGATTCAACTTGCGCTGCAGCACTTTGCTCAGCGCCAGCACATGCCGCCCCTGCTTGGACAAGTCGTCCCGCACCACATTGATTTCATTAAACAGTTCGGCTGCCGCGCTCTGTATCGCATTGGGTCTGCGCAGACGCTTGTCGGCATCGGGATTCACCACCACCTTGAAACCTTTTTCCACCAGCACCACATCCACGTCTGCCGTGGTCATCACCGGATCGCCGTCATAGTGTATCATACCCGGTTTGCTGCGGTGTATATGCAGTTTTTTGGTGCGGAAAGTCTTGATACGCGAACTCTTGTCGAGCGTCTTGTTGAACATGTCGATGCTGATCTGCGGCGCTTCCAGGATATCAAACGGCTCCATAATGACCACATCCATCAACCCATCGCTCATCGAGGCCTGCGGAGCTATATAGGCATTGTTGCCATACTGCGAGGCATTGGCACACGATACCAGAAACGCCTTGTAGGTGGCCGTCCCGTTCTCATCGTGTATCTCATACGTCTCCGGCTGATACTTTACACCCTCCTCCAGCACCTTCTGGACGTAGGTAATGGGGCCACGCTTACCAGCCTCGGCAAACTTGTGGCTCACATAGGCATCGAAGCCCATGCCACAGGTACAGAAGAAAGGACGGTCGTTGATGATGCCGTAATCCAAGTCCTTGATTTCACAACGATTGATGATCTCAATGCTCTTGCGGATGTTCATCGGCAACATGAGATGGCGTGCCAACCCATTGCCCGATCCACAGGGGATGATGCCCAGTGCCGTCTGTGTATGCACCAGCGCACGGGCCACCTCGTTTACCGTCCCGTCGCCCCCTACGGCCACACACACATCCACGCCGTCTGCGGCGGCGCGCTTGGCCAGCTCGGTGGCATGCCCGGCATACTCCGTCGCCACCAGACTACTGTCAAACATATCCTTATCGAGATACTTCTCGATGCTTGAGGCCACACCGGCCTTACTCGATGTACCCGAAATGGGATTCATTATGAACAATATCCGTTTCTTCATCCAACCAAAGTTTGTGCAAAAATACGAAAAAGCCTATTCAAAAGCCATGAGTTGTCCAAAAAAAATTGCAAAAAGAGTGATTTCTTAGGAAAATGTACGACAATATAAGTTTTTTTTGTACCTTTGCAGAAAATTTGTACAAAAACAAAGTTCAAAAAATGGGACAATTACAAGAAAGGTATAAGAATTATCGTGAGCCACAGAAATATATGGAAGCAGGAGTTTATCCCTATTTCCGTGCAATCACCAGCAAGCAGGGGCCAGAAGTGATGATGGCCGGCCACAAGGTGTTGATGTTTGGCTCCAATGCCTACACAGGTCTCACAGGTGACGAGCGTGTCATCGAGGCTGCACATAAGGCTTTAGACAAATACGGTTCAGGATGCGCCGGTAGCCGTTTCCTGAACGGCACATTAGACCTCCATGTTCAATTAGAGAAAGAGCTGGCCGAGTTTGAGGGCAAAGACGATGCCCTGTGTTTTGCCACGGGTTTCTCTGTCAATGCCGGCGTACTGGCAATGGTAGTGGGAAGAGGCGACTATATCATCTGCGACGACCGTGACCACGCAAGTATTGTGGACGGCCGTCGTCTTTCGTTTGCCACCCAGCTGCATTACAAGCACAACGACATGGAAGATCTGGAGCGTGTGCTGCAGAAATTGCCCCAAGAGGCTGTCAAGCTCATCGTGGTGGATGGCGTTTTCTCGATGGAAGGTGATTTGGCCAAGCTCCCCGAAATCGTTGAACTGAAGCATAAGTACAACTGCTCCATTATGGTAGACGAAGCCCACGGTCTGGGTGTGTTTGGCCGACAGGGACGTGGTGTTTGCGACCACTTTGGCATTACCGACGAGGTGGACCTCATCATGGGTACATTCTCCAAGAGTCTTGCTTCCATCGGCGGATTCATCGCCGGCGACGCCGACACCATCAATTTCCTCCGCCATACCTGCCGTACCTATATCTTCAGTGCGAGCGACTCTCCCGCAGCCACCGCTGCAGCCCTCGAGGCACTCCACATTCTGCAGAACGAGCCGGAGCGTCTGGAGCACCTCTGGAACATCACCAACTACGCACTGAAGCGATTCAAGGAAGAGGGATTTGAGATTGGCGATACCGAGAGCCCCATCATCCCCCTCTATGTACACGATATCGAGAAGACATTCCTCGTTACCAAGGTGGCCTTTGAGTATGGTGTCTTCATCAATCCGGTGATCCCGCCCGCATGTGCCCCACAAGACACGCTGGTGCGCTTTGCCCTCATGGCATCGCACACACAGGAGCAGGTGGAGCGCGGTGTACAGATTCTGAAAAAGGCATTTGTAGAATTGGGTATTCTTAAGTAATATCATACAACCCACCAAGCCGACAGGCAGAGGGGCCGATGGAAAATTTCCGTCGGCCCTTTTTCATGGTCCTATGGGCTGTCCTAAAAATAGTAAACGAAACATTTGGTTATTTCGGTGAAAAGTGATACCTTTGCACTCGCAATCTGGCGAGGCAGACTCGCGGGGTGTAGCGCAGCCCGGTAGCGCTCCTGGTTTGGGACCAGGTGGTCGCAGGT
>JBJEAU010000013.1:0-4055 GCA_051869355.1 Prevotella sp. | reverse complement strand
AACCTGCTCCACAGGTCGCCGCACACCACGATGCCTCCGAATCCCAAATCCTTGGCCATCCGCACATTCTCCAAGCTCATGCCGCCCAGGGCATAGACCTTTTTGTCGATCAGTCCCCGCTTGGCGGCTTCCTCTATCTGTGCCAAGCTGAAAGATGACTTCTCCTCCGGAAACTCGATACAGTCGAAGATGTTTTTCAAAAACACATAGTTACACTCCTTCTTCATCGGTTTCAGCAGTTCTATGTCTGTACAGGTGCGGCTCACTTGTCCCTTGTAGCCTTTGGGCACTACCTCTTCGGGGCGGTCGATATGAATGCCGCCCAGATTGTACTCACTCTTCAGATAGAAGTGGTCGTGTACGGTGATTTTGCGATAATAGTCTTCGGGGAGTAATGTAAGAAGCCGCTCCGAATACATGGGAGATGAGTCGGGCTTGTAGAGGTGCAAGCTGTCCATCCCCTCGTCGAAGAGCGTGGCAAGTATTTTGTCTTCTTCCACGAAAAACGTGGATTTAGTCATTATTACGAGCTTCATCTTGAGATTGTAATTTCAATTGCAAATGTAGTAATTTTATAGGAATCATGCAATTTAAGAGAGAGAAATTATCATCTTTTTTTAATTTTGCTTGGTGGATGCCGGAAATAGTATTAACTTTGCATATTGGACGGATATGGCCACAATTCCATGACCGTTGCTCCCTTGCCTCTTGTTCGTGTTTTTCTTTGTTGTGGCTACCACTATGTGGATGAAGGTACAGCCTTTCAGGCTTTTTGTTGATAGCGTCTCCAATCCAAGGGCGGTGCCCTTGGTTACTCTGTTGTATAGCCCTACGGGCTTTTTCCGTATCCTCCAAGCACATGCTACATTGCCCTCACCCTCTCCCCTCGCCCCGTGGGAGAGGGGTAGGGTGAGGGCTTTATTTGTCATGGGAGAGAGTACAATGCCCCAAAAAATTGATTATTTAGATAAACAAGTGATTCTCAATAACAGATTATAACAACGAAAGCGATAACACTCCGATTTGCCTCTTATTATCACTCTGCCAATAAATCACAATACATCAAGCGTGTTAACAATGTGCGTGGATTCTGTATTCTGTTCTTGCGCTCATTTTCATTCTTAGGAGGTTTGATGTATAGGTCTTCGTCAATCTCCTTTTTGAAAAGATAGCGAAAACCGTTTTTCTCATAAAATCTCAAAACGTTAGGCTTATTCTTGGCATCTACGATGGCAAGTCTGCATCCTGTCTTGTTCTCTTCGCAGAGGAACCATAGTTTAATGAAATCAAGGATTTCTGAGCCGATGCCATGGCCTGCAAATTGTTCTGCAACAGCAAGGCGGCCAATCAAAACACCAGGAAACCTACTAAGCATCTTTTCATGATTGGTCAGCTCTTTCCACATGGCATTTTTTTTCGAACTTCCTAAATCCCAAATTCGAATGCTGTCATTGGAGAGCGTAAAGCAAGCAACGATATTGCGATAGTCTTCCTCCAGTCGGAAACAGTACGTTTTACCAATTCTACGACGGGCATACGTCAAGGCATCCATTTGAAAAAACTCATCCATGTCGGCATCGTTGCCGCAAGTAAATGGATTGCTTTCTAAAAGGACTTCTTGTGTTAGCACCTCAAAGACGCATTTCTCTTCTAAAAAACCCATATCGTAAGATGTGCTTAGAATAGCTTCGCTTTGCTTAGTATCTTCTTCATTTTTATATATCTTGGATCCTTCGTGAGGTCACGCTCTGGGCGTTTGTCACATTCAAGGTCAGCCTTCTCCATTTCCTCACGAAAACGGATGGCATCATCTCCGTAAAGGGTTGGTATTGCTTTGATTGCTGTTGCCATATGATAGTTGAATTTATCTTTTGATACATTTTTTTGTTGCTTAGATAGTGCCACCGAATGCAATGGAGCTTGCTCCGATTTTTCGCTACCGCTCAACAACTCGTGCTACGAGTGCAGCCTATCTTCTGCAAAGATAGTGCAAACCGAACGCAACAGAGCTCGCTCTGAATTGCTGAGGTGCAGCCTATCTTCTGCAAAGATACTGCTTTTTCCTAAAAACATCATCAATTGGTCTGTAATATTTCGTATAAGCGTTATATTTACAGGAAACATGATGAAGATATTGTCTTTTTTTTAAGCCAATAAAAAGATGCCATGTTTCTTTGTCGTTCCGTTTTTGTTGTGTAATTTTGCCGACACAATTATCGTTGACAAGATGACAGAGCATCCTAATCCCCCACAGGCCGACCCAATGGCCGTCTATGCTGGCCTCACCTCGCCGGCTTATGTGATAGAAGAGTCGCTGCTCCGGCGCAATCTGGCGTTGATAGCCGATGTGGCCCGGCGTGCCGATGTTGAGATCATCCTCGCTTTCAAGGCCTTTGCCTTGTGGAAGACGTTCCCCATATTCAGAGAGTATATCCATTCCACCACGGCCAGTTCGCTCAACGAGGCCCGTTTGGCTTTCGAAGAGTTTGGAGCGCCGGCCCACACCTATTCACCTGCCTATACAGCCGGCGAGATAGGCGAGATAGCCCGTTGCTCCAGCCATTTTACCTTCAATTCGTTGGGGCAGTTGTCCCGTTTGGGTGCTGCCGCTTTGGCGGCCAATCCCGCTTTGCGCCTCGGCCTCCGTATCAACCCCGAATACTCAGAGGTAGAGACCGAACTGTACAATCCCTGTGCGCCCGGCACCCGCTTTGGCGTGATGGCCGAAGACCTGCCCGAGCAGTTGCCTGCCTCAGTGAGCGGATTTCATTGCCATTGCCACTGTGAGAGTGGGGCAGACGTGTTTGAGCGTACGTTGTCGCACATAGAGCAGCGGTTTGCCCCGTGGTTCCCACAGTTGTCGTGGATCAACTTTGGAGGCGGGCACCTCATGACCCGTGCCCACTACGATGTAGACCGTCTGGTACGTCTGCTCCAAGGCTTCCATGCGCGCTATCCCCATCTGCATGTCATCCTTGAGCCCGGCAGTGCCTTCGGTTGGCAAACCGGACCATTGGTGGCTCAGGTGGTGGATGTGGTCGAGAACCGTGGCATCCGTACGGCTATCGTCAATGTGAGTTTTACCTGCCACATGCCCGACTGCCTCGAGATGCCTTACCAGCCGGCCATCCGCGGAGCGCGCACCTTACCGCCTGAAGCCGTCCGGCAGTCCTGTGAAGGTGACCCTATCTATCGCATCGGTGGCAACAGCTGTCTGTCTGGCGACTATATGGGTGCTTGGCAGTTTGATCACGCCCTGCAGATAGGCGAGACCATCATCTTCGAGGACATGATTCATTACACCACGGTCAAGACCAGCATGTTCAATGGCATCTCCCATCCCTCCATCGCCCTGTTGCATGAGAATGGGGAACTTGAATGGTTGCGCCGCTATACCTATGAAGACTATCGCGACCGCATGGACTGATCCTGCCATAGATATTTTCCTAAATGCCACGTTTACGCCCCGTAAATGCCATGATTAGCGTCCTAAACATGGCATTTACGGGGCGCAAACGTATGCAGGGGTCTGTTTGCTTTCTATTGCAACTGATGTGGGGGGCTCTGCAAGGATCGTTATTTTATACACGACAACTCAGACAACTTAGACAACGAAAACAAGGTTTGGGTGCGTCAGCCGATTCATTTGGGCAAACAATAACAGTTCACCAGACATTGCATCCTCCTCCTGCGCTCTCCCCATGCAGGAGGGGGATTGTCTTTGTAGGACGGTCATGCGCTATAATATAATAATGTGTGCATCCCTTGTCGGCAAGAAAATAAAGTTTTTCGTGAAAAAAGTCATGGAAAAATTTGTGGGGTCAAAAAAAAGTGTTACCTTTGCACCGCATTTAGAGAAATGCACTTGAGTATTCAAGTTGTATGCGGTAATAGCTCAGTTGGTAGAGCACGACCTTGCCAAGGTCGGGGTCGCGAGTTCGAGTCTCGTTTACCGCTCACATACTGGAAACAGCCAATAAGGAAGGCAACTTCTTTTACTGCCCAGGTGGCGGAATTGGTAGACGCGCACGTTTCAGGTGCGTGTGCCGCGAGGC
>JBJEAU010000012.1:0-21871 GCA_051869355.1 Prevotella sp. | reverse complement strand
CTTTACACCTTTCTTTAATTGTTAAAACCGTGTAAAGTAAATCTGTATTAAGTCACCCAAATTATTAGAGACGGTCTATAAAAACATATTACATTCTATCTATTAGAACAAGTGCCAGTCGCTCCACAATGCCAGTCACCAAGGCATTGCCCATCAAAAAAGCACGCCTCAAATCGGTTGCACCCAACGTATGATTGTCTGGAAACATGTTGAGCCTTTCGAGCTCGACAGGCACAAGCCTACGATATCTCCCACTTTCTGTTTTGATAATATGCTTGAAACGGGAAGGCGCAGCGCCACCCTCACCAGTGATGATTGTACGCGAAGCCTTTTCAAGACAATCAGGGAATGCCATTGCACCCTCACTGTAATTATATTCAAATCCTGTAGTCTTGTTCACCCTCTTTAGATGTTTTGCCCCTTTCTGGTATTCCCATTTTTGCAAATCTGTATCAGATATAAAGAACTCGTCTGGCACATCCTTTTCATCAACAAGAATCTCACCAAGTGTAACATAATGACCATCATAGACCGGCAACGTATCAAGGGTAAACACCTGTCCTCTGTACATCAAACCAGAATTGCGAAATGGGCTCGCCTTTTTTCCTCTGTTGAAATTTTCAGACACTTCGGCAATATTGTCCCCTATGAAAAAAGATTCGCTTTTGCCATCTTTCCGTTCGCATGTAAAAGCATTTGCCATTACGCCTTCATCCGTAATCCATGAAAACTTATCGTCCAGCGTGGCAATGTTGTCAAACAAAGGGGTCGTATCTTTATAGGCCATGATATATGTACGTCTCCTACGTTGTGGCATGCCGTATTCTGCTGCATTTACCACTCTCCACTCCACTGCATACCCAAGACTATCGAGTGAAGAAAGTATAATCGCAAAATCTCTTCCACGCTGTTTAGCCGGAGAATTAAGCAATCGGTCTACATTCTCCAACATTAAATATTTCGGACGATTACTTCCTTTCTCTTTCAATATTCTATATATCTGCCACCATAGCACACCTTTTTTTCCTTCGATACCTCCAGAACGCAGAAGCGTCGTCGCCACCGAATAATCCTGACAGGGAAAACCTCCACACAATAGATCGCAATCGGGGATATCACTTGTCGGAACAGTCCCAATATCCTCATTGGAATGTCCTGCCACACCAAATCGACGACAATATATAAGACTTGCATCCTGACGTTTCGTTGCCGGCTCCCACTGATTATTCCATATCGTTCGGAAACGCTTGGATGCTCGTTCCAATCCGATGCGGAATCCTCCTACGCCTGCAAACAACTCTACTACCTTAATATCGTCAGTATCCATCTTCGGTGATGCGAAATCGTCGAATAGGTACAGTTCTTTGAACTTTTTATGTACTGTTTGCGAATAAACTGCGATAGGTTCGCACAACACTACACTATTATCATTCTCAATTTCTTCTATTCTATAGCTCATTGTCAATAATATTCTTCACGTATTTAGCATTAAACCAGTAGCAATACTTTTTTGCTTTTGTTCCGTATGGAGTATCTACCATATCTTTAGCCAAAGAGGCTTTGGGGCGCACATGAAAGTATCGGTCACTCTTCAGGCTCCAAAAACATTCCGGCGATATATGGTCTGTCAAGACACACTCCCTTATGTTTTCCCAATATTCCATTGCCACTTCCAAATCAGGTTGCGGCATTGTCCAGAATGCAACCTTCTCCAACCTAAATTCAGGCTCCGTTTTCCCATTTGGCAACATCAGCAATCTATCTGTTTCTTTATAAATCACAAACAAAAAGCGATTGGTAAACAGTTCATAGAGTCTTGAGTCTGTCCATTCACTACAATCGTACACTTCCTGATAGTCGATATTTTCAAACGACATACTTTCCTTTATCGTACCATTCTTATTGACACGCACGGTCTTCATGGTAAGACCCGACTTAAGGAACTCCTCAGAAAGATTAATATTGCCTATTTGTTTGTTGCTCGCTATGGCATTGGCAATGACAAAATATTTAGACTTTGCGGTTATTGGATTGATTTCAAGTCGCTCACATATTTCATGATAAGAACGCCCTACGTAAGGTGCAAACCGCTTGTAGAGAATATCGTCAACAGAACTCGCCCTCAACTCCTCCGCAGAGATGAGTTCTGAAAAAGCAGACGGCTTTATGTCATAATTGCAATAAGCACCATTAACATTGTTCCTCTTCACCTCTTCAAGCACGATGCGCATATATGCAGTCTTCAAACTCCAGGCTCTTCTTGGTGCTCCCTTGTCGCTGCCATGTTGAGCCATGAGAGAGTCATTTTTCATCCCTTTTCTGCATGCGCCAAGATATAGGGTATCGCCTTCCGACAAAGTTTCAGCCTTTCCATTGCGTATCTTTGATATGATCTTCTCATAATCCTTGCGTATGATGAGAAGGTCTTTATCCGGAATCTTCCATAATACTGCAAACAGGAAGTGCATGTCAAGTTTCGACACATCACTCTCATGTAGATAAAACATAATCAGCATAATCAGACATTTCTTGTAAAAATGTGACTGCTCGAAACTTTTGTCCCAGTCCTCCTTGTAATTAATCATGCTACATACAAGCCGCTCCTTGATTTTCAGTTCGTCATCTTTTACCGTTTTCTTCAACGGAGTGCTTTTCAGTTCTGCATTGACAAAAGCAAAATCGGCTTCCTGACGGCAATTCTTATTATACCTGAAAAACAGTTCCTCAACCATTTGTCCCATGCCACCTTTTCCTTCAGGCTCTTTTGCGTCTACAGAAAAGTCACGCAAGCACTTGTTTATCAATTGCTTGCTATAATTGAATATAGATGCTATATCCTTGTCGTTATATGGCAACATAAACCAACCGATTTAAATATTTTTTCACAAAGATACAATTGTTTTTCCTGTTTGAGGGATAAATTGCAATATTTAACTCGCAGATGTGACAATTGTTCATACCGAGAATGAGAAGAAACATTCCATCAAATCTGAACTTGATTATCTGGCCAATTGACCAGATATAAGCAATCGGTGGCCCGGGTAAAAGCAGTATAAAGCCATCGGATATAGTCGGGCGTGAGCATTTCATCGGTCATATAGCCCTGGTCTATATACACATGCGCCCACTGTCCGCCCTGCGCCTTGTGGCAAGTCACGGCGTAGGCAAACTTCACTTGCAGTGCATTGTAATACCTGTCCTCGCGTACGCTGCGCACGCGGTCGGCCTTGCGAGGCAAATCAGCATAGTCTGCCAGCACGTTCTCGAAGAGCTGCGCCGTCTGCTCGGCCGTGAGCGCAGGCGACTCGGTCAACAGGCTGTCGAGGATCACCGTGGCCTGCCACTCGTAGTTGCCGTAGTCGGGGAAACGCAACCACACATCGGCGAAACGGAAGCCGTAGAGTTCGCGTACACCGCGCACCCGCACCACACGACAGCGGTCGCCATTGGCAATGAAATCGAAAGGTGGCCGCTCGCCGCCTTTGGTCTCGGGCAGGACGGCATAATGATTCTTGACCACCATGAGCAGGTCTCCTGAAACCAGTTCTTCCTCGCAACCCAGCACCATATTGCGGATGCCGAGATTATAGACCTTGGCGCGCTTGTTGGACCGCACTACCACCATCGTCTCGTCTTCGCCCACTTCACGATAGCTCGCCTCCAGCGCCTCCACCAACTCGTTGCCCGGTAGCAGTCGTATATCGGCAAAGCCCGCAAACCGGATGCGCGGCAATCCCGTGATGCCCTCGTGGGTAATCATACGGCGTATGAGCGTGGCATTGTATAAGATTCCGCTCTCATTGCTCTGGCGCAGCACCTGGTCCATATCGCTCTCGTAGACCACCAGTCCGTACCCCTGCAGCACTTCATCGCGTAGGGCTGGCGAGGCCGTCTCGCCCACGGGCGGCAACTGCGCAGCATCGCCTATGAACAGCAGGCGGCAGTTTCGGCCGCCGTAGACATATTGTATCAAGTCATCCAACAGGCGACCGCTGCCAAACACGCTCTCGAAAGCACCTTGATTGGCAATCATCGAACTCTCATCGACCACAAATAGGGTGTCGGCATGCAGATTGTCGTTGAGTTGGAAATGGCCGCCCCCACCCACGAAAGCACGCTCACGATAGATCTTGCGGTGGATGGTGAGCGCCGGTTGACCACAGTGGACAGACAACACCTTGGCCGCGCGCCCAGTGGGTGCCAACAGCACCAGCTTCTGTCCCAATCGTACCATGGTCTTGATGATAGCGGCCGCCACCGAGGTCTTACCCGTACCCGCAGACCCACGCAACACCATCACAGGCCACTGTCCGCGGTCGGCGAGGAAGCGGGCAAAGACCTGCAAGGCACGGGTTTGGTCGTCTGTGGGAACAAAACCCAACATGTGCTCCACCTTATTAATAAACTCTTGCTGCGTCATCGTGATCGATTTTCCTGCCAGGCTACGGACTACAAGGCCCCACACTACCGGCGTTGGAAACAAAAGTAAGCATAAAAAACGAGACTTTCACCTTAAATTCCCATTTTTTTGCATCAAAACGAAAAATAAATGGGAAAAAGTTTGGCGGTTCCAAAAAAAGTGCCTACCTTTGCAACCGCTTACAACAAGTAAGGGCGCTTAGCTCAGCTGGTTTAGAGCATCTGCCTTACAAGCAGAGGGTCGGGGGTTCGAATCCCTCAGCGCCCACAGGGGTGTTTTCCTCGTAATCCTTCGGGACTGCGGGGATTTTTTTGCTATCTGCCGCAATGCTTTTCCACGCCTGCAACAAAGCCCCCGAAAAAATATTTTGAAAAAAGTTCGGGAAAAATTTGGTGGTTCCGAAAAAAGTCCTTACCTTTGCAACCGCTTACAACAAGTAAGGGCGCTTAGCTCAGCTGGTTTAGAGCATCTGCCTTACAAGCAGAGGGTCGGGGGTTCGAATCCCTCAGCGCCCACCACAGGAAAGTCCTACGGTAATAACCGTGGGACTTTTTCGTGTTTTTGCATTTTTTTTCTATAATCATAGACGCGCTATCAAATATAATTCGTAATTTTGCAACCGAATTATATTTTGTAGGTTATGAATTTAGACGTATTGACCGCCATATCACCTGTAGATGGGCGATATAGGGGAAAGACAGAGTCTTTGGCAGACTACTTCTCAGAGTATGCACTGATTAGATACCGTGTGCGCGTAGAGATAGAGTATTTTATCGCCCTTTGCGAATTACCCTTGCCGCAGTTGGCTTCCTTTGACCATCAGTTGTTCGGCCGTCTGCGCGATATCTATCGCTCATTTACCGAAGAGCATGCCGGGAGAGTGAAAGACATCGAGAAAATCACCAATCATGACGTGAAAGCGGTGGAGTATTTTATCAAGGAAGAATTTGATAAAATCGGTGGACTTGACGCATACAAGGAGTTCATCCACTTCGGCCTTACCTCACAGGACATCAACAATACCAGTGTCCCTCTTTCTATCAAGGAGGCGCTCACCGAGGTATATATCCCACAAATAGAAGAACTGATCGAACAGCTCTCAGAATATGCAGAGATGTGGAAAGACGTGCCCATGCTGGCCAAGACCCACGGCCAACCGGCCTCTCCCACCCGTCTGGGCAAGGAACTAATGGTATTTGTGTATCGCCTCACGGAGCAGTTGGACACCCTCAAGGCTTGCAAGCATACTGCCAAGTTTGGTGGCGCTACGGGTAACTACAACGCCCACCATGTGGCCTACCCTGCTTACGACTGGAAATCGTTCGGCAACCGCTTTGTGAGCGAGAAACTGGGGCTGGAGCGTGAGCAATACACCACCCAGATCAGCAACTACGACCATCTGGGGAGCATCTTCGATGCCATCCGACGCATCCACACCATCATCATCGACCTGGATCGCGATGTATGGATGTACATCTCTATGGAATACTTCAAACAGAAGATAAAAGCGGGTGAAGTAGGATCGAGTGCCATGCCGCACAAGGTGAACCCCATAGACTTCGAGAATAGCGAAGGCAATCTGGGCATAGCCAACGCCGTGCTCCAATTCCTCGCCCAAAAACTTCCCGTAAGCCGTCTGCAGCGCGATTTGACCGATTCTACCGTGTTGCGCAATGTCGGCGTGCCTTTGGCACATGGTGTGATAGCCATACAGAGCACCCTGAAGGGTCTGCGCAAGCTCATCCTCAACGAGGAGCGTATCGCAGCCGACCTCGACGACATGTGGGCCGTGGTGGCTGAAGCCATCCAGACCATTCTCCGCCGAGAGGCCTATCCGCATCCCTACGAGGCGCTGAAGGCGCTGACACGTACCAACCAGAAGATGACCGAAGAGACGATACACACCTTCGTCAACAGTCTTGAGGTCAGTGATGATGTCAAGAAAGAACTGCTGGCTATCACGCCGCACAACTATACAGGCATTTGATTGAAACATTATACGCATATATAATTAAGGTAACAACAAGATTTATTAACCCTCAGCCGTGAGGCTATAAAACAACAAGAAACATGGATATAGAGAACAAGACTCAGGACACAAATGCTGAGAAGAACGAAGCAGGCCGTGAAGGCTACAAGCCGACAGGCAATTTTCAAAGAGATTATCATGCAAGTGGAAAACCGCAGCGGCCACGTATCCGCACCCAGCGTGCCTATACCACAGACCGTGACGCTAACAAGGAGGCCGGATTCCGCCCCGAAGGCTTCGGTGCAGGGCTCCAAAGCGCAGGAAGCGCTTCCCAGCAGAGCTCGTACCGTCCCCGTTACAACAGCAACGGAGGTGGTTACCAACAGCGTGGCGGCTACAACCAGAACCGTCAGCAGGGTGGCTATCAGCCTCGCCAGCAAGGTGGATTCCGCCCCCGTTACAACAATAACAATGCAGAGGAGGGCACAGGCTATCAGCCCCGCACCAACTATGGACAGCCACGTCAGCAAGGCGGTTATCAGCCTCGCCAGCAGGGGAGCTATCGTCCCCGCTACAACAATCCTGAAGAGGAGGGAGCCGGATATCAGCAGACTGGCGGCTATCGTCCCAACCGCCAGCAGGGTGGTTACCAGCAGCGTGGCGGCTACAACCAGAACCGCCAGCAGGGTGGCTATCAGCAGCGTGGCGGCTACAACCAGAACCGTCAGCAGGGCGGCTACCAGCAAGGTGGCTATCGCCAGCGCACACCGGGTTACGATCCTAATGCCAAGTACAGTTTCAAGAAACGCATAGAATACAAGGAAGACCATATAGACCCCAACGAGCCCATCCGTCTTAACAAATATCTGGCCAATGCCGGTGTCTGCTCTCGCCGCGAGGCCGACGAGTTTATCCAGGCAGGTGTAGTGACTGTCAACGGAAACGTGGTTACAGAACTGGGAACCAAGGTGCTCCGCTCTGACGAGGTGAAATTCCACGATCAGATAGTATCACTGGAAAAGAAAGTGTATGTGCTGCTCAACAAACCCAAGGACTATGTCACCACCATCGACGATCCCCAGCAGCGCAAGACCGTGATGGACCTGGTAAAGAATGCTTGCCCTGAGCGCATCTATCCCGTGGGTCGCCTCGACCGCAACACGATGGGCGTGCTCCTGCTCACCAACGATGGCGAACTGGCCTGCAAGCTCACCCATCCAAAATTCTTGAAAAAGAAGGTGTACCACGTATTCTTGGACAAGAACGTCACAGCTCACGACCTGCAGCAGATAGCGGATGGCATACAGCTGGAAGACGGCGAAGTACACGCTGATGCGATAGAATATGCCGACCCCAACGACAAGACTCAGGTGGGTATCGAGATTCACAGCGGCAAAAACCGCATCGTGCGCCGTATCTTTGAGAGCTTGGGCTACCACGTGGTAAAACTCGACCGCGTGCAGTTTGCCGGACTGACAAAGAAGAACTTGCGCAGAGGCGATTGGCGCTACCTCACAGAGAAAGAGGTGGACATGCTCCGTATGGGTGCCTTTGAATAAACAGAATTGTCATTAAAAAAAAGATTGTTGGATATGAAAAGAACTAAAGTTGTTGATGCACTGAAGTGCACCGACTTTGGAAAGGATATCAATGTTAAGGGATGGGTACGCACCCACCGGAACAGCAAGGCAGTAGATTTTATTGCGCTCAACGATGGTTCCACGATCAAGAATATACAGATTGTGGTAGACCCGACCCGCTTTGATGCTCAGCTGCTTAAAAGCGTCACCACAGGCTCATGCGTCAGCATCACCGGTACACTGGTAGAGAGCCAGGGAGCCGGCCAAAGCGTGGAGATACAATGTCAGGAACTGGAGGTGTACGGCCTCTGCGGCAATGACTATCCCATGCAGAAGAAGGGCCAGAGTTTCGAATACATGCGCCAATACGGCCACCTGCGCCTGCGCACCAACACTTTCGGGGCCGTGATGCGCATCCGCCACAATATGGCTATCGCTATCCACAAGTATTTCCACGACCACGGATTCTTCTACTTCCATACGCCGCTCATCACAGCCAGCGACTGTGAGGGCGCAGGCCAGATGTTCCAGGTAACCACCAAGAACCTCTACGACCTGAAGAAGGACGAGGAGGGAAAAATCATCTACGACGACGACTTCTTTGGCAAGCAGACCTCTCTTACCGTGAGCGGACAGCTCGAGGGAGAGCTGGGTGCCACGGCGTTAGGTGCCATCTATACCTTCGGTCCTACATTCCGCGCGGAGAATTCAAACACACCTCGCCACTTGGCAGAGTTCTGGATGATTGAGCCGGAAGTGGCTTTCATCGACCTCAACGACCTGATGGATTTGGAGGAAGATTTCATCAAATACTGCGTAAACTGGGCTTTGGACAACTGTCAGGATGACTTGGAGTTCCTCAACAAGATGATTGACAAGACACTCATCGAGCGCTTGCGCTCAGTAGTGGCTGAAGACTTTGTTCGTCTGCCTTACACAGAGGGAATCAAGATTCTGGAAGAGGCTGTTGCCAACGGCCGCAAGTTCGAATTCCCCGTAAGCTGGGGAATGGACCTCGCCAGCGAGCACGAGCGGTATCTCGTAGAGGAGCATTTCAAGAAACCGGTTATCATGACCGACTATCCCAAGGATATCAAGGCCTTCTACATGAAGATCAATGAGGACGGCCGCACCGTTCAGGGAACCGATGTGCTCTTCCCGCAGATTGGTGAGATTATCGGAGGAAGCGTGCGTGAGGAGAGTTACGACAAGTTGACAGCTGAGATAGAACGCCGCCACATCCCCATGAAGGACATGTGGTGGTATCTTGACACCCGCAAGTACGGAACTTGCCCTCACGGTGGTTTCGGCCTCGGTTTCGAGCGTCTCATCCTCTTCGTTACAGGCATGCAGAATATCCGTGACGTGATTCCTTTCCCACGTACACCAAAGACCGCAGAATTCTAAACAACGCGCGTCATACCTTACACCATGCGCCTCCTACAAAGGGGGCGCATTTTTTTATTCCTACTCCGAAAAGAAGCAAAGTACAACAAAATAAGGAGTAATCAAAGGCGATTGTAAGAAAGTCACTATCAGGCTAAAAAAATATCAACCATTACTTGTGTTTTTCACACGGATTTCTTAATTTTGCACATTATTAATATAAAAAGTTGTAATTATCATGAGGAAACTGTTCTTATTGACCCTAAGTTTGTTCCTTTGCACGTTTGCGACCAAGGCATACGCACAGGATGAGGGCGAAAGCTATGAGAGTGAAAAATTCAAGTATGGCGTCTTCAAGCATCTGTCAGTGGGCGCACATGCTGCTACCACGGGTTTTGGATTGGACATAGCCACCGACATTACCAAGTATCTGGGTCTGCGTGCAGGTCTGTCAGTCATGCCAGGCTTTAGCCTTACCACCGATGTAGACGTAAATGTAAACGGTGATGACAACCACACGATGGAGGCCAAAGGTTCTATCGGCCGTACAACGATGGAACTGCTGCTCGATTTCTATCCCATAGGTGGTTTCTTCATCACAGGCGGCTTCTCCTTCGGCGGCTCACGCATCGTGGAGATTACCGGTCACAGCGATGAATTTGCCGGCAAGAGCGGTTCGTATATTGAGATAGACAAATACCAGCTTCCGGTAGACGAGAATGGCAACATCAATGGCGAGATCAAGGTCAAGGGGGTACGCCCCTACTTTGGCATTGGCTTTGGCGGTCGCGCCGTTCCCAAGCATCGGTTGGCCTTCCGCACCGAACTGGGCGTACAGATTCACGGCACTCCTAAGGTCTGTTCCAATGGCCACGACGTAAAAGAATCGGTGTCATACGACACAGAAGATGACTTTTCTGACATCGTAGACAAACTCAAGTTCTATCCCGTTCTCAAGTTCCGCCTCAGCGGCCGTATCTTCTGACAATCAGACTACTTATGAAAACAAGGCTCCTACTATTGACACTGGCTGCGACAGTGGCTGTAACCGCTGTTGCCCAAACACAGAAGAAACGCAAGCGCGTGGAAACTCAACAAAAGGTTGAGGTGGAAGAACCCAAAGTGCCGGAAGTGGCACTTGACACTGTACCCGCTGTCGTGCCCGACACGCTGAAACCTGCCGAGCCCGAACCGCCAAAGGATCGTACGGACACCATCTATTACGACCGCAGTTGGCGCGTAATCAGCAACAAGACTTTTGCCACCTACTACCGCTACGTACTGTACCCTGTAGACAGTCTGGCACCCAAGTATTTCAAGACGTTCTACATGGACGGACAGCTGCAGGGCGAAGGTACGTTCCTCACGATGGGCGAACGCTCTGACAAGGAAAGCGTATTCGATGGCGAGGTGGTATATTACTATAAAGGTGGTGCCGTGAAGCAACGTCTGACTTATGCCGAAGGCAAGCCTAATGGAGAACGCACCGACTATTACGAGAACGGGAATATACGCGAACATATCACGTTGAAAGACGGATTGCGCACCGGTATATTCGCATCGTTTTCGGAGGATGGTATCGTTTGTCGCCTGCAAGAGTACACCAACGACGAAGCAGCACCCTACTATATCGTTGTTGACAAGGATGGCAATTACTCCAAATATGATGCCAAAACCGAGCAACCCCTGTTGGAAACTCCGGATGTGGAGGAGCGACAGACTGAGTACAAAAACGGCGTGGCATGGCCCTACTATAACAAGAACGGCCTCATCGTGGGCGTGAGCAACAGTCCGGTAAAGGACAATATCGGCAACTTCCGCGAGATTGGAGTTTTCTTGGTCAACAAAAGTATGATCAATGTAGAACTTGACCCTGCCCAGTTAGAGGTCTACGCCATGAAGAAAGGCAAGCGCAGCGACTTTGAGGTTATGCCAGCTGATGAATATGACGAGAAAGTGTACAAGAAAAAGCTGAAAAACAAGAAACGGTCGCTGAAGAAAAAGGCCGTGGTGACCATCGAGAGAGAAAACAATGTCAGCGAGAATCTTGGCGCTTCCGTCTTCGATGCAGGCACTTCACACACCTTGAAGGCCTTCCAAGAGAGCATCATCAAACTGAAGACATTGGTCAAAGGAAATAAGATGAAGTATGCCGAGCGTGAACATGACGACCTGGGTTATCTCGAGCGTACAACGGTTCACCCGGGTGAGATGGTTGCAGGTTTCTTGCTCACAGATGACAAGAAGGTAGATGATCTTTTCGTCAAACTCACCATCAATGGCGTATCCTATCTCTACGAATGGAAGAATGAAAAGAAATAGTAAGGCCCATATTCCTTACTAACCAAACGTAAGTTTTAAATATACCGGGACATTCAATGCACTTGTCAGCAATTGCGATTGAATGTCCCGGATTTTTATGCGCTTTATTCTGTACACAACCATAAGGGCTTATCACAATCACCAACAAACGATTTGTACAAGAAAAGCGTAGCACCCTGAAAGCCCTCACCCTAACCTTCTCCCCGAGATCGAGGGAAAGCTCGTACACATAATCTCCTATGCAGTAAGGAAAACGATTCTGCAAGAGTACTTCGTATATCGAGGCTAAAGGCCATGATTAGCGTGCCAAAAGTGGCATTTACGAGGGCTAAATGCCACATATAGCCTAAACGGATGCCATTACCGTTTTACAACATGACCCATGGAAACACATCAAAAAAGGGGATGCCGAAGCATCCCCTCTATATTGCTTAATATGAAACTTGATTACTCTGTAACAGTCACAGTAGCACGACGGTTGAATGAAACAGGTGACAGCTCGTCTACACCACCATTACCCTTAGTAGTAATGTTGTCGCGGCTGATACCCATCTTAACGAGCTCGTCAGCAACAGTTGCAGCACGCTGCTCAGACAGCCACTGGTTGTGAGCGGGCTTACCGGTAGCGCTATCAGCATAACCGTTAACCATCAGCTTAGAGTTGTTCTCCTTAGCATACTTAGCAATAGCCTGTACGTTTACGAGATCCTTCTTAGAAGCGATGTTGGTCTTGTTGATGTTGAAGAATACAGAAACCGGAGTAGTGATGAGCTCCTTAACAGCGGGAGCAGCCTTCGGCTTCTCAGCAAGCAGCTTCTTCAGGCGAGCGTTCTCAGCGTTAGCATCGTTGAGCTGTGCGTTGAGGGCATCGATCTGAGACTGAGAAAGAGCCTTGATAGCGTCAACATCGGGAGTCTTGTCCCAAGAAGCCTTACCCAAGTTGAAGGTCAGACCCACCTCTGCATAGAGGTTGTTGTCGTGAGAATCCCAACCACGGTTGTCGTGAGATAACATGTCGTTACCATCGAGGTCACCCTCGTAACGGTTCCAACCCAACTCGAGGTTGATGGCAACCTTACGGCTAACATAGAACTGGTTCAAGATACCTGCGCTCAGACCCATTGCATAATAGTTATTGGTCATAGAACGGCCAACACCACCACCTACAAAAGGAACGAAGTTCCAAACACGGTTAGGATTATAGCCACAAAGCATGTTGCTCAAGTTGAACAAGATATGCTCGTTGAGGACCCAATACTTGTTGCTGGTGCTTGTAGCCTCGCTCTCGTTTACCTGCTTGCCCCAGATGCCCTGCAGCTTAGTGCGGAGACCGAGACCCGGAGTAAACCACTTACCAATAGCGACAGCAGCACCGGGGTTTGAACGGAAGCCCTTGAACGGACTCTTTGACAAACCATTACCATGCTCCTGACCTGAATACCATGCATTCCATTCTCCACCAACCTGGATAAACCAGTTGCTCCAGAACGAATTGGTTGCTACACTGTACTTCTGTACAGGATCTGCGTCCTGTGCCATTGAGCACAAGGAAACACTGGCCAATGCCAATACAATCAATAATTTTTTCATAATTCTATTATATTAAACAATCAAAGATTCTACGTATCAAAATATACATCTATTTTGGTGCAAAGGTAGCAATATTTTTTATATAAAGCATCTTTTTTCCAAGAAAATATCATTACAGAAATCAAAAAAAACAAAAGTTTTGGAGTTATTTACCAACCGACAACACTTTTTAAGAACTCCTATCCCAACAAATGTTCTATCTCCTGCTGCTTCAATATGCACAATACATTTTTCCCATCGGGCGTGTAATTGACATTCTCACAAGCAAACAGTTCGTTGACAATATTCTCCATTTCCTGATTACCCAACACTTGTCCTTGAGGAACGGCTGCATGGCGAGCCAGACTCAGTGCCAACTTGTGATTGACACCCTCTTTGATACCGACACCTTTCTCCTTGGCTGCCGTGAGCATATCATGGATCAGCCGCTCCACATTGATGCCTTCCAATCCTGATGGTATGGCATTGACCGCAAAACTGTTTCCGCCAAGCGTGTTGAGTTCAAATCCCATATCCCCCATCTCGTTGATGACCGTTTCGAGCACCACGGCCTCATCGGCTGCGAGTTGGATTACCTCCGGAAAGAGCACCTTTTGGGAATCACCTTTCTTCTGTTCCAACTGACGCAAATACTTCTCATACAAGATTCTGACATGCGCCCGATACTGATCAATAATCATCAGGCCCGACTTGACTGCCGTCATGATGTATTTCCCTTTATACTGATAGTGAACGGGCGACTTTTCTTCGATGATATTGTCATTGGTCACCATCGACGAACTGAAAATATCTCCCTCACTCTGTGCTGCTTCCGGTTGCAATTGCTCATACAGTTCTTCCCAATTTTGCACCGGTTTGGACATCGGCATAGGAGCGGATTCCTTGAAAGGATTGTAATGAGGATTGTATTCGACCTTGGGTGCGGCAGCGGCCTTCGACGCATGGTCAAACACGGGGATATCAGGCTGGCCTTGGACATCAAAATCGATAGAGGGAACATCATTGAACACCCCGATTGATTCTTTTACCGCTGCGGCAAGAATCTGCCAAATGGCCTGCTCGTTCTCAAACTTGATTTCGGTCTTCGTGGGATGGATATTGACATCTATGTCTTCGGGATTCACGGTGAAATAGATGAAATAGGGCACCTGCTCCCCTACCGGCACCAAACGCTCAAACGAGGCCATGACAGCCTTGTTAAAATAGGGGTGCTTCATGTAACGGCCATTGACAAAGAAGAACTGCTGGGCTCCTTTCTTACGCGAAGACTCTGGCTTACCCACAAAACCCTTGATCTTGCACATGGTCGTTTCCACTTCGACGGGTATCAAGTCCTGATCCATCTTTTTCCCAAACACATCGGCGATACGCTGTCTGAGGCCACCGGCCTTCAGGTTCAGCATCTCGGTACCATTACTGTACAATGTAAAGGCAATATCAGGATAAACCAAAGCAATACGCTCGAAAGCCACAACGATATTGGTGAGTTCTGTAGAATTGGACTTCAAGAACTTACGGCGTGCAGGCACATTGTAAAACAGGTTTTCTACCAGAAAATTGCTCCCGACCGGACACGAACAAGGTTCCTGCCCCATAAACCGCGAGCCCGAAATGGAGAGATGGGTGCCCACTTCTTCCATCGGCTGCCGCGTCTTCAGTTCTATCTGAGCCACAGCCGCAATCGATGCCAACGCTTCACCACGGAATCCCATGGTGCGCAAGGCAAACAAATCAGACGCATTCTTGATTTTGGAAGTGGCATGCCGCTCAAAAGAAAGGCGCGCATCGGTCTCCGACATGCCTTTTCCGTCGTCGATTACCTGCATGGCTGTACGCCCCGCATCGGTGATCAACACTTGTATAGACTTGGCTCCTGCATCCACCGCATTCTCCACCAGTTCCTTGATGACACTGGCCGGGCGCTGTATCACCTCGCCCGCCGCAATCTGGTTGGCCACCGAGTCAGGTAAAAGTTGTATGATATCACTCATAATACTACTTCATTTCAAAACAAATACAAACAAGCAACCAGTACCGCTCCCAACACGAAGAGCAACAACATGCCCTCCAACAAGCGGCATACAAGTTCATGGGATGAATATCGCCGACTGCGACGCTGCGAGAACGCACCCTTCAGCGGATGGAGCTTTGCATCGGCTCCATCCTCCTGCTCCGTATAGACAAACGTATGATGGAAACCCCGTGGTTTCCACACAGAAAACAAGCCCATCACTCTTCCAAACGCTGCAGAGGCGCCTCATGACGCTTCCCGACAACCAGTCCATCGCCTTGCTTCTTGCCACGCCATACGAAGATATCGTCCTTATCCACAGGACGCAAGTCGTCGAACCAGGCAAAGACATCCAGTTTCTCCTTCATGGGCGGTATCTGCGTCATCGGGTACATCGTACTCTGAAACTTGCACGTCCAGATCTTTTCCAACCGACGCTCTTTGGAAAGAAACATGCGCATCGTATCGGTCTCCAGATAGTTAAGTCCTATCAGCGTACTGTCACTGTCGTCCACCGGATAATAGATGGTACGCACATTGCCAATGGCATCAGACCTGCGCATGGCGCCATCCACGAAGTAGGCATTCATCAGTTTCGACGACACTTGGTTATAATGTTTCTGGTCAGGCATCTGCTCTACAGACAAAGCCTGTCCCACCACATTGGCCAACCGTATGGTCGAATCGTTCATATACACCTTGATGACTTCTCCGAGCAACTGACGGTTGTCATTCCATACGATAGGGTCGCGGTACATCGTCATACAGGAGTCCTGACTGTTGAAGACCACCGAGTCGCAGATAGCCTGCACGTCTTTACGATACACCCTCACCTTGTTAAAACAGTGCACCTTGCGATAGACCGAGTCGGTATTGATGTTGAAAGTAAACAGTTTGATGGTGTCAGCATGGGCATAGAGCGTGTCCGCACTCTGCGAAAAATCCTTCAGCACGGCTCGCTTGGTCGCATATCCGCTACCCGTAAGTTCGTTATATTTCAGTTCATCGCAGACCAAAGAGTTCTTGTTCTCTTTGTCTACATACACCACATTGCCATAGCCATAGCTATCGCCGTCTTTCACATAATAGAGACTGTCGCCCACTATCGACTTCTGCTTGTCTGTCATCATCGACCTGCCAAAGAGTTGGGCCTGATCCGTCTTGGTATCGTAGTAGGCATCTTCCGTGTCCACCACGCTCTCTTTGGAAGTGATGCGCGAATTGGGTCCCACCACATGCGCCAACGATTTCTGCGTGTCATAATAGAGGGTATCTGTCACAATGAGGCGGTCCTTGCTCCTCATCTTGACATTATAATAAAACACCGCCTCGCGCGTATCAAGATTATACTTTCCCCAGTCAGACACCAGTTTGTCCTTGCCATCGGTGAGCGTTCCACCTTCCTCAAAGTAGGCATAGTTATACAGTCGGTCGTAGTTGAGACTGTCGGTCTCCAACACCTGCTTACGATGGGTGAGCACCACCTTGTGCCGGGCGGCCATTTTCTGTTCCTGACCGTCGTAATCGGCATACAGACAGGTCAGCGTGAGTGTGTCGCCCTGCTTGAATCGGACCTTGCCAAAAGCCTTTACCGAGTTGGACAACTGATAGAAATAGGCACTGTCGCACCAAAGCGTCGCACCCTTGTGGCGAAACTGCACGTGACCCTTGGCAATCTGCGCCTCAGGATTATCGCTAAAGCGGTCGTGAATCAGCTCGTCCGAGTGGATCAGATAGATTTTCTCGTCCGTCTCCTTGCGTTGCCGCTGCTTGGAGGGGAAGTGCGACCATACACATAGGCCAAAAAAGCATAGAATCACCACCAGTGTAATTCTATGCCCACATATCATTGTCTTGAAACTGTCCTTCAATGTCATTTCACCCAACCTTGATATTCATAATTGCAATTCTTGTAACGGTCTGTCATCCATACATACGTATGTTTGATTTTGTCGACCACCCAATTATGCAATTTCTGTTCACGCCGTTTAGCCAGCACCATATTCTTCATCACCTGGAAATCCTCGGTGATGGTGGCCTTATGACTGTCAATCCTGTTTTTCAGTTTGACAATGGCGCACACCGTCTTTCCTTTCGAATTGACCATCTCAAAGGTTTCCGACACATCGCCCACCTTCATATGCTCCACCTGACGGGCCACCTCGGTCGGCAGGTCTTTCATCTGGAATTTCGACGTACGGCTCTGCGTCTCCTGATTCATAAACGCCATCAGACCGTGATTATTGCGTGTGTCCTTGTCATCAGAGATATACATCACCGCCTCTTCAAAACTGAACTTTCCGCTTCGGATATCAGCCGCAATCGAGTCGAGTCTCACCCTCGTCTCATCGATAGCCTCTTGAGAGATACGCGGTTTGCGCAGGATATGGCGCACCTTGATACGGTCTCCGCGCTTGTCGACAAGCTGGATGATATGGTAACCGAACTCCGATTCCACAATCTTAGAAATCTTCTTAGGATCGGTAAGGTTGAAAGCAACATTGGCAAAGGCCGGATCGAGCAATCCACGACCTACATAGTCCATCTCGCCTCCTTGGCGGGCAGAGCCCGGGTCCTCCGAATACAGGCGAGCCAATGTGGCAAACGTGGTCTCTCCCTTGGTCACACGGTCTGTGTAGCTGCGCAACTCATCCTTGATACGGGTTATCTCTTCCTGCGTGGGTTTGGGCTGGCGGGTGATGATCTCCACCTCCACCTCAGTGGGAACATAAGGGATGCTGTCTTCCGGGAGTTTGGCGAAGAACTTGCGCACGTCGCTCGGTGTCACCGTGATATCCTTGACCAGTTCCTGACGCATCTTGGCTATCAACTTCTGGTTACGGAAATCATCGCGCATCTGCTGTCTCATCTGCGTCACCGTCTGGTTGCGATATTCCTCCAGTTTCTCTTTCGAACCTGCCATCGAAATCCAGTAGTTGATCTGCTCATCGATACTGGTGGTCACCTCACTCTCCGACACCTCGATCGAGTCTATCTCTGCCTGATGCAGAAACAGTTTCTGCACGGCCATCTGCTCGGGAATGGAGCAGTCGGGGTCTCCAGCCCATCTGATTCCTTCCATCTGGCTCTGCAGGCGCATCGCCTCCACGTCCGATTTCAGGATAGGCTCGTCGCCCACCACCCAAATCACTTCATCGATCACAGCTTCTTCGGGCACCACTTCCTCTTTTTCCACCTTCACAGTGTCTTGGGGAGCCTGCTTCACAGTTCCCTTTTTAGAGGTCATCGCATGACCTGCCATTACCAACGGCAGGGCTGCCACGCCCAACAATACCTTATAATATAGTTTATTCATCTATCTAATGTTTGTTTACTGTTTTCAACACATTCTCGTCCACCGTCACAGGATATTGCTGGCGCAGACGGGTCACCCATTCCTTTTCCAACGCTTCCTGATAGTCAGATAGCACGATGCTCTTCACGTCCTCCATTTGCTGTGGAGCTTTCAGTTTCTTGCCATAGACCGCATCGATGGGGAAATCCTTCATCGGTGCCACATCACCCTTGGCCTTGAACACCATCTTGTCCACCGTGCCATTGTCGCCTTGCTTGAAGATGCCCTTCTCCACACGGATGCGGAGCACGCTGTCGTTGTTGAATGTGGTGCGCAACTTGTCGCCCCACTGGTCGAAAGGCAATCCTTTCAGCACATTCTTCACGGCCTTGACATCATCTTTTACCTTGACATGATAGGCTATTCCTTTATAACGGGGCTCGTCCCACCGATATTTCTTCTTGTTTTTCGCGAAGTAGGCCCGCAGCCCAGCCTCGTCATTCTGGGCTTTCTCCCACACCTCGCGGTTGCTCATCTCATAGAGCAGCAATCCATCGTGATACTCCTGTATCAGATACTTCAGGTCCGGATCCTTGGCCACCATCTCGGTGCGCAAACGATCCAGCACCTCCGCCGGGGTTGTCTTCGGCGAAGTGGCCTTGGCCATCGAGTCGAGCCGCTGGTTAATCAACTGGTCACGCAATCCCCGCTGGTCGATGAAGCGCACGATATTGGCACACAACGAGTCGTAGGGGAAACATTCGCGCTTATCGCGCAGCAAGACAATATGCCATCCTGCCGGCGAGACAAAGGGGCGGCTCATACCCCCTACTTCCAGACGATAAGCCTGGTCTTCAAACTCTTTGAGCGTCTGGCCATGCTCTATCCAAGGCAGTTCGCCACCGTTGGAGGCCGACCCCTTGTCATCCGAGCACTTGCGTGCCAACTCAGCAAAGTCAGCACCTGCTTTCAGAGCCTGATAGATAGAGTCTATGCGCTGTTTCGCCCGCTGCTGCTCCTCGGCCGTGGCCTTCTGCCGCATCAGCACCAGAATGTGGGCCGGTCTTACCAGTCCTCCCGACCCATCCACGCGCGCCTTATACTCATCGTATATGCGGTGGGCCTCACGCTCCACATCGGCATCCGTAATCAACGACGGGCGTATCTGCTGGTCGCGGTAGGTGGCAAACTCTTTCTGAAACGAGGCCAGCGTATCCAAGCGTGCCGCAAGGGCAGCCTCCACTTTCAGTTTGTAGTTCACAAAGAGCTCCACATACTCCTCCACAGTCTTCTTGTCTATCACACTCTCCGTATTGTTCTTATTGTAAGAGTATTCAAACTCAGACCGTGTCACAGGCTTCCCGTTCACTGTCAGCAGCGTTGGGTCGCTCTGGGCGAATGTGTGGCTGCCATACATGAGCATGGCAGCCATCCATATCATAGACTTCATAGTTTCTTTACATTACACGCGCTTACTCAGGGCGGCTGTAGTTGGGAGCCTCGCTGGTGATGGTGATGTCATGCGGATGGCTCTCCAGCACGCCGGCATTGGTGATGCGCACAAACTTGGCCTCATGCAGGCTGTCGATCGTGCCGGCACCGCAGTAGCCCATACCTGAGCGCAGACCGCCGATAAGCTGGTAGATCACCTCCTGCACCGTACCCTTGTAGGGCACACGGCCAGCGATACCCTCCGGCACCAGTTTCTTCACATCCTTGGTATCGTTCTGGAAATAGCGGTCTTTCGAACCGTGCTCCATTGCTTCCAACGAACCCATGCCTCGGTAGCTCTTAAACTTACGGCCGTTGAAGATGATGGTGTCGCCGGGGCTTTCCTCGGTTCCGGCAACCAGCGAGCCGATCATCACACACGAGCCACCTGCTGCCAAAGCCTTGACGATATCGCCCGAATAGCGCAGACCGCCATCGGCAATGAGAGGCACACCTGTACCCTGCAGGGCAGAGTAGACATCGTACACCGCGCTCAACTGGGGCACGCCCACTCCGGCTACCACACGGGTGGTACAGATCGAACCCGGACCGATACCCACCTTGATGGCATCGGCACCATTGTCGACCAGCAGTTTGGCAGCGGCACCTGTTGCCACATTGCCCACTACGACATCGATACCGGGGAAAGCTGCCTTCACCTCGCGCAACTTCTCTATCACGCCCTTTGAGTGACCGTGTGCCGTGTCGATGACGATAGCGTCGGCACCGGCACCCACCAGTGCACTGGCACGCTCCAGCGTGTCCACCGTCACACCCACACCGGCAGCCACACGCAACCGGCCTTTCTCATCCTTGCAGGCCATAGGCTTGTCCTTGGCCTTGGTGATATCCTTATAGGTAATCAGACCCACAAGCCTGTTCTCGCTATCCACCACGGGCAGTTTCTCGATCTTGTGCTCCTGCAGTATCTGGGCAGCAGCGGCAAGGTCGGTCTGCTGGTGAGTGGTCACCAAGTTCTCGCTGGTCATGACCTCGTCGATGGTCTTGTCCAAGCGTCTTTCAAACCTCAGGTCACGGTTCGTGACAATACCCACCAGATGGTTGTCGTCGTCCACCACGGGGATACCGCCAATATGGTAATCGTGCATCATGGCGAGCGCATCGCTCACCTTGCTTCCCTTGCGTATCGTCACGGGATCGTAAATCATACCGTTCTCGGCACGCTTCACGATAGCCACCTGACGGGCCTGCTCCTCTATCGACATGTTCTTGTGTATCACACCAATACCTCCCTCGCGGGCAATGGCAATGGCCATCGACGACTCGGTCACTGTATCCATAGCCGCTGTAACAAACGGCACGTTCAGCCCGATATTGCGGGAAAACTTGGTTTTCAACTCTACTGTCTTGGGCAGCACTTCCGAATAAGCAGGGATTAAGAGGACGTCGTCAAAAGTCAAACCGTCCATCACAACTTTATCTGCAACAAATGATGACATATAAGTACTTCTAAAATTTATTGCATGCAAATTTAGTAATAAAAATCCACATCTGAGTGCCTTTTCCCGATTTTCTACCCTATTTAATTCAATTTAACGCTGCACCCTGCACCGCTTTCCCATGCCATCCACAGGATGTATATACCTTATTATATATATACCATTTGGCTTCATTCCTCCATGAGGCTCTGCCCCTCGTACGGCATATCCAATCCGTAAACGCCACCTTTAGCTCGCTAATCATGGCATTTAGGTGGGCTAAATGCGGCATTTACGTTTTCAGAGGGCAATGTCTCTCGCCGGCGGACACACCAAGGTATGTCCCTACGGCATCACTCCACTTGCAC
>JBJEAU010000011.1:0-22515 GCA_051869355.1 Prevotella sp. | reverse complement strand
TCAGTAGCACCGTTTAGGTCTCGGTGTCCTTTTGGTCTCGTCTTCTCGTGGCATCAGTCAGGCAGATGGTTTTCATCATGTGCTACCTCTCTGCAAGAGGTGCAACACATTTTTCTGTATTTCGATTTTTTAAACTTTTTCCATCATGATTGGGCAATTTGGGACAATCAATAACGAAGCAACAGAGGTATCTGAAAAATGGAAATGCTATGGTGGAAATCTCCAAAGTAAGATTTTTTTGCCCTTTTCTTAAATATTTTTGAAAAAATATTTTCCCGTTTTAAAATAAAACACTAACTTTACAGCGCATAACACAGGTAAATGCTTGCACCTCTTGCAGAGAGGTACAAGCATTAATTGTAAATAAAAGTTTCAGATATATAATTTTATGTGTTATTGTATGCTTTTATACCTTTTATATAGGGTCTATATGGTTAAAAGCATATCTAAAAAGTAGTTATTTACTCCAATTCTTGTTTCTTTTGGGATAAATATACAATTCTGATGGCGACTTTGGCTGCTGCTATATGCCATGATTACGGCGCTAAACGTGGCATTTAGGTGAGCTAAAGGCCATGTTTGGCGCCGTAAAGGTGGCATTTGTGTCGCGTATCTGCGGCACCATGCGTTGTCAGAGTCGGCTCTTGATACGGTAAGTGCCCGATTTGTAACGTCTGAGGGTGTAGCTTCCGTCGCGTTTGGGCACATAGACATCGGCTACGGTGTTGGCTGGGATGGTGAAGCACCACGCTATCCGGTCGCCATGCACCTGCCACGTGCTCTCGATGAGGCCGTAGAGCGAATGGTACGAGGCCGACACGCTGTCGAGTCCCTCGTACAGGTGGGGACGGAGCACGATATGGTTGAATCCTTGGCTGTCGGCAGTCTGCCCGATGCCGGCCAGATACTGGTAAAACCAGATGATGAGGTCGCCGAGCAGCATGACGTGGTTGCCCGAGTTCATCTTGGGTTCGGCGGTGTCGCCGTTCCACAGTTCCCAGATGGTGGTGGCCCCGTGCTCCACCATGAATCCCCAGCTGGGGAAGGTGGTGTTGGTGGCCAGTTGGTAGGCCAAGTCGCCCCGTCCGCCGTCGGTCAGTCCGCGCATTACCTCTTGGGTGCCCAATACGCCCGTTCCGATGTGGCCGTTGAACTTATCGCTGAGCTGTTGCACCATGTTGGCAAACACGCGGTCGCGATGGGCAGGCTCTACCAGTCCCCAGCGCAGGGCGAGGAGGTTGGCCGTGACGGTGTTGTTGCTGTAATAACCCTTGTCGGGACGGTAAAACTCGCGGTTGAAGGCTTGGCGCACCTCGTGGCCGAGTTGCTGCCACAGCAGGGTATCGGCTGTGGCCCCACTGATACGGGCAAAGCGCTCCATGAGCCCGCACAGGCGGTAGTAGGCGGCTGTGCCGAGCAGGCGGCCATCGGTGATGCGTGTGGAGTCTTTGGAATGGATGAGTCGGGGCGATTCGGGCGGCATGCACCAGTCTCCATACACATCGCGGGTGATGATGCCGTGGCGCAGGTTGCAGTCGCGGGTATGGAGCATGAAGGCGCGCATGGGCTGGTAGTTGTGTTGGATGGGTCGCGGGTCGCCATAGTGGTCGTAGAGCATGCCGGCCACGGTGTACCAGGCCATGGGCCACGTCACATTGTCGTTGTACACGCTCCAGTAGCGTGGCGCCACATCGCTGATCACGCTGTCTGCCCGCTGTGTCTCGGTGATATCGCGTATCCATTTGGCGTAGAGCAGGTGGTTGTCGAAGAGATAGCACTCGCCCAAGGCCCCCGTGGCGCGGTCGCCAAGCCATCCCAACCGCTCGTCGCGCTGCGGACAGTCGGTAGGCATGCCGCGATAGTTGCCCCTGATGCCCCAGTAGGCGCAGTGGTAGATGCGGTTGAGCAAGGGGTTGGAGGTGTGGAAGGTGCCCGTGGTCGCCATCTCGTCGTAGATGACCTGCCCTTGGAAGTCTGACAGTTGCGGTGTACGCCGGAATCCCGACACCTCCACATACCGGAATCCGTGGTAGGTGAAGGCGGGCTGCCATGTGCCGGGCTTGCGGTCGGAGATATAGGTGTCGGTCACCTCGGCGGTGCGCAGGTTGGCCAAGAACAGTTTGTCTGGATTGCCCGGTGCGAGCCGTTCGGAAAAGCGCAGGCGCAGCGTGTCGCCCTCATCGCCGTGTATCCGCACCCTCAGCCATCCCACCATGTTCTGCCCCATGTCTATGAGATAGCGCCCGTGGCCGATAGGTCGTATCGACTGTGGCTGCACACTGTCCATCACTTGTATGTTGGGATTGGTCTGTGCCTCGATGAGTGGTGCTGGTGCCGCCATCTGCTCTGCCGGTCGCCATCCTGCCTGCCGATAGCCCGGCTCGTTCCATCCGGGCATGACCTTGCGGGCGTTGTACACCTCGCCGTCAAACTCGTTGTTGGTCTGGATAGGACCGTCGGCCATCATCTGCCATGTCTGGTCGGAGGCGATTACGGTCTGCCGTCCATCAGTGGTGGTGATGACGAGCTGTGCCAACAGCCGAGGCAGACCGAAACCGCGCATGCCGGGATTGCGCATGGCCATGAAGCGCCCGTTGCCAAGCACCACGCCGATGGCGTTGGCACCCTGCCGCACCTCGCGTGTCACGTCGAAGGTATTGTAGCGCACTGACCGGTCATAGTTGGTGGGCGTGGGAGACAGTACTTGGGTGCCTATGCGCTGGCCGTTGATGTAAGCCTCGTACAGGCCGAGGCCGCAGATGTAGAGCATGGCGCGCTGGATGGGTGCCTGGATGGCAAAGTCGCGGCGCAGGTAGCGTGCACGGATGCGGGTGCGACCCTTCTCCACATCGGTATCGAAGCGTCCGCCAATCCACTGGGCACGCCATTCCGAGGCATCCATCAGGGCGGTGGTCCAGTGTGCCGTCTCGCTCACGGCACGGCCTACATTGGTCTGCACCTCCACTTGCCAATAATAGCGCGTACCGCTGCGGAGCGCCTTGCCCCGGTAAGGGATATAGGCGCATCGGCGGCTGCGCACCCATTGGGAGTCCCATGCGTCGGCCTTTCCGGCAGCCAAGGCCTCGGCCGACGTGGCCACCCTGATGCGATAGGCACGCTGCAGTACGCCCCGGGCGGTGGACGAGAGTTGCCAACTGAACTGTGGCGCTTTGGAATCGATGCCTACAGGACAGGTCTGCATCTCCACGAGCGGTGCGGCGATGTTGACCGATTTGGCGCTGGCCACATCCACCCATGTGGAGGCAGCCAGCACCAGCAATAGATACAGCCAATGTTTCATACTACATTATTTCTTGATATTCAGTTTATCCACCAGCACGCGCATCCAATAGCCTCCGATGACGGAGCGTGCTTTGAATCCCTTCATCTCGCCCGTCGTAGTGAAGCTCCAGTCGCTGATGGGCACACGCGACGGGGTCTCATGGATGTAGTCGTAGACAGGATTCACAAACAGCAGGAAGGTCTTGGTGTCCTTGGCCATGGCCGCTGTCCACATGATCCAGTCGGTCTTGGTATAGTCTTTGCGGCAGTCGAGCGGCAGACCATACTTGTTTTGCTTGGTGAGGTAATACTTGATCTCGCGGTCAATCACCTTGGGTGAGAAAACGTTGGTCCCCCAGATTTTGTCCCAGATGATATTGTACTTCTGGCTCCATGTATCGGGGCGGTCGAAGGCCAGTTTGTAGTGGTCACCCTCGCGTGCATCCTTCTCCCACTGTGCGCCCATCTCACGCGCCTTGGCCATATAGCGGTCGGCCGTGGCCTTGTCGCCGCGCATCTGTGCCAGCAGGCCAAATCCGGCGACACCCATGATGGCCTTGACAGCCAGGTTGCTGTTGTGTGCCCAATGACCGGCAAAGTCGTCGGTACAGAGCTGGTTCACAGGGTCTTGTCCGTTTTCCACCAGGTAGTCGGCCCAGAGCTGGAGCAGATCCCAGTAGCGTTCGGCATAGCGGGTGTTGCCCTCGATCATGGCAATCTGTGCCATCAGCGTAATCATGTTGCCCGCCTCCTCTAACGGCATGTCGCCGCCGTACACCTGTCCGTTGGCTATCGGGTAGGTGCCGAGGTCGTGGGCGGCAAAAGGCTTGGTCCATCGGCCACTGCGACTGTACTCGAAGATAGAGGTCATCATGGCCTTTTCCAGCTCTACATTATATATAAGGTATAGAGGTGCCGACGGATAGGTCAGATCCACGGTGTTCACACAACCGTTGGAGGCGTTTTCTTTGGAGAAATAGAGCAAGTTGCCGTCCTTGTCCTCGAAGAGTTTGTGGGCAGCCATCACCTGACGGTAAGAAGCCGAGAGAATCTCGGCGTAGCGCTCATTGCCGGAGGCCATGCCATCGTCGTAGATTCTCTTGTCGAGGGCACGACAGCGCTCCATGATGCTGTTATAGTCGCGATGCAGTTTGTCGAACGCATCGAAGATGGTGGTCTTGCCGTCACGGGCCCAGTAACCCTTGTAACGATGGTACATATACTCGATGTCGTACACCTCGTCGTAGCCCACAGTCGTGTAGCTGCGTCCTTCGGTCACCTTGCCGAAGTCCTTGGTATAGGCCAAGGTCGGTGCGTCGTAGGTCTTGCGGCTCACCATGTCGGTCTGTGTGGCTGGCAGCTTGCCTGTGGCGATGAACGAGTTGAGCACCTCATTCTCCTTGCCCAGACAAACCTTGCCATTGACGGATGGGATGTAGAGATAGCCCCAGTCTATGCAGCGGCTGTCGCCCTTGGAGGCAAGGATAGGTTGGTCGATGGTACCCGTCTTGAGATAGGAAAGACCTCCGTGCTGCTCCACGGTGGAGCGCGTGGGCTGGTCGGCCTTCATCTTGGCTACCAATGGGTTTGCCGAGAGATAGAATTGTACGTCGTGGGCCTGCCCATCGGTACTGCGCACCTGATAGGAGATGTAGTTGATGGGTGTGGAAATCAGGTCGAGGTTGTCGATGAGCATCGGAGCCGTGAAGACAATATCGAGTTGCACGGGGCCACACTCGAATGTATAGTAGCTGCTGGTCGCCATCACGTCGACCGAAAGCTGTCTGGCCTGCTTGACACGGGTCAGATTGCCCGATATGTTGCGGTAGATGCCGAAGTCGGCGTATGTGCCCTTGACACCATTGTGCAGTTTCATGGCGATGACGTTGTCGCCCACGTGCAGTGCCTGCTTCAGCTGGCCTCGCAGGGGGATGCGCGAACTGCTGCGGTAGCCCTGCTCGCTCTTGGCCAGCACGCCGTTTACATAGATATCGCCATCATCGTCGTGCGCATAGACCAGATACAGGTCGGCATCCAGTTGCTCTTGGGTGAGTGTCACGGTGCGTCGGATGTAGAGATCGGCGTTCTCGGCTGCCCATTGGGTGCGCACACCCGGATTGTCGGGTGTGCCAAAGGCACCGCTGCCCTCTTTCCATCCCTGGGTGTTGAAATCGGGACGCTGCCAACCCTCGACCGGTTGCCCCTCGGTGTAAAGGGCCGTCCACTCGTCGTCTGCGCCGAGGGGAGCCACCACGTCGAGCAGCAGTTTGGAGCCGGCTCCCAAGAATCGGTACGTCTCTCCGTCCACGCGGAGCAGTCCCTCAAAGGGTTTCTGCCTTGGCGACCAGTGGGTGGGATTGCCTGCATTGAGCTCGTCGTAAGGAGACCAGATAGAGAAGTAAGGGTCATTGACCAACAAGGGGACTGATGGCAGGCGGAGTGCGGTCTGCCGGTAAGGTTTGAATGTCTCTGCCGTCTGGGCGGTTATCGTTGTCGCAATCAGGAGAACAAGTATGAGAGAAATCGGTTTTTTCATGTTTAAGGAATCATTAAATAAAGGTCAATAAAGATACGGTGGAAAGCGAGAAAGACGGGAAACAAAGAGGCTAAAGCCCCATTGTTTCCCGCCTTTCCGTGCAGCTATCGGAGGTCGAAGACCAGTTTGCCGCCCTTCATCAGTTCCTCGTGCGATATGCGGTAGCGTCCGAGCGGCTTGCCGCCCAGCGTCATGCGCTGTATACGCCCAGCCTCCTTGCCCTGTCGGTTAGCCTCGATCACGAGGTCGCCGTTGGGATAATAGCGCTTGTCAAGATGCAGGGTGACGCGGTCGAAGACAGGAGCGGTAAGCGTGTAGTAAGGCGAGCCAGGGCAGTCGGGGTAGAAGCCCATCATGGAGAAGATGGCCCATGCCGACATGGTACCGCAGTCCTCGTTGCCGGGGATGCCGTCGGGTGTGTCCTTGTAATACTTGTCCAAGAGTCTCCTCACCTCGCGCTGGGTGCGCCATTCCTCACCCTTGAAATAGCTGAAGAGATAGGGATAGGCGATATCGGGCTCGTTGGCCGGGTCGTAGAGGTTCTCGTCGAACACCTTCTGCAGTTTGTCCACAAAGGCGCGCTTGCCTCCCATCAGTTTGGCGAGTCCAGTGATGTCGTGTGGCACGTAGAATGTGTAGTTCCAAGCCGAACCTTCATGGAATCCGGGCGCATTGGAAAAGTCTGCACCGGCCTTGGGGTCGAAGGGCGTGAGCCAAGTGCCGTCCTCGTAGCGAGGGCGCAGCGTGCCGTACTCCTTGCAGTAGTAATGCTTGTAGCCAAGGCTCTGTTGGTAGAACCGCTTGGCATCGGCTGTGTGGCCGAGCGCACCGGCCAGTTGGGAGAGGGCATAGTCGGCGATGTAATACTCGAGCGCATGCGATACGGAGTTGTCGCCGGAGTTGTCTTGGGCATAGCGACCCAAGGGCACGTAACCCTTGACCAGATAGTCGTCGATGTCGGGGCGCATCTTGTTGTCCTTGCCCGGCAGCGTGGCGCTGGCCAGGAACGCCTTGTAGGCTGTCTCCACGTCAAAGTCGCGCAATCCCTTCAGGTAGGTGTCGGTAATCACGGGGATAGAGGGGTCGCCCTCCATCGTCCAGGTCTCTCTGCCGAAGAGTTCCCACTTCGGCATCCACCCCCATTCCTTATACATGTCTATCATGGACCGCACCATGTCCAGTTGTCGTGTGGGGTAGAGCAGTGTCTCCAACTGGTGCAGGTTGCGGTAGGTGTCCCAAAGCGAGTAGATGGTGTAACGGTCGCCCGATGTGCGGCCTATCTTGCCGTTTTCCATCTCCGGGTATTCGCCGTTTACGTCTTGCAGGATGCTGGGGTGAATCTGACTGTGGTAGAGTGCGGTGTAGAACACGCGCTTCTGGGCCTCGGTGCCGCCCTCCACCGTGACGGTAGACAGCGTCTTGGCCCACTGGGCATAGGCTTCGGCCTTGACACGGTCGAAACTGAAGGTGCGTTGCTGCTCCTTGTCCAGATTCTCACGCGCATTGGCCACCGACACGAAGCTCACACCAATCTGAACCTCGATCTGCTCGCCTTCCTCGGCATCGTAAGAGAAGTAATATCCTACCTCGTTTCCGGCTATCTCCTTGGTATAGTTGCGGTAGATCTTGTACTTGCCGTTGTCTGGGTCCCACTGGGCCTCCACGCCTGTCATGGGGGGCTGCTTCTTCCAGAATCCTGCCTCGCGCGGAGCCTTGCTCACACGCATCACAAAGTACATGGGGAAGACGGCCTGGGGATTGTAGCAGAAGGTGCCCAGCAGGCGCATGCCCTCTATCTCGGTGGGTGATACACGACGGATGCTGCCGCCTACCTCGTTGGTAAGGCCGTCGCCGACATTGAGCAGCAGATGGGCTTGCCCCTTGGGGAAGGTGAAACGCTCTATCGAACTGCGCTCGGTGGCTGTCACCTCGCATCGGATGCCGTACTTGCTGAGCTTGTTGCTGTAATAGCCGGGCACGGCGTGTTCGTTGGTATATTCAGAACCATAGTTGTGATAGTCCACATCCAGTTTGCCCGTGGTGGGCATGAGCAGCAGCGAGCCCATCTCGGGACATCCCACGCCACTCAGCGTGACATGGGCAAAACCGGTAAAATACTTGTTCTCATATACATAGGGAGCCGACCACCATCGGGCATCCTTGTCGTGGACATTGAGGTCGGAACCCATCACATTGAAGGGCACGACCGACATCATGCCATGTGGACGCAGAGCGCCGGGATTACATACGCTGAAATTGGTGGTTCCGATAAACGGGTCCACATACTCCACAGGCTGCTTCTGAGCCCATGTCATCACGCTTGATGCGACCAGTGCCGCAACAATCAAAAAATATTTGCTCTTCATGCCTCTTTGTTAGTTGTGAGCAAAGATAGCAAAAAAATCTGCATCCAACCAACGAATCAGTCACAAAGTTGCATAAAAAACTTTTTATCCCTGCCGCCTCTCCGACCCCGTTGCCACACTTGTCGAGGCCAAATGCCATGATTAGCGCCGTAAAGGTGGCATTTACGACCCGTAAACGCCACCTTTAGCCACAGCATCTGTGTCGGCGGCTTCCGATGGTGGGACAAAAGAGGGAGTGCATCAAGGCTTGGCAAAGCCCAAAGTGAGGATGCTCACAGTTACATCGCCTGCCCCGGCGAGGGCTTGGGCACAGGCGCAGAGTGTGGCCCCCGTGGTGGCCACGTCGTCTACCAGCAAGATGTGCCGCCCCGTAACCTTTTCGGGTCGCACCAGTTGGAAAGCGTCCTCCACATTGGCGGTACGGTCCCAGCGCTGCTGGTGGGTCTGACTGGTGGTGAAGGTCTTGCGGCGCACCACGTCGGCTACCACTTTGATGCCCGTCACCTCGCTGATGCCCAGGGCTATCTGCCGGCTCTGGTTGTAGCCCCGCTGGTGCTGGCGGGCAGGGGCAAGAGGGACGGGAACAATCAGTTGGATGCCGTCGAAAAATCCAGCAGCCGCGTATTCGCGTGCCACCATGCGCCCGAGGTCGATGCCGGCTTCGGGATGGTCATTGTACTTGAGGTGGTAGACGAGATGGCTGGGTTGGGAGCCAGCCCGGTAAAAGAAGAGGGCACCGCAGCGCTCCACGGGGATGCGCCCCCAAAACATGCGTGCCATCTCGTTGTCGGTGGGTGTGGCGTGGAAGCCCGTGCGCGGCAGGTGCAGGTTGCACGTGGCGCAGAGTGTGTGCTCCGATGGTGTGAGCCTCTGTCCGCAGGCCAGACAGAGGCGCGGTGCTAAGAGGTCTATCAGTCTTGAGAGGATGCTAATCATGTGGGCGGTAGAATGTACGAAGACATTGAAAACCAATGCTTCAAGGTGATAGATTTGTCATGGAATGTTCTCTATGCTCCGCTTAATCAGCTCATAGTCGAATCCCCGTCCCATTGCGAAGCGTATGAGTTTGGCGGCAAACTCGTAGTCGTCTTTTGCCTTGATGCTTTTCGCCTTCTGTCGGATGAGTGGGCGCAGCACTTCCATGTATTCCTCGTCGGAAATCTCGTCGAGGATGGGCTCGTAGATTTCCCTGTCCACATGCTTGCCGTAGAGCGCTTGCTCGATCTTGCGGCGACCCCAGCCATTGTAGCGCAGTTTGTCGTGTACGAAATAGCGGCAGTAGCGCTCGTCATCCACATAGCGCTCGTCGACCAGATAGCGGATGATACGGGCCTGTACCGTCTCGTCGAACCCCCATTGGCGCAGTTTTTCGGCCATCTCGCCGCTGCAGTGCTCGGCCTTGGCGCAGAGCGCGGTCAGCCGAGAGAGTGCCTGTTGTTCAGTCATTTCTTTCATAGTGTGCTATAGAGTTGCTTCCTTAGCGCTGACGGCCGTCATAAACCGCAGCTTGCCAAATAAATCTTCGGTGCCGGCCACATGGACAAATCCCATCTGCATGAGCATCTGCTGCAGGGGGGCGGCGTAGAGAGGATTGATCTCGAAGAGCAGACGGCCTTGCGGGCGCAGGGCGTGGTAGGCATAACCGGCGATGGCGCGGTAGAAGCGCAGCGGGTCGTCGTCGGGTACGTAGAGTGCCATCTCGGGTTCGTGACGGGTCACGTTGTCGGCCATTTGCGACCGCTCCTTCAGGCAGATGTAGGGTGGATTGCTCACGATGTAGTCCCATTTGTCCACGTCGTGGGGCGGCTGGAGTGCGTCTTGCAGCACCCATTCCACCTGTGCCTGCAACCGCTGCCCATTGGCGCGCGCTGTCTCCAAAGCCGCAGGCGACACATCCCACGCCGACACGCGGGCTTGGGGATGGTCGAGGGCGGCTGTGATGGCGATGCAGCCCGAGCCTGTGCCGATGTCGAGCAGGGTAAAGGGACCGTCGGCGGCAGGGGCAATCATCGTCAGGAGTTGCTGGGTCTCGGGGCGCGGTATCAGCACGCCGGGACACACCTTGAACGTGCGACCGCAGAAGTCGGCCTGTCCCAGAACATACTGCACAGGTTCCGAATCGAGCAGTCGGCGCATGATTTCTTCCAACTTTCGGTGGCTATCTGCGGATAATTCGCTAACTTTGCCCATGTATAGGTCGACCGTCGACAGGCCAAAGGCCACTTCAAGCACCATCCGCATGATGGCTTGCGCCTCGCGGTCGTCGTAGAGCGGTGTCAACTGCCGCCATAATTGGTTGTACGTCATAGTAAAGGCAAAGTTAAGACTATTTTTGGTATGGAACAAGCAGAAATCGATAAAAAATACATGCGCCGTTGTATTCAGTTGGCGCTCAATGGCAGACAAAACGCCAAGCCCAACCCTATGGTGGGAGCTGTGCTGGTGTGCGATGACCGTATCATTGGCGAGGGTTATCACGTGCGTTGCGGTGAAGGACATGCCGAGGTCAACTGTTTCGCATCGGTCAAGGCATGCGATGAGGCGCTGCTGTCCAAATCTACCCTTTATGTGAGTCTCGAACCGTGTGCGCATTTTGGCCGCACGCCGCCCTGTGCAGACTTGGTGGTGCGCAAGGGGGTGCGTAGGGTGGTGGTAGGTTGTGTGGACCCGTTTGCCAAAGTGCAGGGACGCGGCATCCAGCGGATGCGCGAGGCGGGAATTGCGGTGACCGTGGGCGTGCTCGAAGCCGAGTGCAAGGCGCTGAACCGACGGTTTTTCACTTTTCATACGCATCGGCGGCCTTACCTTATCTTAAAATGGGCACAGACAGCCGACGGCTTCATCGATGACCATTGTCGCCCTGTGGCTATCTCCAACGGCTTCACCCGCATGCTCTGTCACAAACTGCGGGCCGAAAACGATGCGATACTTGTAGGAAGGGTGACGGCAGAGCGCGACCAGCCGCAACTGAATGTGCGCGACTGGGTGGGCAGCGACCCTGAGCGTATCGTGCTTTCGCACCAAACCTCCATTGGCGAGGTGCTCCATCGTCTCTACGAAGCGGGGAAGCAGTCGCTCATCGTGGAGGGCGGTTCACGGACACTCCAGAGTTTTCTGCAGCAAGGGCTTTGGGACGAGATACGTATCGAGACGGCACCCTTCACCGTGGGCGAGGGTACGCCAGCGCCGCAGATTCCGGCCGGGGCGCGTGTCGTACAGCGCCACTGCTATGATGGTAATGTGATATTGGTATTGGAAAAATAAAGGATATGGCTACCGACAGATTTACTTCGCGGCTTGGGGAGAGCGATGACTACAAACGGGAACAACTGATAGCCCGGATAGAGCGTGTGGTGGAGAAGATGACGCTGCCCGAGCTGGAAGCGCTCTCTTACGACCTGTTCACCAAGGGATTTCTATAATGCTTATTTGCGGCCGAAATCGGCCGGGATGTCGCCCCACTTGCGGGTCTCCCATTGCATGATGGGTACGGTGACGGCATGGGTGCGGAGCCACTGCTCTGCCCTGCGGATAATCTGGTACAGTGCTTCTGTCTTTGGAGACAGTTCCAGTTTGGTCTTACACTGCTTCTTGTGTACCCAGAGGATGGCATTGTACGAGTCGCTGTAGATGATCTTGTCCTTGATTCCCTGTTTCTCCATCAGGGCAAGGGCGTGTACAATGGCCAGAAACTCGCCTATGTTGTTGGTTCCATGCACCGGGCCAAAGTGAAATACCTGTGCGCCGGTCTGCAGGTCAATTCCCTGATACTCCATCGGGCCGGGATTGCCCGAACAGGCAGCATCCACCGCCCATGCGTTGGCTTTCACCTCCATCGGAATCGGTAATACCGTGTCGTGGCGGTAATCGGGAACGTTTTCTAATTCACAATTCATAATTTCCAATTCATAATTTATAATTCACAATTCATAATTTATAATTCACAATTCATAATTTTCAATTCACAATTCATGATGAATAATACGTTCAGGACAATGAAGTTATGGGTTGTTTTTTTAAGTCTTGATGATGGAAGTGAGGAGTTTGAGAATTTCTACACAATCATTGAGCATACTGGTGGCTTGTTTGTCGGAAATATAGTCCGCATCGCGAAGCAGATGGAGCCAGTATTCTGTTTCGCTGGCTTCCTTTAGTGCAATGTTGAGCTTGCATAAGAAGTCCGCCCGGGTCTGTGCCCGGACGGCTTCCTTAATATTAGCTCCTATACTGGTTCCACTGCGTAGGAGTTGTTTGCCTATAATGTAGTTTCCGTTACCTTGTGAGAGATATTTGTACAACAATACGCACCTGAGGCTAAAGTTGTAACTTTTCGTCAATACAATATTCTCTTCCTCTCGTTTCATTTACATCATAATAGTAACACCCCTTGTCAGCTGTAAGCGCTTCAAATTCGTATTTTTTGAATTCAAAATTATGAATTATGAATTATGCATTGTGAATTAATTACATTCTTTCCGGAACCTCAATGCCGAGGAGCTCCATACCGTTCTTGATAATTTTGGCCACATTGGCGGCGAGGACAAGACGGGTGGTCTTCTCAGCTTCCGTGTCGGCGCTCAGTATCGAGTAGTCGTGATAGAACTGGTTGAAGTCTTTGGTAAGGTCGTAACAGTAGTTGGCGATACCACCAGGGTTGTAGTTCTTTCCGGCATCCTTCACGGCCATCTCAAACTCGCTCATACGCTGTATGAGTCCAATCTCCTTGTCGTTGAGCGGAGCGTCGGCAGGCAACTGGGCAGGAATCCCGATACCCAGTGCGGCTGCCTTGCGCATGATAGAGCGTATGCGGGCGTAAGTGTATTGGATGAAGGGACCTGTGTTGCCGTTGAAGTCGATGCTCTCCTCGGGGTTGAAGAGCATGTTCTTGCGCGCGTCCACCTTTAATATAAAGTATTTGAGGGCTCCGAGACCCACAATGCGTGCAATCTCGTTTTTCTCAGCCTCACTCATATCGGTAAACTTGCCCAGCTCGTCCGAGGTAGTCCTTGCATCGGCCACCATCGTAGCAATCAGGTCGTCAGCATCTACCACGGTACCCTCGCGTGACTTCATTTTGCCGTTGGGGAGCTCCACCATGCCGTACGAGAAGTGTATCAGGTCTTTTCCCCACTTGAATCCCAGTCGGTCGAGCAGTATCGAGAGCACCTGGAAGTGATAGTTTTGCTCGTTGCCCACTACATATATCATCTTGTCGATGGGGAAGTCGCGGAAGCGCATGTCGGCTGTACCGATATCCTGCGTCATGTAGACGCTCGTTCCGTCAGAACGAAGCAATAGCTTCTGGTCCAGACCCTCGTCAGAGAGGTCTGCCCATACGCTATTATCTTCTTTCCGGAAGAAAAGTCCTTTCTCCAGACCCTCTTCTACCTTCTTTTTTCCCTCGAGGTATGTCTTTGATTCGTAGTATATCTTGTCGAAACCCACGCCCAGAGCCTTGTAGGTCTCGTCGAAACCTGCATATACCCAGTCGTTCATCATCTGCCAGAGTGCGCGGACCTCCGGGTCGTTGTTCTCCCACTTCACCAGCATCTCATGAGCCTCCTTGATGAGCGGTGCCTCGGCTTTCGCCTTCTCGGTGGCGGCCTCGTCGTCCATGCCCTCGGCCACGAAACGGGCCTTGAGCTCCTCTACCTCGGCGCGATAGTGCTTGTCGAAGGCCACGTAGTAGTCACCAATGAGGTGATCGCCCTTTTTGCCAGACGATTCGGGAGTCTCGCCGTTGCCCCACTTGAGCCAGGCCAGCATACTCTTACAGATGTGGATGCCACGGTCGTTCACGATATTGGTTTTCACCACGCGGTTGCCGTTGGCAGCCATGATTTGCGCGAGCGACCAGCCCAGCAGGTTGTTGCGGACGTGTCCCAGATGGAGTGGCTTGTTGGTGTTGGGGGAAGAATATTCTATCATGACGAGGGGTGAGTCGGCGGTTGCCTTCTTCTCGCCAAACTTCTCGTCGGCGTGGATGTCGTTGAGCAGTCCCACCCATGCCTTTTGGGCGATGACAAGGTTCAGAAAACCTTTCACAACATTGTATTTGGCGATGTCGTCGCAGTGCTCGGCCAGATAGGCACCTATCTCCTGGGCGGTATCTTCGGGCTTCTTCTTCGACATCTTGAGGAATGGAAAGATCACCAGCGTGAGGTTACCCTCAAAGTTGCTTCTTGTCTTCTGCAACTGTATCATGCTCTCCGGCACCTCCTGCCCGTACAGTGTCTGGATGGCGCACTGCACGGCGTTGCATATACGGTTCTCGATTTTCATGTGATGTTAAAAATTGGCTATTGTTCTTGATTAAGAGAGTGCAAAATTACAAATAAATCTTCAAAATCAGTCACATACACACCATTATTATTCTTTTTTTAAGGTTGGTAGGGGCAAATGGCCAACCTAAATGCCACCTTTGGCGCGCTAATCATGGCATTTACGATGGCTAAATGCCACGTTTACGATGCGCAATGGTGGTAGTGGCTGTTGGCCAAGGCGGCAATGGGTGAGGGTGGTTGTGCAGAAAAAGTGATATTGGGTACAAAATAATCGTAACAGTGAAAGGGAATTTGGGCAAAAATGTGCTATCTTTGCAGAGGATAGGCTGCACTTCGGCAATTAGAGCAAGCTCTATTGCCCTCAGTTTGCACTATCTTTGCAGAAGATACATGAAAACTTAATATTCTGACACGATGAAGATTTGCAGATTTATGTTATTGGCTGCGCTGCTGTCCCTTACGGTGGGAGCGAAAGCGCAGGACGACGCGCTCAAAGCGGGATTTGTCACTCCGCCACAGGCCGCGAAGCCCCGTGTATGGTGGCACTGGATGAACGGTAACATCTCCAAGGAGGGTATTCGTAAAGACCTGCTGTGGATGGACCGCGTCGGACTGGGTGGTGTGCACATTTTCGACGCGGGAAAGAACACGCCGCAGGTGGTGCCGCATCGTATCATCTACATGACCGACGAGTGGAAAGACTGCTATGCCTATGCTGTGCACATGACCGACTCGCTGGGCATGGAAGCCACCATGCTCGGTACGCCCGGATGGAGCCATACGGGAGGCCCGTGGGTGCAACCACGCGACGCCATGAAAAAACTGGTGTGGCGGCAGATGGTGGTCAACGGCGGCAAGCCGTTGTCGGTCACTCTGCCCGAGCCTTATCGCGTGAGCGGTGCTTACCAAGATGTCAAGGCGCGAGGCACCGTCTCGTCCAAGACATGGTATGAAGACATAGCCGTGCTGGCTGTTCCCGTAGCCGATGACGACCTGACCATGCAGGAGATGGGTGCACAGGTCACCGCCAGTGGCGGCAAGATGGATCTGGCACAGCTTACCGACGGGCGTATCGGTGCTGCCACCATCCTGCCGGCAGACGCGAAGGGCAAGAACACGTGGGTGCAGTTCACCCTCGATGCGCCCTATACCGTGCGGGCACTGGCCATTGCCGACGGACGCATCCACAGTCAGTTTCGCAACAAGCGTCCTGCTCCCGTCAAGTGGCTCGAAGCCAGCGACGACGGTACCTCGTGGCGCAAGGTGTGCGATATCGTCAATGGAGCTGCCCCCCTGCTCACCATCAGCATCCGGCCTACCACAGCGCGATACTTCAGAGTGGTCTTCAAGAGCGGCAAGCGGGCCACGCAGTTGGCTGAGTTGGTGCTTTATACGGTGCCCAAGGTGAACCATTCGGAAGAGAAAGCCGGATTCGGGACACCCGTGGACATAGCCCACTATGCCACGCCAGAGGTATTGCAAGCCCCCAAGTTGGAGCAGGTCATCGATCTCACAGACCGGGTCGACTCTTTAGGCCGGTTGCAGTGGCAGGCACCCAAGGGGCGGTGGCGTATCTACCGTTTCGGTTATTCGTTGACGGGCAAGATGAACCATCCGGCTTCGCCTGAGGCCACTGGTCTGGAGGTGGACAAACTCGACGGGGAGGCCGTGGACCGCTATCTGGCGCACTATCTGCCTATGTACGAAGACGCTTCGGCGGGCAGGATGGGCGCACACGGTGTACAGGCTCTGCTCATGGACAGTTATGAGGCGGGTATCTCTAACTGGACGGCCAAAGCGCGCACCGAGTTCAACCGCCGTCGGGGCTACGACATGCGCCGGTGGATGCCCGCACTGGCCGGAGAGATACTGGGAAGCGCGCAGGAGACAGACCGGTTCCTCTTTGACTGGCGCAAGACGCTTGGAGAGTTGATGGCTGAAAACCTCTACGGCAAGTTGGCCGACACGATGAGGGCAAGAGGCATGCAGACTTACTTCGAGAGCCACGAGACTTGCCGTGTCATGCTCTCGGATGGTATGGATATCAAGCGCAACTGCGATATTCCTATGGGTGCCATGTGGGCCAGTCTGCCCGTGATGGGCCTCGATTACAACAAGGATGTGGGCAAACAGAGCGACTGCAAGGAGACTTCGTCGGTGGCCCATCTCTATGGCAGACCGATTGTAGCGGCCGAATCGATGACTTGTGGCGGTCTCGACGGCGACACGTTGGCCTACTCGCTTACCCCGGAGCAGCTGAAACCCGTGGCGGATCTGGAGATGGCATGCGGCATCAACCGTTTTGTGATACACAACAGCACCCACCAGCCCGTGGACGACAAGGTTCCCGGACAGGGATTGGAGATATACGGCATCTGGTTCCATCGTCACGCCGCATGGGCAGAGCAGGCGCGTCCGTGGGTAGACTATCTGTCGCGCAGCAGTTATATGTTGCAGCAGGGCAAATGGGTGGCCGATGTGGCATATTATTATGGTGAGGATGCCAATGTCACCGGATTGTTCCACTATGGACAGCCCCAAGTACCGCCCACCGCATCGTTCGACTATGTGAGCAGTCATGCCCTGACCACCCGTCTGCAAGCCAAGGACGGTGGGCTGACCACGCCCGATGGCGTGCGATATCGGATGATTGCGCTCGACGACAACGCCACACGCATGACACTGCCCGTGCTGCGTCATCTGGCCACGCTGGTGGAGCAGGGTGTGCCTCTCTGCGGCAACCGTCCTGTCTGCACGCCGAGTCTGAGTGACGATCAGGCCGAGTGGCAACGGCTGGTAGGCAAGATATGGGACAGTGGCCGTACCAATGTGTATGCAGGAAAAACCATCGACGAGACGCTCCGCGCCATCGGGGTGCGCCCCGACCTGTATTGCGATGATATGGACAGCCTGCGGTTTGTGCACCGTACCACACCCGATGCCGAGATTTACTGGGTCAACAATCGCCGATTCCATGCCCGTACGCTGCAAGCCACGTTCCGTGTGACGGGTATGATACCCTGTCTGTGGCATCCTGAGACGGGCAAGGTGTCGCGTCTGGCCTATCGTGAGGTCGACGGTGGCACACAGGTGTCGCTTACGATGCAGCCGATGGAGGCCTACTTTGTCGTGTTCCGTCAGTCGGTGCCCGCCGAGGCTACCGATTTGCCTGCCGCCGAGACCCTGGTTGAGCCCCAGACCGTGGAAGGACCTTGGACGGTACGGTTCCAAACTGGCCGTGGTGCTCCCGACGAGATACAGATGGATACCCTGGCTTCGCTCACGCAGTCGTCGGTGCCGGGTGTACGCTATTTTGCAGGCACAGCCACCTACACCCATAGCCTGAAGCTCACCCGCAAACAGGTGAAAGAGGGAGGTATCCGTCTCGATCTGGGACAGGTAGCGGGTGTGGCCGAGGTCTCTGTCAACGGCCAGTGCATCGGAACATTGTGGCATGCACCGTTTGTGGCCGACATCTCCGATGCCGTACGGCCCGGCAACAATACCATCGAGGTGCGTGTGGCTGTGGTCTGGCGCAACCGTCTTATCGGAGACAAGCAGTCCGACAACCCGCAGGCTTATGGTTATACCTCCTATCCCTTCTTCAAGGCGACTACACCCCTGCATCCGTCGGGTCTCATCGGGCCGGTGGTGCTGCAACAGGAGAAGAAGCGCAAGCCCTAAGTGATGGATGGGCTGTCCTGACAGACAACGAAGGGTCAGGCAACCATCCCCTAAAGATAAACCCCCGATACACAGGCAGACTGCGTATCGGGGGTTCATCTTTATACAAGGCAAATCAGAATCGGTAAGGTCTGCCCGGAGGGTTCTTCTTCAGATATTCCATAGCTCCCATCGGCACATCGGTGCAGATATAGTCTGCTCCGAGATACATGGCCAGCAGCGCGTCGCTAAACTTGGAGCCCGGCCAGAGGTTGACATTGATGCGGTTGGCATGAGCCGTCTTCACCCCCTTGCGCGAAGACTTGTCAAGCAGTGCCGCCAAGCGCTTAACACCCAGTTGCTTGCAGAGCTTCACCGTCTCCTCGGTGCAGCCTTCAGACGTGATGAGTCCCAAGACAGCCTCCGGGTGCTTGGCATGTATCATTTGGAGTGGCCGGTGGTCAAACGAGGTCAGTGTCCAGTCTGCATCTTTCGGCATCTTGGCCTTGCACTGCTCGTACACCTTGTTGCAGTATTCCTCCAAGCGGTCTCCCTCGTAGAGGAAAGTACCTGTCTCCTTCACTTTGTCATCGGTCTTCATCTCAAACTCCACGTAGAGGTTGGGCTTGTCTTTCAGAAAGTCGAGCAGGTCTTCCAGAAAGAGGAGCGGACTGCCCTGTTTGGTTTTCACTTCGCGCAGTTCTTTGGCTGTCATGCCCTCGATGGTGCCCTCAACGCCGCAGGTCCGTTTCAAAGAAGAGTCGTGCGAGATGACCAGCACGCCGTCCTTGGTCATGCGGACATCGGTCTCATAACTGTTGATGCCCGATTCGTACGAGTGTTGGAAGGTCTTCAACACATTCTCTTCCTGTTCAGTGCCGCCGCCACGGTGGGCGAGAATAATCGCCGTGCGCTGGGCCAGGGTGGTCACTGCTATCAGCAGAGCCGCCAGTGTCAATGCTGTCTTTTTCATTGTCGATGAGTTATTTTATCTTACGTGGTTCCACGCCCTCAAAGGTCAGTTTGACAGGTTTGATGAGCCCTTGCTCGTCAAATTCCATCCGTTCGATGCACACCACGCGCGAGTTGCCGTCTTTCTCGGTCAGCGGGCGACGGTGGTAGATGATGTAATAGTCCTCTGTACCCGGAATCTGGATGACCGAGTGGTGACCTGCACCCGTCGCGATACGCTTGTCTTGCTGCAAGATTTTGCCGATACGTTTGAAGGGGCCAAAGGGCGAGTCGCTGATGGCGTAGGCCACGCAGTAGTGCGGGCCTCTCCAGGCTCCTTCAGACCACATGAAGTAGTATTTGCCATTGCGTTTCAGCATGAAGGAGCCCTCCACATAGTTCTTGGGGGTCACCTCCTTGTACATGGAGCCGTCGGGGAATGGTACGAGATGCAGCAGGTCGTCAGACAGTTTCACCACATTGCAGTGCCCCCAGCCGCCGTAGTACATGTAGTACTGTCCGTCGTCATCGCGGAACACATATTGGTCGATGGGTTGTGCATTGTTGACAATCTCGTTGATGAGCGGCTTGCCGATGGCATCGACAAAGGGGCCTTGCGGCTTTTTCGATACGGCCACGCCGATGCCGCCCACTTCGCCCTTGTGTACATCGTTGGCGGCAAAGAAGAGATAGTACTTCTTCCCCTTCTTGACGATAGAGGGAGCCCAGAGCGCGCGCTTGGCCCACTTCACGTTGCAGGTATCGAGGATGTTGCTGTGTTTCTTCCACGTCACAAGGTCTTTTGACGAAAAGGCATCCATGTAAGTCTGGTCGTCAAACGGCAGCGAACTGGTGGGATAAATCCAATAGGTCTTTCCCCATATTGCACCTTCCGGGTCAGCATACCATCCTTCGAAGACCGGGTTGCCGGTTTTCTTTTCCTGAGCTACAACGGCAAGGCCGAAGAGCATCATACAGGCGAGTAAATACAGTTTCTTCATTTTTCGTGATATTGATGATTTGGGTACAAATATAAGAAAAGAAATCGACAACGGTGTAGGGTTGTGCGATAAAAAATGTCGGACAGTCCCAAATTTTCTTTTATGTTGTGCTATGGACGGGGATGTGGCCGACCATATGCCCACGCCTCTCTCCCCATCTCTCCCGATTGGCTGGGGTGGTCACGGCATATCGAAAAGCTAAATGCCACCTTTACGCCGCTAAACATGGCATTTACGATGCCTAAACGCCACGTTTAGCTTTTACAAGTGCCCCACTCTTGCCTTGGCCAATACCTTCACAAGATTGGGATTTTGCAACTAACAAGACCGCCCCTGAGGCCATATCAAGTCTCAGGGGCGGTCGGTAGAGAGGGGGACGGTATGTCCTATTGTCTTGGGAATAGGTCGTATCGCTTGGTCTTTGCGCCGTCCACCATCTGGTAGAGCGTCCAGCCGGAGGCGTCAGCCTTCTTTTCCAGACGCCAGCTCAAAGCCGGGTCTTGCAGCAGCTTGCGGATATGGGTGGGGAAGGCATCGGCACGGCGTGCCTCTTCCCATGTGCGGATGACATGGAAGATGCCGTACTTCTGCGGACAGCTCTCCACGTCTTTCTGTCCCAGCGTCATGCCGTAGGTAGCGCCGTAGCCCACGGCCGTGGCCTCGATGTGCTCAAACTGCTCCACAGTAGACTTGGCGGTGATGGGGAAGTTGGCACCAAACGAGGAGGGGAAGAAGTTGGCGTAGGTCACATCGCGCAGGTCCTTGCCCTGACTCGTGGTGCTGCCCCATACGCGCTTGTCGACATCGTAGATGTTTTTGCCGCCGCCCACGTTCCAGATGCTCTGGTAGTGCCAAGAACCCTCAGACAGAGTGGCACCCGTGAAGCGGATGTCGGGCAACTGGTGCTTGTGGGCTTGGTCGAACATGGAGCGGAAGAAACGTTTGACACCGTAAGAGCCGAATCCGGTGTGGAACAGGAACTCCTGACCGTCAAAATCGTACATGCCCAAACCGGAGTTTTTGGCGATGTCGGCATAGAGTCGCCCTATCTCGTCTTGCAATTCGAGGTTGGGCACCAAACCTTGGTAACTCCAGCCCACGGTTACCTGCACCTTGTCCACATGGTCTCCGGCGCTGTGGGCGGCCGGCTTGGTCTTCCAGTAGCCACGGGTCACTTTCTTCAGCCGATAGGGCTTCGTGTCGGTCACACCCAAGTAGTGTATCAGTTCCTTGCCTATCTTGACCATGTTCAGTTCAGGGCAGTGTCCCTCCCAGCAGGCAATCTCCTCCAGATGGGTGGGGTCGTCGATGTAGATGAGGGTGTCGGTAGGACTCAGGTCCTGCATGAGCATGCGGCGGTGCTGGATGCACACGCTGTCGGTGGGGACAGGACTGCAGTCCTTGGTGCCCGGTGCCATCGAGTTGGTGATGCTCGTGCGGCCCAAGATTAGCCCGTCTCGCTTCAGCAAGTCGGCATATTCGCGGTGCGACAGGTCGCCGGTGGTGAAGTGGAAAGGCTTGCGCTCATGGTTCTTGCCATCCAGATAGCCCTCGGTGCCCCGGTCGGGGTTCAGGAACGGATGGTCGTAGGCATGTATCACGCGCAGTCCCATCTGCTTGGCGTAAGAGGCGATGCTGTCGTACAGGTTGCCGTACGTCCGCAGGTCGGGCATAAACGAGGTGGGATCTTTCACCCATTTGCCTTGGAAAGTGGGATAAGGCAGTCCCTCGTCCTTGACGATGGTCTGAATGACATCCATCAGTGCCAGGCTGTCGGGACTTCCCCACAGCGCTACCGACGAACCTATAAAGTCGACGCCCGGTACAGCCTGACGCATCAGGTGGTTGGGCTCGTTGTTGACCTTGATGGGCACACCTTCGGGCGAATAAATCATCTTGCCGGTGCGGCGGTCGCGCGACTGGTAATGGATGTTGATGCGACCGTTGCAGTCTACGAAGGCCGCATTGCCGTAGAGCATGCGGTAGTAAGGCTCCTTGCGGTCGTAGAAGGCCACATCGTTGTGTCCGTCTCCACCAATCGTGAACTCCTCTCCCTCATGCAGGTTGAGCGGAAGCGGGAATCGCTTGGGGTCGGGCGTGTGGACGATGTAGCCACCGGCACCCGTCTCGGAGGTATAGCGGATCTCTCCGCCCAGCGTGTTGTCGTCGAGTGCGAGCATACCGATGGCATAGTTTACAGCCTCCGATGTATCGCGCGCCACACCGATGATATCGCCCAACAGATTGGTGATGTTGGTATAGTAGTTTCCCCACTGTATGCCGTCGATACCTTCGCGGTTGGACAGCGATTCGAGCTGCATCCTCAGATACTTGTTCTTGGTCTCCATGCGCACGGTGGCAACGCTTCCGTTTTCGTACGACAGTTTGTAGCACTGGGTGCCCTTGTCGTACGTAGCCTGCTGTGGGTAATA
>JBJEAU010000010.1:0-22668 GCA_051869355.1 Prevotella sp. | reverse complement strand
CCCAGAGTTTTTTATCTGTAAATTTGCTAATTAGTCTTATTGTAGGAGCGGGAGAAAGCAATGATGGGCTTGTGAAAGTCTGCGCTTTCTCCCTATTTTTATGTGTGGTTACGCAAAACCGCCGCTTATGGAGGCACTCATTGGGTGCGTCGATAAGCGGCGGTTGCGTATCTGGAGTTAGCAGACTTGGCGGAGGGGTCAGAACTCGATGATGAGGGTCTGGCGGGGCGTGAGCGCCACGTCTTGCGTAAGGTCTATCTGCCGGCCGGTAAAGATGTCGGTGGCGGTGGTGTGCTGGCCTATCACTTCAGCATAACGTGCCACGGCCAATTGGGCAGGACTCGACGTGCCGTTGAGGATGGTGAGCAGCGTGCGGCCTGCATGCCTGCGTGCCACGACGTACACTCCCTTGTAGGGGATAAACTGTGTCTGGCTTCCCTTGGTGATGAGCGGATTGTCCAAACGGTAATGCAAAAGGGTGCGGAGCCATGAGTACATGTCGTTCTCGGCCTTGGTGCGCCCTTCAGGTGTAAATGCGTTGTGCGTATCGCCGGGGAAACCACCGGGGAAATCGCATCTCACGTGGCCGTCGGTCACTCGCTTGGTGCCGTTCATCAGCACTTCGGTGCCATAGTACAGCTGCGGGATGCGGCGGATGGTGAGCAGCAGGGCGAGGGCTTGCTTCAGGGCGAGTGTGTCGCGTCCGTTGCCGAGGAAACGGTCGGTGTCGTGGTTCTCGATAAAGGCCATCACGCTCTCGGGATGCGGATAGAGATAATCGTAGACCAGACCGTTGTAGATGCGGTTGAATCCCTGCCACCAGTCGTCGGTCTCTTCGTCCTTGGCTTGGTTGATACGGTCGTAGAAAGCGAAGTCCATGACCGTCTTGAGGTGGCTGTCTTGGCGTGCCACGGCGCTTCCCTGCTGCCATGCGGCGGTGTAGGCAGGTTCGGTAACCCATGTCTCGCCCACCACGTTGAAGTTGGGATACTCGCGGTTGAGCCTCTCCATCCACGAGGCCATCGCCGCTGCATCGGCATAGGGATAGGTATCCATGCGTATGCCGTCTATTCCCACGGTCTCAATCCACCAGATACTGTTCTGGATGAGATAGCGGATGACGTGCGGATTGCGTTGGTTCAGGTCGGGCATGGTGGGTACAAACCAGCCGTCCACGGTTTCGCGCTTGTCCACCTCGCTGGCATAAGGATCGACTACGGGTGTAAGTTTGTATGAGGTCTGCAGGTAGCGGCTTCCCGGTTTTTCGGGATTGGCCAAGCCCTGTTGACCGCCCTCAGACAGCCATTCGGGCGTGTTGAGCCAGTCTTTGGAGGGCATGTCTTTTACCCACGGATGCTCGAATCCGCAGTGGTTGAAGATCATGTCCATGACAATCTTGAGTCCTTTCTGGTGTGCCTCATCGCAGAGGCGGCGGTATTCGTCGTTGGAACCGAATCGTGGGTCCACCCGGTAGTAGTCGGTCGTGGCGTAGCCGTGGTAGGTGGAAGCTGTGCCGTGGTCGGGCGAATCGTTTTCGAGCACGGGCGTGAACCATAAGGCCGTCACCCCGAGGTCTTTGAAGTAGTCGAGGTGCTGGCGGATGCCCTCCAAGTCGCCGCCGTGGCGCAGACTGGGTTGCGTACGGTCGTTCTTATAGGCGCGCATGCCGGCTATCTGGTCGTTGTCGGTACGACCCGAAGCGAAGCGGTCGGGCATGAGCATGTAGAGCACGTCGGCATTGGTGAATCCCTTGCGGTCCTCACCGCGCATGGCGCGTGGTTTGAGCTGGTAGTCCACCTTTTTCTTCTGTTTGCCGATGGCGAAGTTGAGCGTCATGGTGCCCGGCTGTGCGGAAGACAGGTCGAGATACACGAGGAGATAGTTAGGGCTGTCCAGCCGCACGATATTGTCTATGCGTACGCCGGGATAGTCGGTGCTGACATCCGCCTTGCAGATGTCCTGGCCGTAGACCATCAGCTGGAGCGAGGCATCCTTCATGCCTACATACCAGTCGGTGGGCTCGATACGGTCTATTTTCAGTGCTGCATTCATAGAGATGGTGGTGCCCAACAGCAGGGCTGTCAATAGTTTCTTCATATTAGTTGTGTAAAATCATTGCTTCTTGGGGTGCTACTTCTACGGTGCTGCCGCTCCACGGGCCGATGCCGTCGAGCACGATGAGGCCACCCTGGCACACCACCGTATATTGGCCTTGGGGTACCTGCACCTTGGCAGGCAGCTTGTTGGCGTTGAGGATGACGATGATGTCTTGCCAGCTGTCGCCTCCGGCATGGCCTGCCAGTCTGAAAGCCACCACGCCCGACGGGGTGGGGAGGAACTGGAGGTGACGGCGCACCTTGTCGGCATCGCCGAGGCGGAAGGCGGGATGCTGCCGGCGCAGGTCGATCAGCCCACGGTAATAATCGAATACCTGTGGATAGCGTGCCAGATTGTCCCAGCAAAGTGCATTGATGCTGTCGGGCGAACAGTAACTGTTGTGGACACCCTTTTTATCGCGAAGCATCTCTTCGCCCGACAGGATAAACGGCACGCCCTGCGAGGTGAATACCGCTGTCTGTGCCAGCAGGTCGAGACGTATCAGCTCGTCGGTCTTGATGCCCGGAATGCTGGCTCTCAGGCGGTCTGTGAGACACATGTCGTCGTGGCAGCTCACGTAGCTGATCATCTGCGTGGGCTGGTTGGTCCACGGAGCCTTGCTGTAGTTCACCTTGGTCATATCGATTTGCGGATGGTCTATGGCTCCGGCTATGCCAAACCGTATGCTCTCCTCGCTTCCGGGCAGCCCGGCGAGAAAGGCTCCTTTGGTGTCGTCGTTGAACGGGCCGCGGAGCGCGTCGCGCATATCGTCGCAGAAAGCTCCGATGCGGTCGAGCTGGGGCGTATGGGCCTTGGTGGCCAACTTGTCGGCAGGGTAGGCGCAGGTGCCCGCGCTCCATCCCTCGCCATAGATATAGATGGAGGGGTCGATCTCGTCCACAGCCCGGCGTATCTGGTTCATGGTCTCGATGTCGTGGATGCCCATGAGGTCGAAACGGAAACCGTCGATATGGTATTCGTTGATCCAATGGCGTACCGACTCAATCATAAACTGGCGCATGAGTGGTTTCTCGCTCGCTGTCTCGTTGCCGCAGCCGGACCCGTCGGAGTATTTGCCGTCCTTGGTCTTGCGATAGTAATAGTCGGGATAAGTGAGCTGGAAGTTGCTGCGGTCGATGTCGAATGTATGGTTATACACCACGTCGAGGATGACGCGGATGCCCACGCGGTGCAGGGCCTGAACCATCTGCTTAAACTCCCGGATACGCGCCTTGGGGTCAGAGGCCGAGGTGGCATACGAGCCTTCAGGCACATTGTAGTTGAGTGGGTCGTAGCCCCAGTTGTATTGGGGTTTGTCAAGTCGGCTCTCGTCTACCGAAGCATAATCGAACGAAGGCAACAGGTGAACGGCATTCACGCCAAGGGTCTTGAGGTAATACACAGCCTTGGGCTCTGTGAGTGCCAGAAACTTGCCTTTGTGTACCAGTCCTGACGTGGGCGAGATGGAAAAATCGCGGTGGTGCATCTCGTAGATGACCAGGTCGGCCGGACTCTGCAGCGCCGGACGACGGTCCAGCTGCCAGTCGCGGGGATGGGTGTCGGCCATGTCGATGATGGCAGCCCTGCGGCCGTTTTCGCCCACGGCTTTGGCAAACACGCCGGGAGTCTCCTCCAGCCACTTGTTGCCCATGCGCACTTGGAAGGTGTAAAACTTGCCCATCAGGTTGCCCTTGATGCTTCCAGTCCACACGTCGGTGCCGGTGCGCTTCAGTCGTAGCGACTGCAGCCGTTCGCCGCCCACTCCCTGTTGGTAGATGTGTACGCATACGCTCTTGGCCTTGGAGGGCGCGTTGAGCTTAAAGGCGGTGGCCGTTTCAGAGTAAGTCATCTCGTCGAAAGACGATTGGGCATAGAGGGTCATGGGCAATAACATTAGTAGCATAGCTATCCACTTCCCCCTGACGCGGCAGTAGGGTGTGGCGTGTCTGATGAAAAATGTAGTAAGGATATTCATTCTTGATAATCGATAATGACAGATGGAGTGTCGGCCGACGGGGATGTTTCAGTAAACCGATATAGAGCGTTTGCTGAAACATCCCCAGGCCGTGTGGGGAGGTGCTAAAGCGCCTTGAGAGAGATGGCGAATCCGCCGCCGGGTGCCTCGTTGATTTTCAGCGTCTGTCCCTTCTTCACCGTCTTTTTGGTAATGGTGTATGCCTTGGGATTGTCCTTGTAGTGGGCATCCTTGCCATCGGTGTAGAGGGTGGCCTCGTACTTGCGTCCGGGGTCGAGGAAGTCGAGTTTCACCACGGCCGTGCGTGCCTCGGCACAGGTCTTTCCGCCGACAAACCAGTTGTCAGACTTCTTGTCTTTGCGGGCTACGGTGATGTAGCGGGCGGGTTCGGCCTCGAGATAGCGTGAGTCGCTCCAGTCGCAGGGCACATCGCGTATAAACTGGAAGGCATCGGCATATTTCTCGTAGTTTTCTGGCAGGTCGGCCGCCATCTGCAGCGGCGAGTACATGACCAGATAGAGCGACAGCTGGCCGCAGAGCGTGGTGCGTACATAGCTGGTGTTGTCGCTCCACGTGCTGAGCTGGGTCTCCAGTATGCCGGGCGTGTAGTCCATCGGACCTCCCTGCAGGCGGGTAAAGGGCAGGATCACGGTGTGGGCAGGGTCGCTGCCGCCGAAAGCCTCGTACTCGGTACCGCGTGCGCTCTCGTTTCCAACCAGGTTGGGCCATGTGCGGCACAGACCGGTGGGGCGTACAGCCTCGTGGCCGTTGACCATGATGTGGTGCTTGGCCGCCTTTTCCACCACATATTGGTAGTGGTTGTTCATCAGTTGGCTATAGTGGTGCTCGCCACGGGGAATGATGTCGCCCACATAACCCGTCTTTACGGCATCATATCCATACTTGTTCATCAGTTTGAAAGCCTCGTCTATGTGGCGCTCGTAGTTCAGGGCCGAGGCCGAAGTCTCATGATGCATCATCAGCTTCACCCCCTTGGAGTGGGCATAGTCGTTGAGCATCTTGATATCAAAGTCGGGGTAGGGCGTCACAAAGTCAAACACGTCCAGCTTGGAGTGTCCGAACCAGTCTTCCCAGCCCTCGTTCCATCCTTCCACCAGCACCTGGTCCAGTCCGTTGGCGGCGGCAAAGTCTATGTATCGCTTCACCTGCTCGTTGTTGGCACCGTGGGTGCCGTTGGGCTTGCACTGCTTGTAGTCGGTCTTCCCCAGATGTACCGAGGGCAGGTCATTGGTATAGGACCAGCTTTGCTTGCCTACGATCATGCTCCACCATACACCGCAGTACTTGGTAGGATGTATCCACGAGGTGTCTTCTATCTTACAGGGCTCGTTGAGGTTGAGAATCAGCTTCTGAGAGAGCATGTCACGGGCATCGTCGCTTACCAGCACGGTACGCCACGGCGTGTTGAACGGGGTCTGGATGAAACCCTTGTAACCCTGTGCGTCGGGAGTAAGCCACGACTCAAACACCATTGTCTTGTCGTCGAGGTTCAAGTGCATGGTGGGATAGTTCACACAGGCTGCCTCGTGGATGTTGATATAGAGACCGTCGTCGGTCTTCAGCTGCAGGGCTGTCTGCACACCGGTCTCCGAGAAGACAGCTACCGATGAGTTGTCCCAGTTTACCGCTTTCTTAAACTGTGCGCGGATGCCGCTCAGGCGTGTCTCCTGCGTTTCCTGCTCTTGTGTGTCGTAGTCGCCGGGCAGCCACCATGCCGTGTGGTTGCCGGTCATGGCAAACTGGGTGTGCTCCTCCTTGATAACAAAGTAGTTGAGCGCATTCTGCTGGGGAAATTCGTAGCGTAGGCCCATGCCGTAGTCGTAGACCCGGAAGCGGATGATGATGTTGCGCGTAGTGGCGGGCTGGTTGAGGCTCACCTCCAGCTCGTTGTAGTGGTTGCGTATGGTGGCGGTCTCGCCCCATACAGGAGTCCATGTCTCGTCAAACGAAGAAGTCCGCGTGCCCGACACCTTGAATCCGTCCATCAGATTCGTCTCGTCGGCCTTGCTCGAATACTTGGTCTTGGCCAGCTCCAGTCCTAACCGTGAGGGTTTCACCACAGTCTTGCCTTTATAGGTCAGTTCGTAAGTAGGCACACCGCCGTCGGCGAGTGCAAAATGCAGACATACGTCTCCGTTGGGAGAGCTTACACTTTGGGCTGCTGCCGTGACTGCCAGCCACAGCAACACGCCGGTCAACATAAGGGTTCTTATAGTTCTCATTTTCTGCCTGATTGTAATATGAGTTCGGATATATTGGTCTTGAAGTCAGTGTTGTCCATCAGGTCTTCGATGGCTACGTGCATGCGGTATCGCCAGTAGTGATGCGGATTGGCCGGTATGTTGATACGCTCGGCGTTGGCATCTGCCAACCGCAGCGTGTCGGCGATGGCCAGCCAGTCTTGGATGCTGAGTATGCAGAGCATGGAGGGCGATGCCAGGTGCTGTGCCACGATGTCGCGAGCGAGCCATCCGGGCAGCGGATGGGGAGCCGCACCGCTTCGCTCGAGCACGGTGTTGTAGTAGTCTTGCGTGCGGCGGCCGTCCTCGTCCCACCATTGGCGCAGCGTAGGCATGTCGTGCGAAGAGATGGTGCAGACAGAGCGGTAGGGATTGGATGCCAGCACGCCAAACCGTACTTGCGAATCCTTCGGCATGCTCTGTATCTCCAGGCTCAGGATGCGCAGCTGCTTCATCACCCATGCCACACAGTCGGGTACCATGCCCAGGTCCTCGGCGCACACCAGCATGCGGGTGGCCTCGACCAGCTTGGGCAGCTTCTTCATGGCCTCTCCGTACCAGAACTGGTTGTTGCGGCGATAGTAATAGTCGTCGTACAGGCGGTTGAAGGCCTGCTTGTCACCGTTGCCGAGCGACTCGTAGACGAAATCGAACTGGGCTGAGATGCGCGGATGATACTTGCCTGCCTCCTTGCGGTCGCGCACGAAGAGCACATCGCTCACCAGGGCATACAGTCCGTCGCGCAGATGGTCGTCCAGCCCCATCGCCTCTATCTTGCGCTGGGTGTCGCACTCGGCCTTCAGCTGGTAGTAGGTGTCGTCGATGGGTTCCAGGAAACGCTCCCTTACCTCATCGGCCTGCTCATGGAAGATGCGGTCGAGCACCCAGCTGGTGATAAACGGGCGGGTAAACAGCTCCTCGCGGAATCCCAGTCCGTATGCCTCTATCTCCTCGCGTGTCATGCCCTGCGACGGCGAGAACTGCCCGAGCAGACCGTGTACGGCATCGATAGGAATCTCCCAGATACGGAAGAAGCCCAGCACGTGGTCGATGCGGTAGGCATCGAAGAAGCGGGCCATATAACTGAAACGGCGTACCCACCACTGGCATCCGTCGGCCAGCATCGCTTCCCAGTTGTATGTGGGGAAGCCCCAGTTTTGTCCGTTGACGGAGAAATCATCGGGCGGTGCGCCGGCCTGTCCGTTCAGATGGAAGTAGCCCGGCTCCATCCACACGTCGCAACCATGGCGGTTTACGCCGATAGGGATGTCGCCCTTGAGGATGACCCCACGCTTGCGGGCGTGGGAGTGTACATCGCGCATCTGCACGAAGAGGATATACTGCACGAAGTAGTAGAAGGCCACGTCCTTGTATGCCTTGGTGCGCGGGTTGGTGAGTGCCTTGCGGTCGGCCTCGTCCCACGTCTGGTGGTCGGGCCATTGTGTAAAGTCAGCCGTGCCGTACGTGTCGCGCAGGTAGCAGTATTGGGCATAGGGCACGAGCCACTGGCTGTTGTCGGCGAAGAAATCCTTGAAGCCCACTGTGGCCAGCGTGGTCTTGCCCTCTTGGGCAAACAGGTCGCGCAGGAAGCCCAGCTTGCCCTCGTTCACGCGCTCGTAGTCTATCTGGGGCAGGGCGTTGAGCTCCTTGCCCAGCTGCTCATAGTAGCGCTGTCTGTCCTCATCCTTCAGGGCCGGCAACTGCCTCAGGTCGGCATACTGCGGATGCAGGGCAAAGATGCTGATGCAGCTATAGGGGTAAGAGTCTGTCCAGGTATGGGTGATGGTGGTGTCGTTGATGGGCAATATCTGCAAGGCGCGCTGGTGGGTGGACGATACGAAGTCTACCATCATCCGCAGGTCGCCGAAATCGCCCACGCCGAAGCTCCCCTTCGACCTCAGTGAGAAGACGGGCACCAGCGTGCCGGCCACTTTCTCGTCGCACAGGGCGTAAAACGATTGGTCCAGTTCGTAGACCATCACCTCGCCGCCGCTCAGGCCGGGCAGTTCCACCTTGCGGTTGTGCCCTTCCTCCCACAGGGGGAGTGCCTTGCCGCCGGTCTGGGTGGCCACAAACTTAAACTCCATGATCCGCTCCTTCAGCGTGTCGGCATCGATGTCGGCCACCCACTCGTGGGTGTTGTGCTCGGTCATCGGTATGCCGCGCGACACGGTCCATTCGCCCAGCGCCTTGTCGGCTCCCACCAGCACCAGCTGCTGTCCCGACCGCAGTTGGGGTGCGCGCACGGCTATCCGCACCGTCTTGGCATAGGCAGACGATGCCGGGAGCACGGGATGGTGGTGATGGATGCACTCGGTGAATGCGGCACTGTAGCGATAAGAGTCTTCGGGCATGTCGATCCACCTATTATATATCGTATAGCTTGTGGCGTGCTTGGCGGAGAGTTCCAACCGGTGGGTCAGGGTGGTCCACTCGCGGCGTACCTCAGCCCCTTGTGCCTCTACACTGTAATAATACTCCACGGTAGACTGCCTGTTGTCTGCCTTCAGTGCCAGACAGTACCACCAGCGTTTGCCGTCGATGGTACTCATGCGGTATGGAGTGGTTTTTGTGTCCCCTCCGTTGATGGTTTCTACTACGTTTAAGACCAGTTGCTCACCAAATACAGTTTGGTAGTTGATATTGAAGTAAATGTTCATAGGTTCTCAGTCAGTTAGTAAATCCATGACAAAAGTAACAATAATTATTGATGTGTGGCCCGACAGAATGCTTGCAAAATCTAAAACATGCGCGCAAACGTTTACGCCCCACATTCTTCTCCTTGCAAAGATAACCTTTTTCCCGATAAGTACCAAGCATTTTGTCTGCAAAAACGTAGGCAATCTGAGAGGGGTGTAGACGGAATCCAAATCCAGCCCAAAGGCCTGTGTCCATGTATGCGAACGCCCTCCCCTGCGGACGCACCGAGGTGCGTCCCTACGTGCCGGATGCAGGCCATTGTGTGTAGGGACATACCTTGGTGTGTCCGAAAGGAGGGCACCAAAAGAGACGCCCGAAGAGTCCTTTCCCGAAGCTAAATGCCACGTTTAGGGCACCTAAATGCCGCATTTACGATGCCTAAATGCCACGTTTAGGATTGGCGGATGCCATCCCTGCCAAAAATGCACGGCGTGGATGGGCATAAAAAAAGGGAGGCCACCTTCACAGGCACCCTCCCCCAAAATCATAGTCAAACACTATAAATCTGAAAATAATTGCGTCTTCTTATTCAACGGGTACGATACAGAACTGGCCTGTAATGTCGTTCAGGTAGAAGTCATACGTACCGGCAGGTACATTGATGTTTTCACTACCTACAGGACCATAGTAAGTATCGCCAATGGTGAAGCCCTTTTCGGCGGTTCCCCAGCTTACCGTCCAGTCGTGGTCGGCGCGGAACTTCAGTTCGGTATCGCTGTCAAGTGTCGCACGTACATACCAGTTGTGCGGTGCTTTTGCCACTTGGGTGAGGTCTACATCACCGCCCCAGCCGTTGAATCCACCGATGAGCGAAACTTTTGTGTACTCAGCAGTAGGTGTCACAGCGCTCCACTTGTAGGTCATGGTGTTCATGTCGATGGTCAGCGTGTAGTAGCCGGCGGAAGGAGCCTGGAATGCACCCGGCTCTACCGTGATGAGTTTGCCCTCTACAGAGCCGTCGCCATTTCCTGCACCTATTATCTTGGACCAATCGCCGAAACTCTTGGAATCCCAAATCTTGAGATCCCATGCACCTGCCCACTGGGTGGTGTAGGTATAGATGTTGCCTCCCACGGCGTAGAACATGCAAGACTTGTCTGAGTCGCTCCAACTGTTAGGATTGCCTACCACATAGTACATGGCCTCTGCACGCTTCACCGTATAGGTGAGGTTATTGGCATCGAAGATGATGTCGAAGGTACCCTGTCCGGTGATGGTGGGTGTCTGTACGCCGTCCGTATATTCGGGATCGCCGGTGTAGACCACAAATCCTGTCAGCGCGTCGGCACCGTTCACCTCGCAACCCATCTGTCCTGCGTTGACGATATCCCAGCTCTCGGCCGAGTAGTTGGAACCGCAGTAGATCTTGAACCAGTTGCTGCCTTCGTTCTTGGTGTTCACGGTGGCGGTATAGGTTCCGTCGCCATTGTCGGTCATCCAGATAGGGGTACCGAGGTTCCAGCCTTGGTTCACGAAGTCGCCCAACAGATAGTAGCCTTTGGCATCTACTGCGGGAGTGGCGTACGGAGTCAGGGAGCCCTTGGTCTCTCCGGCAACCTCACACAGTACGGCATCGCCGTTGGCAAGGTTGAGCGTCACGCTGGTCTTCACATCCAGTGCGCGGGCCACGGCAGCGCGGCTGTTGTACTGCTTCTCTACCAGCTTGAGCAGCGTGTTGGCATCTACCTGCACGTAGTTGCCGCTGGTGGTGGCTTCCACAGCCTCGCCGTTGATGGTCAGGCTGTTGACGGTATAACCCACTACATTGTCGCTGGAGGCAGAGAGCTGCACCAGATTGATGATGCCGTCGTCGTCGGGCATGGTGACATTGGCTTCGGGGCCGTTGGAGATGGTGAGACCATACTTGGCGGCAGCCTCTTCGGGGCCGTAAGCCTGCGGGTCAGCCCAGTCGTCGTAATCGCCGTTGCAGCTGGCGAGTGTCATACCCGCCATTACTGCAAAGCTGTATAATATATTCTTCTTCATAATGTGTCTCTTGTTAAAGTGTTATTTTACTTCAGCCGCATTGGTGTCAAAGTTTACATAGAGTTTCTGGCCCGGAGCCACCGTTACAGAGTAGTCTGCGCCCACGTTGGCAGCCCAGTTGTCGGGGATGTCGATGTTGCGCCAGTAGCAAGCGCCCTTGTAGACGGTAAACTCGGTACGCCACCAGTCGATGCCCGGCACCTTGATGTAGGCACGGAGCTCACCGCTGGCTGTGAAGGCGGGAGAAACCCATGCTGTGGTTGCGTCGGCAGGAGCGGTCATGGCCCAAGCGGCATTGCCGTCGGTCCAGTCGCCACCGGCTCCGGCACCTATCACGTAGGCTGCACCCGGATAGATGGTGAGGTCGTACTGTATGGACGAACCATTGATCTCGCCCTCGATGAGGAGTGTGTACCAGCCGCCCTTGGCTACGATGATGTTGCTGTTGCCGTCGCTGCTCTCGCTTACGTCTGCGCCAGCATTGTCGGTGATCTTGCGGAAACGGTTGTAGCCCCTCCAGTCACCGTTAAACGTACCCCACTTGAATTCACCACCGGCGGGTACATAGATCATGGTGTAATAGCTGCCTGTGAGACCGAAGATGGGCGATACCTCCTTCCAGCTGCTCCATGCGGTCTGGATGGATGAGCCGATTACGAAGAGCTTCTCGGGCAGTTCGGCAGCCGGAGCCTTGTAGGTAGCCAGCACATTGGGCAGGGTGATGATGTTGGAGTAAGAGATACTCTTGCCGTCGTAAGGTGCGATGGCATCGATGGCCGCACGCAGACGTACATACACGGGTCTTGCCGCGTTGGGATAGTCTGTATCGGGGTTGGCTTCTTGGAAGAGCGCCACCACAGCCGAGTTCAGCTCGAGCGCGTCGACGTTCATCTTGGCCTTGGTGTACGAGGTAGAGAGCTCCTTGTGCGCCACTGTGGTGTCGTTGAGGAATGCCGGGTCGATGGCTACCTGCACGTAGTAACGGGTAACGTAGGGAATACCACCGTAATTGGGCTGAGCGCAGGTGAGCTCCAGCGAGGTAGCGTTCACCAGGTCATACACATTGTTGGCTGCATTAGCCGGAACGTTGAGCGTGAAGCCCTCCGAAACGTGGCTAAGGTCAAGCGTGGGGTTGGAATCGTCGTCCTTCTCGCAAGCGGAGAAGGTCACCAGTGCTGCCGTGAGCAGGGAGAACATCCAACCTATGTTCAATATCTTCTTTTTCATATTCTTCTGTCGATGGTTAAATCATTGTTGATTGATATATCCGATACCACTCCATTAATAACCGGGGTTCTGGACCAGGGCAGGGTTGCCGGCCACCTCGTCTGCGGGGAGCGGATAGACATTGTAGTGAGAATCGACACCGGTACCGGCAGGCACTGTGCCCTTGAAATCCCACAGGTATTTGCTGGATGTAAAGCGTCCGAAGCGCACCAAGTCGCTACGGCGGCGGCCTTCGAGATAGAACTCGCGGCACCACTCGTCACACAGTATGTCCTCGGTGACCGATGTGAATACCGGTGCATGCGCACGATTGCGCAGCTCGTTGAGGTCGGCCAGTGCCTTGTCGCTCTGTCCCAGACGCCACTCGGCCTCGGCACGGGTGAGATACATCTCTGCCAGACGGAACAAGGGGATGTCTGTGTCCATGAATGAGGCGTTAGACGGGTTGCTCTGGTCTGCACGCAGGTTCTGCCACTTCACGATAGAGTAGCCATTGAGCCAGCCTGTAATCTGCTTGCCCGGCGATACGGTACGGGTTCCACCACCTACACCGGCGTAGAAGAGGGCACGGTCGTCGTTGGCAGCGGCCAGAATCTCGGCGGTAGAGCCTCCCAACTGGTTGTCGGCGGCTATCACCTCAGCCTCGGTGCCAGTGGGCAGTCCGGAAGCTTCCAGTTCGTCGGCTGTGGCAGCCGGACAGTCGGCTGGGTTGTTGAAGAACTTGGCGATGAGGTTCTGACGGGCGAAGATACAGGTCCATACAGCCGATGTACCCAGGTAAGGCATGCCTGCTCCACGGGTTGCAGCGATGAGGTAGGTAGAGCCTGCATAGCTCTGGGTCTTCACACCGTCTTGGCGGATGGGGAAGATAATCTCCTTCATGGCCTCGGGGTTATAGTCGTTGTCGCCCATAAACACCTGTGCATAGCCCGAATAGCCGTTCTTGGCGGTGCGGCTCAGGTCGTAAGCGCCACAGCTGATCACCTTGTTGCTATAGTCGATAGCCTTCTGATAGTCCTTCACGGCGCCATTGGTATAGGCTTCCGAGTTGAGGGCCAGACGTGCGTGCAGGGCATAGGCTGCACCGGCATCGGCACGGCCAAAGTTGCTGCTGTTGTTGTAGGTTCCGGCGGGCTTGAGCTGTGATTCGATCTCGGTCAGCTCCTGATCGAGCCATGCGTAGAGGTCGGCACCATTCTTGTATCCGGCCAACTCGAAGTTGAAGTCTACCTTGAAGGGACCGGCGTGGAACAGATCCAGGAACTCCCAGTAGTGGAGCGCGCGGAGGAAGCGTACTTCGGCCACGATGTCGTCGTCCATCTTGCCTGTCTGCTCATAGATAAACTGGTTGAAGAGCGTGATGTTGAAGGCCAGACGCTGCCATGCCCAGTTCACACGGGTAGAGCTGGAAGACCAGGCGATATAGGTGAGGGCGGGGATGTCCTCATTGTCCTGCCAAGCCCATATACACTCATCGGTGCAGAGCTCTTGCAGGTTGAACATAAGACGCCAGAAGCCAATCTCTCCCTCGTCGCCGCTGATATCGCCGTTGCCATTGGGACCCACCTGGCCGGTTACAGCCAGCGTGGCGTACTGCTTGGCCAGCAGCTCTTGGGGATCGTAGGCGCTGGAGGTGTTGGGGTCGATCGAACTGATGTTCAGATCGTCAGCGCAGGAGGCCAATCCCAGAGCCATCAATCCTGCCACCGCTGTCTTTATAAAGATTTGTTTCATAATATATGCTCCTTAATAGTTTTTAGAAATTGAAATTGACACCTAACTGTACGCTCAATGGACGCGGATAGGGATTCCTGTCTACACCAGACGAAACCTCGGGGTCGATTCCCTCATACTTGGTGATGATAAACGGATTCTGTACAGTGGCGTAGACACGGCCGTCGAAGTACTTCTTGCCTGCATATTCGAGCAGTGACGGGAATGTATAGCCCAGTGTGATGTTGGTACACTTCAGGTAAGAGGCGTTGCGTACGAAGTAGTCGCTCAGGTGGTAGGTGTTGACCGTGGTGCCGGTGAAACCGAGGGCCACTGCCTCTGCGGTGGTGTTGGTGAACGAACTGTTGGAGAACAGACCTGAGGTAGAGATGGATGCCTTGCTGTTCAGGAAGTCATAGTACACATAGTTGCCGAACGAAGCATGGAAGGCAGTGCTGAAGTCGAAGCGCTTCCAGATGAGCTTGGTCGTGAGACCCATGATCAGCGGAGCTGCCGGGCTCTTGTAGTAGTAGCGGTCAGCATCGTCGATGTTGCCGTCGGCATTGCGGTCTACATAGAGACCCTCGATAGGCTTGCCGGCCTCGTCGTAAACCTGCTGGTAAACGAAGAACGAGTTGACGGGCTCGCCCACCTTGTTGCGCTGGATGCGGGTGTTGTTACCGCCCGAGATGGTGTTGCCGCACCATACCCAGTCTTGGCTACCGGCGTTCAGAGAGGTAATCTCGTTGTGGTTGTAGCCCACGTTGTAAGACAGATCCCATGTGAAATCCTTGGTCACAACGGGCTTCACGTTGAACGAAAGTTCCACACCGTAGTTCTCCAAGTCACCGATATTCTGGAGCGACTGGTCACCGAAGTTGGTAAACGACGGGTTGGCCACCCAGCTCAGCAAGTCTTTGGTCTTGCGGTAGTAACCGTCCACGCTTACAGAGAATCGACCGTTCATGGCGCTGAAGTCGATACCGGCGTTCCATGTGGTGGTGGTCTCCCAAGTCAGGTTAGGATTGTAGTCTCCCGGACGTGTCGTATAATAGTAGTTGTCTCCGAAAGGATACATGGCGTGCTGGTCTGAGCGTGTGTAGAGCGCTGTATAGTAGAAGTCGTCGATACCATTCTGCTGACCGGTCTGGCCATATCCCAAGCGCAACTTCAGCTCATCGAGCCAGTGTGCGTTGCGGAGGAACTTCTCTTTGTTGATCTTCCAAGCCAGTGCGGCAGACGGGAAGTAACCCCACTTGTGACCCTTGGCGAAGCGTGAAGAACCATCGGCACGGAAAGTACCTGTGAGCATGTAGCGGTCGAGCAGGGTATAGTTGATTCGGCCGAAGTAAGAAACCAGGCTGTTGTGGTTGGCCCACTCCTTGCCGGGGTCGCTGCGCTTGGTCTGGCCGTCGGTGTAGATCTCCTGTGTATAGAAGTGTACGCCGTAGCCCACCTCGTTGTAACCGGAGCGGTGATAGTGCTGTTGCTCGGCACCGGCCATGATGTCGATGTCGTGTGCACCGAAGGTATGGATGTACTGCAGATAGGCGTTGCCCATGATGTTGTACTTCCAAGTCTGCAGGATGCCGTTCCATCCGTAGTAGTTGCTGCCGTAAGAGTACGGAGAGATCTCGTTGGTCTGTGTGGTGGCCGTGTACTGGGCACCCAGGTTGGCGTGGATGTGCAGGTCCTCGAAACCATGTATCTTATAGTCCATCTCGATGTTGCCCGAGAAGTCGTTGACATTGGCATACATCTTCTGCTGACGGAGCAGAGCCACAGGGTTTTGGGGAGCGTTGTTGTTTTGTACATACTTCCAGCGCGGGTCTACAGGAGACGAACTGGGAGTGAGCCACTGGAAGTAGCCGCCCATAAACTGATAGTCCTCGCCGTCGTCGTAAACCGGACGGGTGGGGTCCATCGAGAGGGCTGCACCGATGGCATCGCCTGCCGAGGCATAGCGGTTTTTCTCGTACATGTACTTGGCGTTGATGTTGAATACCAAGTGGTCCTTGAAGAAACGGGGAGACAGATTGACCGAACCGTTGAAGCGGCGCATCCAGCTGGTCATTACGATACCGTTGTCGATATCGTAGCCCAAGCTCACGCGGTAGGGCATGTTCTTCAGACCACCCTGTACGCTGAAGCTCTGGTGAGCCGATACGGCGGTGCGGAAGATCTGGTCCTGCCAGTCGGTGTCGGCATTGCCGAGCTTGCTGGCATCCAGTCCGTCGATAGAACTGATCAGACTCTTGTACTCGGCGGCGTTGAGCACGTCGTATTTCTTCTGGATGGTAGACACGGTGAGGTCGGCATTGTAAGAGAACATCGGTGCCTGGCCGGCGCGTCCCTTCTTGGTGGTGATGATGATCACACCATTGGAACCGCGAGAACCGTAGATGGCAGCCGACGAAGCATCCTTGAGCACGGTGAAGCTCTCGATGTCGTTGGGGTTGATCATGGCGAGGATGTTGCTCATACCCTTCGAGGTGGTGTTGTCTATCTGCAGACCGTCGATCACGTAGAGCGGGTCGTTGGAAGCGCTCATCGACGCACCGCCACGGATGCGGATCTGTGCGCCGGCACCTGGTGTACCGCCCGATGTCTGTACATCTACACCCGCAATCTTGCCCACGAGCATGTCGGTGGCGTTGTTGGTGATACCCTTAGACAGGTCGTCGGGTTTCATGGCCGAAACCGAACCGGTCAAGTCGTCTTTCTTGGCGCGGCCGTAACCGATGACCACCACTTGGTCGAGCACCTTGGCATCGTCTTTCATGGTGACAGTCACCTGTGGAGCTGCTGCCACAGAAACATTCTGGAAACCGATGTAGGAGACAACGAGCTGTGCGCCCTTGTCGGCCTTTACGGTAAAGTTACCGTCGAAATCGGTCACGGCTACACCCTTGCCGCCTACGCTGACAGTGGCTCCGATGACGGGTTCGCCAGTAGCATCCTTAACGTGCCCGTTGACAGTAATCTGCTGCGCAAAGGCACTCGCTGAAAGGAGAAGCCCACATAAGAGGGCCAACATCCTTACAGGAAATCTGAATTTTACCTGCTTCATCATTTTTTGGTTTTTAAAGTTATTCTTTTAATTATAGCTTTGTCTGAGTGTCGGTGGCGGATGGTGTTGGCAACCGCTATGCCTTAGAGAGATATCGGGCACTGATAGGGATGCCCAGATAGTGAATTGATAGATTCTGTCGGCGATTCAACTTACATTCGATAGTGCAAATTTAGTCTGAATACAAGGTCGCTGTGTCTTTTTTTGCGTTAAAATCGTGTTTGTGTAAATGCAAACGTTTGCGCGGTTTATAACGTTCTTTCTGCCCCAACACCTATTTAATATAGACAGTCATTTGCTAACTTTGTAAGAGGAAAGCTATATGTCCACTTTGGAAGAGAAGACCCCTATCACAATGAAGGACATTGCCAAGGAGTTTGGCGTGTCTGTCGCTACGGTATCGCGTGCGCTGAGCAACAACAAGCGCATCAGCGAGTCTACCCGTGCCGCTATCCAGGCATACGCCAAGGAGCACAACTTCTTCCCCAACATCCTGGGTAAGCAGTTGCGTCTGGTCAAGTCTTCCCCTGTGCATATCATCGGACTCATCGTGCCGCAAATCAACCATTTTTATTTTTCCAGCATCATCAGCGGTATCGAAGAGGAAGCCAGCGCGCGCGGTTACCAGATCATCGTGGCGCAGAGCAACGAGCAGTATGAGCGGGAGGTGGAGATATGTCGCAACTTCCTGAAAAACAAGGTGGCCGGGGTCATCGTGTCGCAGGCCAAATCCACCCGTCGTTATGACCACTTCCAGACCTTGATAGACCAGGGACTGCCCCTCGTCTTCTTCGACCGCATCTGCACGGGTGTCAATGCCAGTAGGGTGGTGGTGGACGACTACATGGGAGCCTTCACCGCCGTGAGCCATCTGGCCGATACGGGTTGCCGTCGCATCGCTTTTTACGGGTCGCCCATGACGATGGAGATTTCCAAAAACCGATTCAACGGCTACAAAGACGCGCTGCTCAAGCACGGACTGCCCTATGACGAGTCGCTGATCTACCATTGCGACAATCGGACCGATGCCGAGGCCATCACCCCCGAGGTGCTCAGCGCCGACAACCATCCCGATGCCTTCTTCGCCATCAACGACGACACCGCCATCGGTATTCTCTACACCGCCAAGCGCATGGGATTCAGGGTGCCCGAAGACATCAGCGTGTGCGGATTCACCAACGGCGAGCGCTCCCGGGCCTGTGACCCCATGCTCACCACTGTCGAACAGCGTGGTGTGAGGGTGGGCGAGGAGGCTGCCAACATACTGATCGGCAAGGCGGAGGGACTGATACCCAAGGACAAGGTGGAGCGGCGCGTGGTACGCACCAAGCTCATCATCCGCGGCACCACCCGTGGCTGAGGTGGGTGGACAGGCCGCCCCTCGTCTCTTATATATAAATAAGGTGTAAATGGGCTGCCCGATGAGGGCGGCGATAGTGGGTGTGGACGGTCGTCGTGGCACTTGCAAAACCTAAACGTGGCATTTACGAGTGCTAAAGGTGGCGTTTACGGAGGCTAAACGTGGCATTTACGGGTGCTAAATGCCGCATTTACGAAAACAAAGGCGGCACCTATGGAGTGGAACGAATAAAAAAGAACAAAATATCAATCTCACATGACAAGCAAACCTGACATGAGTTTCTGGAAGCTCTGGAACCTTAGTTTCGGCTTCTTCGGCGTACAAATCGCCTATGCGCTGCAGAGCGCCAACATTTCTCGTATCTTCGCCACCCTTGGTGCCGATCCCCACAGTCTCAGTTTCTTCTGGATATTGCCCCCGCTGATGGGTATCCTCGTACAGCCCATCGTGGGCACGCTCAGCGACCGCACGTGGTGCCGCTTCGGGCGCCGCATTCCCTATCTCTTTGTAGGCGCTGCCGTAGCCGTGCTCGTGATGTGCCTGCTGCCCAATGCCGGCTCCTTCGGTCTGGCCGTATCGGGTGCCATGATCTTCGGCCTTGTCGCCCTGATGTTTCTCGATACCTCTATCAATATGGCCATGCAGCCGTTTAAGATGCTGGTGGGCGATATGGTCAACGAGCGTCAGAAGGCCAAGGCCTACTCCATCCAGAGTTTTCTCTGCAACGCCGGTTCGGTGGTGGGCTTCGTCTTCCCCTTCTTCTTCACGTGGATCGGTATCAGCAATGTGGCCGAAAAGGGCGTGGTGCCGCAGTCTGTCATCTGGTCGTTTTACATCGGTGCGGCCATCCTCATCCTCTGTGTCATCTACACCACCGCCAAGGTGAAGGAGTGGAACCCGCAGCAGTATGCCGCCTACAACGGCATAGCGCGTGAGCGCGAGGAGGAGAAGGCCGGATGGCTCAAACTGCTCCGCGAGGCACCTGCCACGTTCTGGAAAGTGGGCTTGGTGCAGTTTTTCTGTTGGGCCGGATTCCTCTATATGTGGAACTATACCACGGGAGCCATTGCCGAAACTGTGTGGTACACCACCGATCCCGCCACGGCCGAGTACCAGGAGGCCGGCAACTGGGTAGGCATCCTCTTCGCGGTGCAGGCCATGGGTAGTGTGGCATGGGCAGTGGTGCTGCCGCAGTTCCGCAATACCAAGTTGGCGTATGCCTTGAGTCTTGTCATTGGAGGCGTAGGTTTTGCGATGGTGCCCTTCCTGCACGACGCTTACCTGCAGTTTATCCCCTTCCTGCTCATCGGTGCCGGCTGGGCCGCCATGTTGGCCATGCCCTTTACATTTGTCACCAATGCCCTGCAGGGGCGTGGGCACATGGGAGCCTATCTGGGTCTCTTCAACGGCACCATCTGTCTGCCGCAGATCGTCGCCGCACTGTGTGGCGGCATGTTGCTCCATCTGGTCGGTTCGCACCAGAGCAACATGATGATTGTGGCAGGTGTCCTCCTCCTCCTCGGTGCCCTCTGCGTCGGTTTTCTCCGCGAGAAGTAGGGGCTCGCTGCCGCGTCGCATGTATGCCACATGTATCGCCCTATGGGCTGGATAGTCATATCATTGGAAAGAGAGCCCCAAAGGGGCGGCATACGATAGCACAGGGTGTGAACCCTGTGAACCAAAGGGAGCATATACCCCTCGAGTCCTGTAAGGACGACATAAAATCTTGCTGTTTTTTATGTCGCTCTTACAGAGCTCATTGCTGTTATGGGTAACTCCTACACACAGGGTTTGCACCCTGTGCTGTAGTGTGTCGCCCCTTCGGGGCTCGCTGCTTCTCTGGGGTGAGGGCTCCACCAGCCCGAAGGGCTATACGTTGAGTAACCGCCGGCACCGCCTGCGGACTACAATCACGCCCGCTCTCACTTGCCTGGAGGGCAATACTTCCTCCACGCATGACGTACAGCCTTTCTGGCTATTGTCTGATTGGGTACTGCATACCACGGGCGATGCCCGTGGCTACTCAAGGTATAGCCCTGTGGGCTGTTATTGGCTTTGCTTCTGCCCTCCCTCCAGCCCATTCCTCCTTGAAAAAACAATGGTCTGAAATGCCAACTGGAGTGTGCAAAACGTTGCAAAAACTGTGCGAATTGTGAAAAACTTGGCAAAAAAGAAAAGTTTTTGGACGAATTGCGGACTATCCGCATTTTATTTTGTAATTTTGCAACAGAATCGGTTGCTGAATACATTTATAATGAAGAAAATACAACTATTTTTGATGGGCTGCTTCTGTGCCCTCGCGCTTACTTCTTGCTTTAAGGATGAGGCTCCTAATGCCGAATGTGACATTGTGCGTGCATGGTTGCATACGGATGACCCTGCAGAGATGTTTTATCAAGCCACAGATACGATGGTCAATGTGCTGTACACGGCAACAGACATCAAGTTCACCGTGCGCAGGAAGGCAGACCTCTCTGCCCTTGCCCCCGAATTTGAACTGACCGAGGGCGCGACCATCGTGCCGGCCAGCGGCAGCGTGCAGGATTTCAGCCAAGGCCCCGTGCGCTACACGGTAACCTCGCAGGACAAGTCGTGGACACGCGACTATCTGGTGTCGTTCAATCCCGTGACTGTCACCCAAAGCAGTGAACTCCAGTTCAATTTCGAAGACATGCACCTCGACGACAAAGGCAAGTACTACGTGTGGTGCGAGCAGATGGGCGGAGGCGTGACCGAAGACATCTGGGCTACGGGCAATGCCGGTTTCGGACTGACCAGTAGCAAGGCAGCCCCCGAGGATTATCCCTCGGCACCCATCTCAGATGGTTATGCAGGCAAGGCAGTGCGCTTGGTCACACGCAATACGGGTGCTTTCGGTGCGATGGTCAATATGCGTTTGGCCGCCGGCAACCTGTTTCTTGGCGAATTTGATATCAGTCAGGCGCTCAAGGATGCCCGAAAGGCAACCCGATTCGGTCTGCCTTTTGATATGAAACCTCTCACCTTCCAAGGCTACTACCGCTACAAGGCAGGCGAGAAATTCCAAAGTGCAGACGGCAACGAGGTGCTGGGCAAGCGCGACCAGGCTTCGGTGTATGCCATCCTGTATCTCAACCACGATGCCGAAGGCAATGCGGTGACACTCAATGGTGACGACGTGCAGACCCATCCGCTGATTGTGGCCAAGGCCATCGTGCCCGAATTGCCCGAGACCGATCAGTGGAGGGAATTTAAGATTGATTTCGCTTATGTGAAGGATTTCGATTTCGACATCCTCGACCAGCGTGGCTACAATCTGGCAGTCGTCTTCTCGTCGAGTATCGACGGAGCTTACTTCCAGGGAGCCATTGGCAGTACCCTCGACATAGACCAAGTGCGGCTCATCTGTGAGACCGTGGAATAAACCAACCCTCAACCCATAGCGACCCATGAAACGAAATATCATAACAATCGCCCTTGCGGCGCTGATGGCAATGCCGGCGGCTGCCATCAACATTCCTGACAGTCTGAACTATACCGTGCGTCTGGGTTACAACATAGGCGGAACGGCACCCATCGGCATGCCCGCCACCATCCGTAAGATGAACAAATATACGTTTAAGCCCAACTTCTCGCTGGGCATCGACGTGCAGAAAGACCTGTGGGGGCAGTGGGGACTGCTCACGGGTGTACATCTCGAGAACAAGGCGATGGAGATAGACGCCACCGTGAAAAACTATCACATGGAGATGGTGCAGGGTGGTGAGCGTCTGGAAGGTATGTACACGGGCAATCTGGTGACCGAGTGCCAGGAGTGGATGCTCACGGTGCCCTTGATGGCTACGTGGCGCACGGGGAAGGTGCTGCTCAAGGCCGGTCCCTATGTATCGTATGTGTCTACGCGCGTATTTGAGGGCTATGTGTACGACGGCTATCTGCGCGAGGGTGACCCCACGGGTGCCAAAATCGAGATGGGCAATACCGAAGACTCGCGCGCTACCTACGATTTCGGCGACGAGATGCGCCACTGGCAGGTGGGCATGGACTTCGGTGCCGACTGGCAAATCCACCACCGTTGGGGTCTGTATGCCGACATCGCATGGGGTGTCACAGGCATCCACCGCAGTTCGTTCAAGACCATAGAGCAGACCCTCTATCCTATTTTCGGTACGGTGGGTGTAATCTATAAACTCAAGTAATAGGCAAAGATTAAAAAAACAATATTGGTTATGAAGAAAATTTTTACACTGATTATGACGGTAGCATGCTCCGCTCTTACAGCATGGGCTACCGATTACAC
>JBJEAU010000009.1:0-4231 GCA_051869355.1 Prevotella sp. | reverse complement strand
TCGCGAATGGCATCCGCGAAGAGGCGAAGCACTGCATGGCGGATAAAGTTTTTGGTGGTGAGCATCACCACCTCACGCGTGGGAATAGGGAGCGCAAAGGGGCGCACCAGCGAACGCTGCCCGTCGGTGAGCTGCTCCAGCGCCAGTTCGGGGATAAAAGTGACTCCCTGTCCGGCCTCCACCATGCGCATGAAAGTCTCGATACTCCCCAACGAGTAAGTGGATTTGCTGTCACAGGCCGACTTGAGGTTACAAAACTTGACCAGCTGGTCGCGAAAGCAATGTCCCTCATCAAGCAGCCACAAGAACTGCGATGCCAAATCGGCTGTCTTGATATTCCGGCACGACGAAAGTGTACTCGACGCCGATACATAGGCGAAAAACTGTTCGTAAAAAAGCGTCTGCCGCTCGTAGGCATCCATATCATCCAGGCTCACCACCACCGCCGCGTCTATCTCGCCCCTGTTCAGGGCACGCTTGATGTCGGCCGTCTTCATCTCCGTCACCCGAATGTCCATCTCGGGATGCGCAGCCACCAGTTTCGGGAAAAACCGGGGCAGCAGATACGGAGCTATCGTGGGCAATATGCCCAAATGAAAAGTGCCCACCAGCGACTGGCGCTCCTCGCTTACGATATCCTTGATCTTTTTGGCACGGGCCAACACTTTCCATGCCTGCTCCACCACCAACTTGCCCACCGGCGTAGGCACCACCTGCTGCGACGACCTTTCAAACAGCTTTACGTCCAGCTCGGACTCCAGTTTCTGTACCATCGCACTGAGTGTGGGTTGGGTCACGCCACACTGTTCGGCAGCCTTGGCAAAATGTCGTAGCCTGTACACGGCCACGATGTACTCCATCTGTTGTAATGTCATATATGATTCATAGGTGTCACCTACCCCATACACCATGCATAGAGCAGGGACGATTTTGCGACAAATATAGCACATTTCTTGAAAAAAAGAGGCTTCTCTATGGGTATTTAACTAAAAATAGATAAAATCTATTGAAAGATAGACGCATTCTGTTTGCAACAAAAATGGATTTTTTTTACCTTTGCCATAGAAAAAAACGATACATTTATAACAAAACAGACACGATTATGAAAGAATTGAAAGGAACAAAGACCGAGAAGAACCTCATGGAGGCTTTCGCAGGTGAGTCACAGGCAAGAAACAAGTACACTTTCTTCGCATCACAGGCCAAGAAAGAGGGTTACCAGCAGATAGCCGCTCTCTTCGAGGAAACTGCAGCCAACGAGAAAGAGCATGCCAAACTGTGGTTCAAATACCTCGAGGGCGGTGCCGTACAGGACACGATGACCAATCTGAAGGCTGCTGCCGAGGGCGAGAACTACGAGTGGACCGACATGTACGACCGTATGGCACAGGAGGCCGAGGAAGAAGGCTTCACAGAGATTGCCGCCCGCATGCGCGGTGTAGCCGAAGTAGAGCGTCATCACGAGGAGCGCTACCTGAGACTGCTGCAAAACATCGAAGAGGGCATCGTCTTCTCTCGCGAGGGCGACACCATCTGGAAGTGCCGCAACTGTGGTCACATCGTCATCGGCAAGCAGGCTCCCGAACTCTGCCCTGTGTGCAACCATCCGCAGAGCTACTTCGAGATCAATGCACAAAACTATTAAGTACCCGTTTCGCAGAGACACCACGGGTGGCCGCGTGCCGCCCACGGTCTCTCTCCGAACCTACCCTCTCACACTTCCATAAGGAAGCTATCAGTTACTACTTTATGAACCATTTAATAATAAGGAGACAAAACAATGAGAAGCATCACAACATTTGATTTACAGTACGCACACCGTTTTTACGGTTTCCAGGGAGAGGCACAGTATCTGCACGGACATACCGGCGTGCTCACCATAGAGGTGGAAGACTCTATCAACGAAGGTGTCAATATGGTTTATCCCTGCAACGAGATTCAGAAAGTGGCATGGGACGTACTCAAAAACTTTGACCACGCGCTTATCCTGCGTGCCGACGACCCGCTGCTGCCCGCCATCCTCGACGTATATGAGAAACAGGGCATCAAAGACGGCCACCCCAGAAACACCATGAAGGGCGAGGCTTTCCATACCGAGCTGGCCACTGCTTATCCCGACGCACGTCTCGTCGTGACCAAGGAGACCATGACCGTAGAGGGAATGATCAAGATTGTCTACGACCTGCTCAAAGACAAGCTCAACATCGCCAAACTCACCTTCACCAGTGGTGTCAACGCTGCCTGCGCCGAGTTTGATACCCGTAAGCAGATAGACCGCTGTCCGCTCTGCGGCATCGCTTTAGACGAGAACGGCGTTTGCCCCAAGTGCGGTTACCGCAAATAATCCACCCTCTAAGCGCATACGACTATGGATATCACGGTATTGTTTAAGCTCACTTACGGTCTCTATGTGGTAGGGGCTATGGACGGCGACCGCCCAGTGGGATGTATCATCAACACCTGCTTTCAGGTGACGAGCCAGAATCCCATCCTCGCCATCTCGCTCAACAAAAACAACTATACGCTCGAGGCTATCCGCAAAGGCAAGCGTTTCTCGCTCTCCATCATCGCCGAAGACACGGATCCCACCATCATCGGTACGTTTGGTTTCTGTTCGAGCCGTGACCGCGACAAGTATGCCGACTATGGTTACACCACCCACGAGGGTGCTCCGCTTGTCAACGGACGATTTGCCGGAAGGCTCATCCTCGATGCCATCGATTTTGTGGACAACGAGACCCACGTCGTGGTGCTGGCCCGACTGGCAGATACCGTGCAGGGCGAGGGCAAGCCCATGACCTACGAGTATTACCACCGTGTGGTGAAAGGAAAAGCGCCCAAAAACGCGCCCACCTACGTGGCAGAAGAGAAGCAGCCAGAAGCAGAAGAAGCTCCCAAAGCCACACGCAAGTTCAAGTGCAACCTCTGTGGCTATGTGGCCGAGGTAGAGGGCGATTTGCCCGAAGACTATCGCTGCCCCATCTGCAAGGCCGGCAAAGACTTGTTTACGGAGATAGGTTAGCCATAGTGGCATTACTGCTACCCTTTAAGTGTGTACCCCCATCTGGTGGTTGGGTACACACTTTTTTTGTTTGGGATAGATGGATGGAATGGAATAGGCCACACCCCTAAGTAATTGCCTCAAAATGAGTATTCATAAAGATGCCTCTTCTGACACCATATCAGGACAAGACACCCTATCATCCATCAGAAGACTTATGCCCAATGCATCTTCCAATTTTGTGAGTGTATCGAGCGACATGTTTTCCCTGCCTTTAAGAATCTTTGAGACATATTGTTGGGTGCAGTCCATACGTTCCGCCAGCGCTTTTTGTGTAAGCCCCATTCGCTTCATCTGCAACAAGACTTTTACTGCTATCTTCTGTGAGTGACGTAACCAAGACCAGTTATCACGCCTCCATTCTGCTTCCTTTCGCCACATTGATGGCGTTTCACTCTTATGAGTTTCAAGGAAATCAAGTGTTTTTTGTCTCATGATGAACCTCCTTTCTTTTTATCGAATCTCTGCCAAAAAATCTATGAATCCATCCGTATCAATAGCTCCACCTTCAAGTAGGAAATTTCGAACCATTTCCATCTTGTTTAGTTCTGCCAAAGTATGTTCCCGCTCCTGCATAGTACGTGTCAACTTGATAGCACCACCCGTGACTATGTAGCACCCTGGTTCCAGTTTGATGGCATAGATACGAAGCCATGAAGCATGCTGCGGCCTATTCTTTATCTTGGCTTTTTCTTTACCTAACATCATTTCTCCTATCCTACTGTTTTCTAACGGACGGAAAAGTTTGTCAAGATCTGCATCGGGTGAGACATCTAATATCAAGCATTGCATCCTATGACTATCATCTATCGTATCATAGATAACCTGATTGATATCTGTAATCTTAAAGTATGCCGTCAAGTCTGATATATTGGCAAGAAAAAACGCAACCAACCATTGTGGATCACTCCATTGCTCAAAAAGCGTATACAGAGCATTGTCTTTGGCACCGTCATAACGAACTGCCCAAAGTGTATTATTGTCTAATATCTTATCGAATGTCATCGCTATTTAATTATTGCCGATACAAAGATAATAATAACACTCCAACAAACAACTGTCAGTTGTATTCCATCCTTCTTCTTTTAACAATAATTAGACAAAACATCTACAAAAGTAACTATTCAGCGAATACCCATACAGCTGCTATCCATGCTTAGAACAGAGCAC
>JBJEAU010000008.1:0-4247 GCA_051869355.1 Prevotella sp. | reverse complement strand
GTCGTATGCCGAAATTACAGGAGATATACGATGTTCTTATCCCGAACTGGGGTAACTTTATCAAGACAACCGCAGTAATTCACAGTTTCCCGGCAAATGGTATGCACGTGCCGCCATCAACGAGACGATCGGCATAGACGGTCTTGCCGCCCACATGGCTTCGCACAACTCACCCTTCTCAAAAGGCACCATCAAAGGGATCTTGGCCGATATGGTGATTTGCATCAGAGAACTCACCCTGCAGGGCGTAGCCGTCAAGATAGAGGACCTGGCCATCTTCTCGCTCGGCATCAAGACCAAGCCGGCAGACTCTTCCTCTAAATTCTCTGCGCAGGCCAATGTGGAGAGCTTCTACTTGCGCTCCCGAGCCACTGGCCAGTTCACTCGTGCCGAACTGAAGACCGTAGCCTCTATCAGCGAGATGGACAAGTACATGGTAGAAGACGAGGCTGCCGACGAGAGCGAGAACGCATAGGCATGACCGATGCACGGGAGACGGAAAGGATCCGCCGTCTCCCCCACCTGCAAACCATCAAGATGTTACACGAACCTAACCTAAACACACTGACTAAAAGATGAAACGAGAAACCTGGAAAACCATCGTACAGCTGTTGCTCTCCGTGCTGACGGCTGTTGCCACCACACTGGGCATCACTTCGTGCCGCGGACTGCTGTAACGGCTCTTGCCCTGCCCCTGCCTCTCCACAAGAGATTGGGGCGGGGTAAAAATCTTTTCACACAATATATTTGGAGGCTGTGGAAATTTGGCGTACCTTTGTTGGCTAAAAGGGTAAACTGTATGCACCGGCACGGTGTGTACATGGAGAAAAAACAGGAAGGAACTTATGGACTGGTTATCAGCTATGTTTATCGCCGACTCGCCTATCCAGACGGTCATGGTGCTATCTGTCATCTGTGCCTTAGGACTGGCCTTGGGCAAAGTGAAGGTCATGGGCGTGTCGCTCGGTGTGGCTTTCGTCTTCTTTGTCGGCATCCTGGCCGGCCACTGGGGGCTGCAGGTCGACGCCCGCTGTCTGGCATACGCCGAAACCTTCGGCTTGGTACTCTTTGTCTATATGCTCGGCCTGAGCGTGGGACCCAACTTTTTCGGTTCCTTGCGGCATGAGGGATTGCCGCTCAATCTCTGGTCGATGGGGGTGATAGCCCTTGGCACCCTGATGGCTGTGGCACTGGTGCCGCTCACAGGGGTAAGCCTGCCCGACATGGTAGGACTGCTCTGCGGTGCTACGACCAACACGCCGGCGCTGGGTGCTGCCCAACAGGCCCTACAGCATACGGGTATTGCGGCAGGCACACTGGCACTGGGTACGGCGGTGACGTATCCGATAGGTGTGGTGGGCGTGATAGTAGCCATGATGCTGCTGAGAAGATTTGTGGCCACTCCCCGCGATTTGGAAGTACCCAAAAAGGCCGATACCGACCAGACCTATATCGGCGAATATGAAATCGTGAATCCTGCCCTCGATGGCAAGAAGGTCTGCGATTTTGCCCGCAGCACACGGGAGCACTTCATCATCTCGCGTATATGGCGCGGCACAGAGGTCATCGTGCCTATGGCCGACACGCAGCTGAAGATAGGCGACAAGATGCTGGTCATCACCACCAAGCAGGAGCACGACGCACTGGAGCTGCTCTTCGGCAAGGAGATGGGGAGAGACTGGAACGTGGGGAAAATAGACTGGAACCATATAGATAACCAGATGGCCAGCCGGAGCGTGGTGCTGACGCGCCGGGTGCTCAACGGCAAACATCTGGGCGAGCTGCAACTGCGATCCACCTATGGAGTGAATGTGAGCCGTGTATTGCGCGGAGACATGAAACTGCTAGCCACAGACAGTCTGCGGCTCCAATACGGAGACCGCATCGTGGTGGTAGGTACCCCCAAAGCGCTGGACAATGTTGAGAAATTTATCGGCAACGCCGTACAGACGCTGAACGAGCCCAACATGGGCAGCATCTTCCTGGGCATCATCCTGGGTCTGGCCTTGGGCACCATTCCTGTAGCCATCCCGGGCATGACGGTTCCTGTGAGACTGGGCGTGGCAGGCGGCCCCATCGTGATGGGTATCATTGTGGGTGCACTGGGGCCGAAGGCACACTTTATCTCATATACCACCCGTAGCGCATCGCTCATCCTGCGCAAGTTGGGCCTGTCTCTGTATCTGGCTTGCCTGGGTCTGGACGCCGGCAAAGAGTTTTTCCATACCCTTATCCGCCCCGAAGGACTGATGTGGATAGGTGTAGGTGCCCTGCTGACGCTGGTTCCTGTATTAATAATAGGTACGCTGATGCTGCGTCTGCACAAGTTTGACTTCGGTACCGTTTGCGGCATCCTCTGCGGAAGCATGGCCAACCCGATGGCTTTGAGCTACGCCGACGACACCACCAAAGGCGATACGCCCTCAGTGAGCTATGCGGCAGTATATCCCTTGGGTATGTTTGTGCGAGTAATCGTGGCCCAAATCCTCATCATGTTATTCCTGATGTGAGGCCTTTTTAAAAGTAAAAAGGTAAAAAGGTAAAAAGGCTTTGGAAAAGGTAAAACAGTAAAGAGGTAAAAAAGTAAAAGGTGGAGAGCTTTGAAAAGGTAAAAAGATGGAGGAGTAAATGCGTCTTGCCATTTTCACTGTTACAACATCTACAGTGTCTGACACTTTTTTACCGTTTTACCTCTTTACTGTTTTACCTTTAAAAAAATCGGGCTCTCGGGTAAAGGTCATGGTGCTTCCCGTAGCGGGATGTACAAAGGTGAGGGAGGCTGCGTGCAGATAGAACCTGCCGGCAACATGACCATAGAGTGGATCGCCAAGAATGGGGCGCGCCAGTCCTGATGCGTGGGCACAATGCACTCTCAACTGGTGAGTTCGCCCTGTAAGCGGGTACAGATAGACCACATCTGGGGCTACCCACTCGTATCGGGTAATCGCCTCTTTGCCATGCTCGTAGTCCACCTTTTGGCGCGGACGGTCGTCGACATCCGCACATAGGGGTAAGCAGATGGTACCCTCTGACGGGCGGTCGGCAACATCGGTTTCTGAGGCGGCAAGCGGTTCCAGCAAAGCGACATATCGCTTGCGCACCGTGTGAGCGGCAAACTGACGCTGCAGGTGGACATAAGCCTCCTGCGTCTTGGCCACCACCAACAAGCCACTGGTATCTCTGTCTAACCGATGGACCATCATGGGGCCTGTGGCTTCGGGGTATCGGTTGCGCAGGGTGTCGGCCACAGAGGGCAAACCGTGGCGTCCCGGCACGCTCAACATGCCGGCAGGCTTGCAAACCACAATGAGAAACTCATCTTCATACACCGTTTCCAGTTGTCCCGCACTCTGCCGAGGAGCGGCGTGTGCCACCTCGACACCCTGCAACATCCACGCCAAGGTGGGCGCACACTTGCCTTGGCAGGCCGGATAATACTGTAGATGGTGGCGAATCTCACCGGCCGGACTCTCGCCCCACCAAAACATGGCCATATTGAGGGGTCGCATGTCGTGCAGATAGGCATATTGGAGCAGTTTGGGCTCACAGCACTCTCCTGTACCAGCCGGTGGCGTGAGGTAAGGGCGCGAAGGGTCGTGGTGAGCGAAGATATCGGTCAGCGTCCGAGCCTCGCCCCGGCCGTTGCGCATCACGAATTGGGAGAAAAGCCATGTCTGCAACTGGTCGCTTGCCTGCTTACGCCGTTGCTTGAGCGTGTCTATCTCCTGTTGGCGCAAGGCCACACGCCGCGTCACCTCGCCCAGCACCAAGTCCCATCGGCGGCGTATGCGCCGCCATTCGGCTTTGAGGAACTGGCTCTCACGGGTCATCTCGCTTAGGGTCTCGGCATCGGCATCAGGACGACGGGCATCGCGTTGGGCTTTGGCTCGTGCCATTCGTTGTCGCCAAGCATCAAGGACTCGCTGCCGCTGCCGTTCAAGGACGGGAATAGCATGCTGCCAACGACTTTGCGACAACGACTGTTGCAGGTCGGCAATGCGGACATTCATGGAGGAAATGGCACGCTCGTGACATTTGAAATATCCCGTAGGAGACAGATAGTCGTAAACAGGCGGCACAAAATCGTCCAGATAGGGATAACCACCCTCTATCTGTCCGCTATACGCCTGCAAATAGCCCAGGGTGCCACGCCATTCGACCACCAAGACACCAAACATCTTGCCGCGCTCGCAGTGGAAACGCCACGCGAGTTTGACCCCCGAGGGCAAAGCGACGATGACCCCTTA
>JBJEAU010000007.1:0-22994 GCA_051869355.1 Prevotella sp. | reverse complement strand
ACCATGCAAGGACGGTGGAAGAGAAGGGATGATTCATATCATGGGTTTTACCTACCTTCTACAAAGGTAGTGCAAACCGGGTGCAATGGAGCATAAAAACCGTTATTTTTTGCGAAATCGCACTATTTTCCTTGTTTATCCCCTATTTTCTCCTTACTTTTGTCATGTTTAAATAACCATGATGTGACATGAATATGCTGTATAAACAACTTTCTTTGTGGGCCTTGTTGCCCTTGGCAGTTTGCGCGATGGTAGCCTGTAAACCGTCTGCGCGTGATGTACGTCCTGAGGGTGGCGCACAATCCAGTCTGAGACAAGAACTGATGAAGCCGGAGACTCGGCAGGAAAGTGAAAACCATTGTATATCAATGGAAAGGGCTATGCAATTGGCCCAACTGGTGAAGGTGGAAAACGGCTGCATAGCGGGAATCCGCGACTCGGCCTGTGTAGACAGCGTGATGTATAGGATGGGATATATCAAGAGTCAGCACAACTATATCAATCTGAATGGAGGAGTGATACTCTATGTGTATGGATGTGATGTAGACGATGAAGGAAGCATGGTCGATGCGAAGAGTGCGCAGGCCAATGTGGTGCGTATTTCATCGCTTGGTCAGCCAGAGGGCTCTACGCTTGTGGCGCTGTCGGTGGCCAGTCGAAGGGTTTATGACGGATTGCTCGACGAATTGGCTGACCTCGGTTTTACCGGTGCCGAACCTGAGTTTACCGATGGTACGTTCCAAGTGTTGGCGGATAAGTTTATCAGCGGAGATGGGTATATAATCCAACTAAGTTTAAAGGTAAAACAGTAAAAAGGTATTTTAAAGGTAATACGGTGTAGGGACGCACGTTCGTGCGTCCGCCTCAAGGAAAAGGATTTCGGGAAAGTAAAAACGGTAAAAAAGTAAGTGGGGCATCGTTTTACCGTTTTACTTTTTTACCGTTTTACCTTTAATAGGCTTTTTCCCCTTTTAATATCAGGGTGTGGGCGGACGCACGAACGTGCGTCCCTACAACGTTTTACCTTTTTTACTTTTAAAAGATTATTCCTTTTTCAGGATATCCAGCTTCGGAGTCTCCACGCCGCTTACGGTAGCCTTGCGGTCGTCATTGAGTTGCTCAAAGATGGTGATACGGTTGGTTCCCTTCTTCAGGAAACAGCCGGGGAGGTAAAGGGTCTGCTGGGGTCCTACTTTCCAATAGCGTCCCAGATTGAATCCGTTGATAAACACAATACCCTTGCCCCAGGCCTCCATATCGAGGAATGTGTCGCCCACGTTGTTAACCTCAAAGGTGCCTTGGTAGATGACAGGTTGCCCCTTGGTGTAGCTGGTAGCATTGCCTATCATGGGCTCTTTGTCCATGGGGAACTGGAAGTGCTGCCAGCCGCCCTCAATGGGATTGCCGTCGATGGTGATGGGCTTGATCAGTCCCTTGTTGTTTTCAGTGATGCGAGCGCCATAGTTAATGCGACCACAGTTCTCAACAAGAATTTCGAGCGTAGAGTTGAAGGGTATTTCCACCATGACGCTGTCCTTGCCCGTAAGTCTGTTGAGCTCACCCACTTTCTGGCCTGCTACGTAAACCACACCAAAGTCTGCAATGCCCTCTGCACGGAGTACACCGCTGATAGGCTGGTTGAACTGGCGGCGATAGAGTACATAGCCCTGGCCCTGGTTCAGATCCTCGAATGTAAGCAGTTCATCGTTTACCACAGGCTGCATCTTGTCGAGATAGTTGAAGAAGTTGTACGTGTGGTTGAGTTTGATGTTGGGTACAGAGATAACAGGGATGCGTGCCGGAATCTCAGGTACAGGGTACTTGACATACTGTTTCAGCATCTCACGGATAGCCATAAATTTGGGAGTAGCCCATCCTGCCTCGCTGATAGGAGCATCGTAGTCGTAACTGGTAATATCGGGCTGGATGTTCTTGTCATTGTTGTAGTTGGCACCAGCGGTGAATCCGAAATTGGTACCTCCGTGCACCATATAGAAATTGAAGTGTACGCCATTGTCCAGATATTTCTGCATCTGCTTGGTCACGGTCTCGGTAGAGACCTTCTGGAACGGCTCATTCCAGTGGTCCAGCCATCCGGGATAGAACTCTGCCACCATGTAGGGGCCTACGCCGCCGTGGTATTGGTTCACCACTTCCTTGATCTTGTTGATGTTGTTCTCGCCGTTGCAAGTGGGGAGCGCACCCTCGATAGAACCTTCCTTTATGAGCCAGCTTCCGTCAGAGGTAAACATCGGGATGTCGAAGCCGGCCTCTATCAGCTGTGTGCGGATCTTGGCTGCATACTCCTTGTGGGTGGCCAGTGGGATGTCCTTGCGCTGAGATATGTACGATCCAAACTCGTTCTCAGCCTGTACCATCACGATGGGGCCGCCCTTGGTCACCTGAAGGTCGCATACTTGTGATGCCAACTGGTTGATATAGACGCGGCAAGAGTCGAGGAATGGCTGGTTGAGTGTGCGCACTTCCATGCCGGGAGCCTTCATCAGCCACCAGGGGTACCCGCCGTAGTCCCATTCTGCACATACATAGGGGCCGGGACGGAGGATGACCAGCATGTTCTCTTCGCCGGCGATTCGCAGAAACTCGCGCAGGTTGCGGTTGCCTGTCTTCCAATCCCACACACCGGGAGCCACCTCGTGATGGTTCCAGAATACATAGGAGGTTACGGCATTGAGTCCGAGTGCCTTCATCATCTGAATGCGGTGCCGCCAATAGGGAGCGGGGATACGCGCATAGTGCAGCTCGCCCGAATGGATCTGAATGGGCTTGCCGTCATAGACAAAGTTACCACCCTCAATCTTGAAAGTGTGCTTCACCTTGGCTGCCTGGGCAGCGGGGCACGATGCCAACAAGGCGAACAGCGCGCATGCCAGCATAAGATGTCTTCTCTTGATACGATGTAACAGCATAATAATAGATAATGTTTTATTATATGCAAATTTACGATTATTTTCCATATATCCTATTTCGGGCTTCCTAATTTATGTTAAGCCAAGACCCTAAAAGACCATTCTGTGCCATATCGGCAGCAAGGCGTGCCATATTGGCAATTAATGGCCTGTGGGAACACTCTTTGCTCAGGGATAGATGATAGCACACGCTTGGTAAGGGCGATGCTAAAACATCGATTGACAATACATAAGAAAGGAGCAACAAATATGACACTCGACAACTTTACAATCAAGGCGCAGGAGGCCGTGCAGGAAGCGGTTAACGTGGCTCGGCGTGCGCAGCATCAGGGTATAGAGCCCATCCATCTCTTGTTGGGCATCATGGCCAAAGGCAAGGATGTTACCCAGTTTGTATTCCAGAAGATGGGCGTGAGCCTTCAACAGATTGACACGCTTGCCCAGAGCGAGCTGGAACATCTCCCGAGGGTGCAGGGGGGCGAGCCCTATCTCGCCAATGCTACCAACGAGGTACTGTCCAAGGCTTCTGACGAGGCACAGGCGATGGGCGACACCTACGTGGCCATCGAACCGATGCTCATCGCGTTGATGCAGGTGTCGTCTGCAGCCTCCCGCATTCTTCGGGACGCAGGAGCTACTGTCGATGCCATGCGCAAGGCGGTGCAGGAGTTGCGCCAAGGCCAGAAGGTGGATGCCGCCACCTCGGACGAGAACTATCAGGCACTGTCCAAGTATGCCCAGAATCTGGTGGAGAAGGCACGGCAGGGCAAGCTGGATCCCGTGATTGGCCGCGATGAGGAGATTCGCCGCGTGCTCCAGATTCTCTCGCGCCGTACCAAGAACAATCCTATCCTGATCGGTGAGCCCGGTACGGGAAAGACGGCCATTGTGGAGGGACTGGCGGAGCGTATCGTGCGCGGTGATGTGCCCGAAAACCTGAAAAACAAGCGGCTCTACTCTCTCGATATGGGCGCACTGGTAGCCGGTGCCAAGTACAAAGGCGAGTTTGAGGAGCGTCTCAAGAGTGTGATTAAAGAGGTGATGCACGCCGAGGGCGATATCATCCTCTTCATCGACGAAATCCACACACTGGTGGGTGCCGGAGGCGGCGAGGGCGCGATGGATGCTGCCAACATCCTCAAGCCTGCCTTGGCGCGTGGCGAACTTCGTGCCATCGGTGCTACAACCCTTGGCGAGTACCAGAAATACTTCGAGAAAGACAAGGCACTCGAACGGCGATTTCAGACCGTGCTGGTAGAAGAGCCTGACGAGGTGGATGCCATCAGCATCTTGCGTGGTCTCAAGGAGCGTTATGAGAACCACCATCGGGTACGTATTCAGGACGATGCCTGTATTGCTGCCGTGCGGCTTTCGGAGCGCTATATCTCAGACCGTTTCCTGCCCGACAAGGCGATTGACCTCATGGATGAGGCGGCCGCCAAACTCCGTATGGAGCGCGACTCGGTGCCGGAGGAACTCGATGAACTCGATAGGAAACTGAAGCAGTTGGAGATAGAGCGCGAGGCCATCCGTAGCGAGCACCTGCGCAACAACACCAGTGAGGGCAGCGACAAACTGGCCCATCTGGATAAGGAAATTGACGAACTCAAAGAGGAGGAGAGACAGTTCCGGGCTAAATGGGAGGCTGAAAAAGCGCTCGTGTCGCAGATTCAGCAGGACAAGGAGGAAATGGAGCGCTTGCGCTTCGAGGCCGACAAGGCCGAGCGTGAAGGCGACTATGGTCGTGTGGCCGAAATCAGGTATGGCCGTCTGAAGAGCCTGCAGGCCGTCATTGACCGCATACAGGCACAGCTCCACGATGCACAGGGTGCCTCGGCGATGGTAAGAGAAGAGGTCACCGCCGACGACATTGCCGAGGTGGTGAGCAGATGGACGGGTATTCCCGTATCCAAGATGTTGCAGAGCGAGCGTGACAAGTTGCTGCACCTGGAAGAGGAGTTGCACCGCAGGGTCATCGGCCAAGACGAGGCCATCTCTGCCGTAGCCGATGCCGTGAGACGGTCGCGTGCCGGCCTGCAAGACCCCAAACGGCCTATCGCGTCGTTTATCTTCCTCGGGACCACGGGCGTGGGAAAGACCGAATTGGCCAAGGCACTGGCCGACTATCTCTTCAACGATGAGAACATGATGACCCGTATCGACATGAGCGAGTATCAGGAGAAGTTCAGCGTCACCCGGCTCATCGGTGCGCCTCCGGGGTACGTGGGCTATGACGAGGGTGGACAGCTCACCGAGGCTGTCAGGCGCAAGCCCTACTCGGTGGTGCTCTTCGATGAGATAGAGAAGGCGCATCCTGATGTGTTCAACACGCTGTTGCAGGTTCTTGACGACGGCAGACTGACCGACAGCAAGGGTAGGGTGGTCAATTTCAAGAACACGCTGATCATCATGACCTCCAATGCCACCCGGGAACAACTGTCGCGCATCATGCGCCCCGAGTTCCTCAATCGTATCGACGGTATCATCACCTTCCATCCGTTGGAGCGGGCGCAGATTGCCCAGATTGTCACCTTGCAGTTGGAGCGCGTGGCCAAGATGGTGGAGCCACAAGGGTTTACATTGCGCTGGACCGATGCGGCGGTAGATATGCTCACCACAGCGGGCTATGACCCGGCATTCGGGGCGCGTCCGGTAAAGCGGGCCATACAGGAGCATGTGCTCAATGCACTGAGCCGCAAGTTGCTTGCCGGCACGGTAAGGCGCGAGCAGCCCATCGAGATCGATGCCGATGGTGACACGCTCACCTTCCGCAATTAACAAATCATGAAAAGGGCGATGACAGAACCAGCTGCCATCGCCCTTTTTTAATCCTTTTCCCTTATTTCATCACCTTTTTCCCGTTGACGATATAGATGCCTTTCGGCAACTGCCCGATGTTGATGCCGATGCACTGGCCTTGCAGGCTGTACACCTTGCCGTCATGGCGCCGGGTGGGAGCTTGCACACTGCTGTCGATGGCGGTGCTGCCTCCGTTGTCTACATAGATGCGCACCTCGTCGAGGAAGAATCGCTGGTCGGGCGAGAAGATGAGGCGGCAATCGCCGCTGCCCGTGATGTCCACGGTATAGTCTGTCCACTTTTCCGGCACCATCGTGTACGACCCTATGCGTGTGCTGCCGAGATACACTTCCAGATTGGTGCCGTCTGAACCCCATGGGGCAGCGCGGAAAGTGAGTGTAGCCTTGCCGTTGAGCTGGAAGGTAGGACTGGTCACCTCACCCCTTACACTCGAGGTGCCGAAACGGGCGCACTGGTAGCCTCCGTACATCTTGCTGCCGCTCCATCCCGTCACATCGGGCTGCAATGACTTGGTGGCGATGCTTCCGCTCCATTTGCCGTCGTTGCCGCCTGTACCGTCGCACTGGTCGAAAGACTCGTGGAACACTTCGCCTTCGGGAGTGAGAACTGGTTGTGATGAGGCAATATAGCGGAAACTGATGGTGCCATCGTCATGTTGGGTGATGTCGGTGATGCCCCTGCCCAGATAGAGCGAACCGTCGGTCTGGGCGTTGTACACTATGGCCGCCGGCGTGCTGCTTGCTGTCAGCGCATTGTTGCCGTTGTAGGGGTAGGGGTCGCCTGCCTCAGTGGTTTTGGTGTAGTATAGATTGCTCGAGTCCCAGTATTGGCTGTCGTCATCATTGTCTGCATGGACAATGGTCAACCGCTCGTGGTCATTGGTGAAGTTGGTGGTGTAGCCCATGCCCGTGGTGTAAGTGCCGGGCGTGTTGACCACATTGTTATCCCAACAGTCCTTGTCGTAGTCCACGTGGGTGATGATCATGCCGGCTGCCGGAAGCGATGCGTCCCATGCCGTTCGTTGCCGGTTTTCTATCAGATAGTACTCGTCCCGATGGTCACTATTATATATAATGTAAGCACCACCGCCCTCGCTGAGGGCCTTGAGCGCATCCACCTCCATGTCTTCATCGGCCAACTCGGTCGGCGAAAGCCATCCTGCCACCATCTTCTCATACGCATTGTAGCCCGCCGGACAGAATCCGTCGTCATTGTAGTTGCCCGAGCACATCAGGTCCCAGCTACCCATGCCGTAGCGTCCTTCATAGTCCAAATCATACGTGTCGGGGTAGCCCAGACAGTGCGAGAACTCATGGCATACGGTGCCGATACCATCGATGGTGGTACCCGACAGTTCATATTCCTCCGTCGTCCAGTTGTATTTCCATATCGGGGCAAGTTCTGCACCGCAGGCGTAGGTATCTATATACACGCCGTCGAGTGTCAAGTCCTTGCTGGCATAGCGCAGGTTGTACTTGTGGGGCCAGATGGTATTCTCCTCGCCTCCGTTGGCCTCGCCCAGACCGGCATAGATCACGAAGACCTGCTCCACCTCGCCGTCTCCGTCCCAGTCGTAGGCGGAGAAGTCAACCTCGTCGTCCACCGCTTGACAAGCCTCGGCCACCATCGTTTCCGGACGCAAGTCGTAGCCATAGCGGTCGTTGGCGCCGTAGTAAGATACCGAGTTGGAGAGAGCGACAGGACCGACTACATCGAAGTCGAGGACAAATTGGCCGTCGCTCTGCGCTTTGAAGTAGTCGCGCAGGCTACCCTTGAAACGGCCTTCGCAGAATCCCTCTTCGTTGGCGATACGGCGATAGCGTGCGAGGTCGTCGCCGTCGGCAAACTTCTGGTCTGTAAATTCGGCGAGGATGATGAGGGCACGCTTGTTGCCTGTCATGGCCTGTGTAGCAGTAGCCTTGTCGGCTATGAGCGTCTGGCGGGAGGCCGTGCCTGCCAGAGTCCTCCTCCTCATTCCCTGTTGTCGCAGCGTTGCCGGTTCTGTCTTCCGGTAAGCGTTTGCGGTCTCGTCGTATAGGTAGGCGTTGCCGTCGGCCGAACGGTAATAGTGAGCGTGCTCGTCGCCCACCAGTTGGGCGCGCACTTGCGTACCGTCCACGAGGGTAAGCATGCGCCAGATGCCACGCCGTGCCGGAACGGCCATGAGCGAGAGGGTAAAGGTGAGGGCGAATGCCAGCAACAGATACTTTTTCATACAGTCCATATTGTGAGAGTTTTTGGTTTGGGATAGGCTGGTACGTCTATCTTTTGCAAAGATAGTGCAAACCAAACGCAATGGAGCATAAAAGCCAAATTATTTTGAGAATCCCCATTTTTTTTCTATCGTTTTACCTTTTTACCTTTAAATAGCGGCGGCCGCACGAACGTGTGCCCCTACAGTGCTTGCTTTTTTACCCTTTTACCCTTTTACCTTTTTACCTTTTTACCTTTAAAAGATGGCGTATGTGCCAGAGTTGGGAAATTTCAGTCTGATTTCTTTGCAGAGTGTGCCTTTTTGCTTAACTTTGTAACCATATATAATATTTAACTTTAATAATGTTTTCCCGTGTCAGTGACCTTACACCGTTTGTGGAAGGGTGCATAGACGGGAGAATTCAAACAACTAAATGTATGGAAGAAAAAGAGAAAGACGCGGTACAGCTGCCTGACAACGCTTTTAGAGAGCTGCATGAGGGCGAGGAGTACCAGCCAGTGATGAGTCCGGGCCGACAGTACCCGGAGGTGAATGTTTGGAGTGTGACATGGGGCTTGCTCATGGTGATATTGTTTTCAGCCGCCGCTGCCTACCTTGGTCTCAAGGTAGGACAGGTGTTCGAGGCCGCCATCCCCATCGCCATTATCGCCATCGGTGTGTCGTCTGCCACCAAGCGCAAGAATGCTTTGGGTGAGAACGTCATTATCCAGAGCATCGGTGCGTGCTCGGGAGCCGTGGTGGCCGGTGCCATCTTTGTGTTGCCTGCCATCTATATGCTCGATTTGCAGGCCGACTTCCTCAAAGTGTTTATCGCCTCGTCGCTCGGAGGCATCCTTGGTATCCTGTTCCTGATACCCTTCCGCAAATATTTTGTCAAGGACATGCACGGCAAGTACCCCTTCCCCGAGGCCACGGCCACCACGCAGGTGCTGGTGTCGGGAGCCAAGGGCGGCAGTCAGGCCAAGCCATTGCTCATCGCCGGTGCGGTGGGTGGTCTCTACGACTTTATCGTGGCCACCTTTGGTCTTTGGAATGAGAATTTCACCTCACGTGTGATGGGATGGGGCCAGCAGTTGGCCGATCATGCCAAACTGGTGTTCAAAATCAACACCGGTGCCGCCGTGCTTGGTCTTGGCTATATCATTGGTCTGCGCTATGCTGCCATTATTACCTTCGGCTCGTTGGCCGTGTGGTGGGTCATTGTGCCGGGCATGGCCTTGCTCTTCCCCGATACCGTGCTCAACCAGTGGGATCCTACCATCACTACCGCCGTGGGTGCCATGAGTCCCGAGCAGATATTCACCTCCTACGCCCGTTCTATCGGCATCGGTGGCATCGCTATGGCGGGAGTCATCGGCATCATCAAGAGTTGGGGTATCATTAGGGGTGCTGTGGGTCTGGCGGCCCGCGAGATGAAAGGAAAGGGTGCCGCGCAAGACGAGGTGATGCGTACGCAGCGCGATATCTCGTTCAAGATTATTGCCATCGGCTCGGTGCTCACCATCTTGCTCACCTTCGTGTTTTTCTATGCCGGTGTGATGGACTTCAATCTGCTCCACGCTGTGGTGGCCATCCTCTTGGTGGCAGTCATTGCCTTCCTCTTTACCACCGTGGCAGCCAATGCCATCGCTATCGTGGGCAGCAATCCTGTGTCAGGCATGACACTGATGACCCTCATCCTCGCCTCGGTGGTGATGGTGGCCGTGGGCCTGAAGGGCAACGCCGGTATGTTGGCCGCCCTGCTCATGGGTGCTGTGGTATGTACGGCGCTGTCTATGTCGGGTAGTTTTGTTACCGACCTCAAGATTGGTTACTGGTTGGGAACCACCCCGAAGAAGCAAGAGACATGGAAGTTTCTCGGTACCATCGTATCGGCTGCCACTGTGGCCGGTGTGATGATATTGCTCAACAAGACTTACGGATTCCAGAGCGACAAGCTCGCTGCCCCGCAGGCACATGCGATGGCGGCTGTCATTGCCCCGCTGATGAATGGACAGGGTGCTCCCTGGCTGCTCTATGGCATCGGTGCCGTGATAGCGTTGGTGCTCGACCGCTGCAAGATTTCGGCCCTGGCCTTTGCGCTGGGTATGTTTATCCCTATCCAACTCAATATCCCGTTGGTAGTGGGAGGAGCCGTAAACTGGTTTGTCACCACTCGCAGCAAGGACCAGGCAGCCAACAATGCCCGTGGAGAGAAGGGTACGCTCATTGCCAGCGGTTTTATTGCCGGTGGAGCACTGATGGGAGTAGTGAGTGCGCTGCTCAAATTTGGTGGAATCGAGTTCAATTACGATGCTTGGTGGGCCAACAATCTGAGCGAATTGCTCTCGTTGGCAGCCTATCTGTTGCTCATCGTCTACTTTATCAGGGCTACCCGGGTACGCCAATAGTCGTTAGCCCTGCTTGGTCGGGGTATCGAAATATTTGAGAATCGGCCTCATAAACGGTGACAGTTCCCGTTTATGGGGCTGATTGTTTGTATCTATGCGTGTCATGTTCCACGATACGTACAGCCGGCGCTTCGCCCTTGAGAGCGCCACATACAGTTTGCGCTTGTCCTCGTCTACGTAGGCGGTGGAGAGGCGGTGGTAGTAGTTGGGATAGCGGCCGTCGACCACGTCGAAGACGATTACGTTGTCAAATTCAAGACCTTTGGCTTTGTGGACGGTGGAGACAAAGATGCGCTCGTCGATGACCGACGACCCACAGAGGTCGGCTTCTTTGAGCGTGTTGATATCGAGTAGGTGCCTTTGCAGTTGGGTGATGAGGTAGGGTGTCGCTTGGGCATTGATGACATCGTGTGCCAGGTAGCGGAACACGTATTCCACCTTGTTGTTGGGCGTGATGCGCCGCGCCTCGGCCAGTTCCCGGTACAGCGAGCGCAGTTCGCTGACGATGGCAGGCTCGCTGTTGTCGAAGGGAAGTTCGTAGAGCTGTTCCATAGCTTGCCGATGCCGCTCAGCGTAGCGGCTTTGGAGGAGGTTGGCGCGTTGGCGGATGCTTTTTTGGCCGAGGAAATCGGCTTGGAGGTCGTTCACGCTCCGGCATTTGTCCAAACAGTGGGCCACCACCTTGCAGGTGTCGGCCACATCCACGTCGGCCAAGTGCGCGTTGTCTTCGCTGAGGCCGCAGAGATGTCGTCGTCGGAGATCGTCCAGCCGGTGGCTGAGCAGTTCGGGATGGAAAAGCCGGAGCAGTGTGAGCGTATCAAACCGCCGCATGGGATGCTTGTCCATCGAGCGCGAAGGCAGGTAGCGGCGCAGGTTGTAGTCGAGGATATGGTAGTCGAACTCCACATTGTGCCCTACGAGGGGTCTGTTGCCCACGTAGTCCAGAAAACGGCGCAGGGCTTCGTCGTGGCTGTACAGGTGCTGGCGGCGGCGCTCGGCAAGGATGGGGTTGGGGGTATCGCCGAGCATCTCGGGGATAGGGCGTGCGGTCTCTATATGGATGCAGAAGCCCGGTGCATCGAGGATTGTGCCGCCCCGCATCTTCACGGCGGCAATCTGGATGATATCGTCCTCAAACACGTTGAGTCCGGTGGTCTCGGTGTCGAATACCACCACCTCTTCCTGCGCTACCGTGTCCGCAAACTCTTGCGTATAGGTGGTGCCGTCGCTGCGGAGCAAGTCTGACGGCAGGATGGCCCGCACGAGCAGTTTGCGGACCAAGGTTCGCGCCGCCGCGTGCGTCTCATATACGCCCAGTCCCCAAAGCAGGCGCGACCAAGCCATAAAGTTGGTGTCGCTGGCCAGCACATTCAGATGGGCGAAGAGCAGTTTTACTTCCGCAGAGGCAAAGAGGTCGAGTCCTGAGACCTTGAAGTGAGCGATGTTGTTGCTCGCCAGCGAACGGCTGATGGAGTCCGCATCGCGGTTGGCTGTTACAATGATGGCGGTCGTGTCGGCGGGATGTGCCTGTTGCAGTTGGGCGGCAAAGCGAGTTACCATCTCCGTCTCCGATTCTATCGTAGGGGCAGAGAGAATCTGCAGCCTGATGTCGTCGGAATCGTTGTCTGAGGGCGCAGGAAGCAGTTCGGGTGCCACTTGGAGCATCTCTGCCGCATAGTCGTTGAACACCTGCAGCAACCGCCGTGGCGACCGGTGGTTGATACGCAGATGATGGATGTGTCCGCGGCACCGGTCGCGAAGCAAGGAGAGTGTGTCGAGTTTGGCACCCATAAACGAGAAGATGGCCTGCTGGCCGTCGCCAAGGTACATCACGGTGCCTGTGCCTTGGGTCTGCACCGCCTCGCGGTCGGTAATGAGGTCGATGATGGCCAGTTGCATGGCATTGAGATCCTGGACCTCGTCAACTTGAATCCACGGGTATCGGCGGATATCGGCATCGGGTGCTGTCAGCGCGTCGTAGGTGAGCAACAGCAAGTCCTCAAAATCCAACAGTTTGTTTTGTCGACAGTACGCCGTATAGGCATGGGCAAAGCGCATCTTGGTGAGCAGCCGCTGGATGGGCGCTTGGATGCCCATGTCGTAGTCGGCCGTGCGTGTGGCATCCCTGTAGAAATCCACGTGCTCGTACATGTCGGTCATTTGCTCGGCGGTAAACTCCTTACGCTGTACTTGGCAGATATATTTCATGGCCGCAATGTCTTCGGAGGTCAGACATTCGGGATGCAACCGCAGGTGCCGGGGATGCCCGTGGGCAATCTGGTGCAAGAAGTGGGAGAAGTGGATCATCTCCGCATAGCTCTGTCGGCGGTAAGGACTCTCCTTGACCCTGTTTTCGTCTTCCTCCAAATAGCGGGCGAGGATGCTCAGGGCATCATCGTCATCAATGATGGCCGACCCAGAGGCGACGATGTGGTGCTCAAACAGGTAGCGGGAGCAAAAACGGTGGATGTTGCCCACGTAGAGGAGGGCGAGGTTGTCGTCGGCAATGTAGCCGGCAATGCGCTCCTGCATGCCGCGGGCTGCCCGGTTGGTGAATGTGAGACAGAGCATGTCGGTATAGGCGATGCCGGCTTCGTGTGCCCGTCTCACCCGCTCGGTCAATATCTGGGTTTTTCCGCATCCCGGGGGTGCCAACACCAGATGGTAGCCGCCTTCCGCGCAGATAACGCGGTGTTGGCTCTCGTCGGGTGTCCATTGCTTCATTTCCTTTGTCATCGTCGCTTATGTTTTTGCTATCACAAATGTAAGAAAAACCTGCCGAATGGCCAAGCCACGAGGCGTGGAAATCATCCCACAGACAGCAAAATAGTTGTCCCCGATGTCCAAGACAGTCCGGTCGTGGCTACATTCGCGAAATCTAAATGCGGCATTTAGAGGTGGTAAATGCCATGTTTACGCCCACTAAATGCCACGTTTACGATTGGCAAACGGATTCCTGTAGTTTTGGTAACCACACATTTTTGCCCTCACCCTATCCCTCTCCCGATAGGCGAGGGGACGCTTGCTACATTTTATCCCATGTAATCTTATTGTTAAGGAGAAGGTATGGCAGGAGTTCCCGCGCCCATCGGGAGAGGGATAGGGTGAGGGTGCAGTACCTTAAATAGACAGTCAGGAAATGGAGAAAACAGTTTTGTAATGACCCGGTTTAAAATAAAAAAACGGAGGCGACACAAAACATGTCGCCTCCGCCATGATAACCATAATCTATGTTGTCTTTACAGTGGCTTGTACTCCACGAAAGCTTCCATAGCCTCATAGCAGGCAAGACCCAGTGAGTCGTACAGAGCGGCAGTAGCGCGGTTGCGGTCTTCTGCGCGCTGCCAGAACAGACGCTCGTCGTTGCCAAGGAACGGTGCACTCTCCATCTGCGACGAGTGCTTGAGAATCGAATTACGCTTAGCACGCAACTCCTCGGGGCTCATCGGTACACACATCTCGATATTCTCGATTTCCCACTCTGCCCAAGCACCGCGATACATCCAGATGCGGCAGTCTTTGAGCCACTCGGCACCGGCTTCTTTCTCCACGTCGATGGCAGCCAATACGGCGTCGGTACACTTGCGGTGTGTGCCGTGCGGGTCGGCGAGGTCGCCGGCCACGAAAATCTGGTGCGGTTTAACCGTCTGGAGCAACTGACGTACAATCTCCACGTCTTTCTCAGACATCGGGAGCTTCTCGATCTTACCACTCTCATAGAAGGGGAGGTCGAGGAAGTGTACGTGGTCGAGAGGAATCTTGTTGAAGGTACTTGCCGTACGGGCTTCGCCACGTCTGATAAGACCCTTGATAGTGCGCACTTCGGCAGTATCCATATCGCCTTCCTTCTTGGTAGCGAGGAACTTCTTGATATCCTTGTACATCTTCTTGATGGTCTCGTCCTTGCTCTCCAAGAACAGTTGGTTGAAGCCATTGACAAAGTGCATGAAGCGTGTTACCTCCTCGTCGCCTACAGCGATGTTACCGCTGGTCTCGTAAGCTACGTGCAGGTCGTGGCCTTGCTTCACCAGACGCTGGATGGTGCCGCCCATAGAGATCACGTCGTCGTCAGGGTGCGGAGAGAAGACAATGACACGCTTGGGGAAGGGGTTGGCACGCTCCGGACGATAAGTGTCGTCTGCGTTGGGCTTGCCGCCTGGCCATCCTGTGATGGTATGCTGCAGGTCGTTGAATATCTTGATGTTGGCATCGTAAGCCGATCCGTACAGTGCCAGCAGTTCGGAGAGACCGTTTTCGTTGTAATCCTTGTTGGTGAGCTTGAGGATAGGTTTGCCGGTAATCTGGCAGAGCCATACCAATGCTGCACGGGTGAGCTTGTCGGTCCACTTGCAGCTGGTCACGAGCCACGGATGGATGATACGGGTGAGCTTGCTGGCAGCCGAAAGGTCGATTACCACGTGGGCATCGTTGTGGGTTTGCAGGAAGCTTGCCGGTATACTGTCGGTGATTTTGCCCTCTACCGTGTCGCGGATGATATCAGCCTTCTCTTCACCCCATGCGGTGAGGAATATCTTGCGGGCAGCCAGAATGTCGGCGATACCCAATGTGATCGAACAAGGCGGCACGCTCTCCTGCGAACCGAAGCTCATGCTCATCTCCTCACGGCTGGTGGCGTCGATAAGGATAAGACGGGCGGCTGAAGTGAGGCTGGAACCGGGCTCGTTGGTAGCGATGTTACCCAGACGGCCAATGCCCAGCAGCATGATGTCGATGCCACCGAAAGTCTGGATGCGCTGCTCATAGAGGCGGCAGTGCTGTTGTACACTCTCCTGGGCGATGCTTCCGTCGAGTGTATATACATTCTGCTCGGGAATATCTACATGGCTGAGGAAGCGCTCGCGCAACTGGTTGATGGCGCTGTGCTGGTTCTCGGCAGCCAATGGGAAATACTCATAGGCATTGAATACCACCACGCTCTTGAAACTTACCTCTTTCTTCTCGAAACGCTGGATCAGCTCGTTGTACACGGGTGTGAGAGACTGGCCGGTGCCAAGTCCGAGCACACAATACTTGCCCAACTGCTCCTTGGCCTTGATTTCTGACACGATGGCATCTGCTATACGGCAGGCACCTTCCTCGACAGTAGGAAGAATATCGGTGGGGATATGCTCCTCACGGGTGATCTCTGAACGTTCAACGGCCGTCTTCGGATTGTAGAACTCCTCGGGCACTTTGTTGAAAACAATCTGTGAACTTAAATTGAGTCTCATAATACCTATTATATATTATCCTTTTCGATGTCCTTAAAATACTTGTATGTGCCAACCTTCAACTCTTCGGTAGCGGCTTCGTCGGCTACGATGATGGCATGCGGGTGCTGCTGCAGTGCGCTGATGGTCCAAGCCTGGGTTACAGGACCCTCTACGGCAGCCTGAAGGGCACGAGCCTTGTGGTGTCCGTTGACGAGGATGAGCACCTCGCGGGCAGACATGACAGTACCTACACCTACGGTGAGCGCGTGCTTGGGCACTTTGTTCACATCGTTGTCGAAGAATCGGCTGTTGGCAATGATGGTGTCGGTGGTCAGCGTCTTGACACGGGTACGGGAGGTGAGAGAAGAGAACGGCTCGTTGAAAGCGATGTGGCCGTCGGGACCGATACCGCCAAGGAAGAGGTCTACACCGCCGGCTTCCTCAATCATACGCTCATAGTTGGCGCACTCTGCCTCCAGATCCTCGGCATTGCCGTTCAGGATATGGATGTTCTCTGCCGGACAGTCGATGTGGTCAAACAGGTTGCGACGCATAAACGAGTGGTAGCTCTCGGGATGGCTCTCGGGAAGACCTACATACTCGTCCATGTTGAAGGTGAGTACGTGCTTGAAGCTAACTTTCCCAGCCTTGTAGGCTGCTACCAAGCAACGATACATGCCCTCTGGCGATGAACCGGTGGGAAGTCCCAGCACAAAAGGTTTCTCGGCCGTAGGATTGGCCGCATTGATACGTGCTACCACATGATCGGCCGCCCACTGTGACAGCCTTTCATAATCAGATTCAATAATTAATCTCATTTCTCTTATACTGTTTAAGTTTAGTTTTCTGTACACAAAGTTACGAATTATTGGTTATAAAAAGAAAAGAAAACTGTGTATTTTTCTTAAAAGTGCACAATTATTTTTTTTCATCGTTGCCGATGCGTAATCTGTAGCCGTTTGGATTTTCCTGTCTGACGAGAATCCGTCAACAGCCAATGGCTTTTCGGTAGTGAAAAAGCGCAAAAAGGCTATTAAATATCACCAATATGTCTTAATAATGTTAAATTTAAACCTGAAAAAGAGGACGGTACCCTTGGTTTGTACTACCTTTGCCAAATAGAGGCGGCATCTTAGAAAGGTAAAAAGGTAAAACAGTAAAAAGGTAAAACGGCAGATAGAGGTGTAGGGGCGCACGTTCGTGCGGCCGCCATTTTAAAAGTAAAAAGGTAAAATACCACCTATACGGATGCTAAATGCCACCTTTACGCCGCTAAAGGCCATGTTTAGCCCTCGTAAACGCCACCTTTACGTACGCTATGTACAATCATTGACTGTGACAAAATACAGACTAAGAAACATTAAACGTTATAGTATGAACCAACCAATCATTACTTCATCGGCCTCGTATGCCGATTCCAAGACCCACTATGCCCTGCTCGACGGGCTCCGAGGCGTGGCTGCCTTGCTCGTGGTGCTCTACCACGTCTTCGAAGGCTTCTCCTTTGCAGGAGGGAGCCCGGTCATCACTTTCATCAACCACGGCTATCTGGCTGTCGACTTCTTCTTCATCCTCTCCGGTTTCGTTATTGGCTATGCCTACGATGACCGCTGGCAGAAAGGATTCACGCTGGGCGACTTTTTCCGTCGCCGTATCATCCGTCTGCACCCTATGGTGGTCATGGGTGCCGTGCTGGGTGCCGTCACCTTCCTCATCCAGGGTTCTGAGCAGTGGGATGGCACGCCGGTAGCTACCTCGTGGGTGATGGTGGCCCTGCTTTTTGCCATGTTCATGATTCCCGCCGTACCCGGTTGCCCTCGTGAGGTGCGCGGCAACGGCGAGATGTTCCCCCTCAACGGTCCCTGCTGGTCGCTCTTTTTCGAATATATCGGCAATATCCTCTATGCACTCTTCATCCGTCGTCTCTCCACCCGCGCCCTCACGGTGCTGACCGTCTTGTTGGGTGTCGCCCTCTCGTGGTTTGCCCTGACCGATGTGAGCGGCTACGGCAGTATCGGAGTGGGGTGGACGCTCGACAGTGCCAACTTCATCGGTGGCATGCTACGTATGCTCTTCCCGTTCACGCTGGGACTGCTCCTGTCTCGCCATTTTAAGCCTTTCAAGGTGCGCGGTGCCTTCTGGATCTGTTCGGTCGCCCTGTTGGCGCTCTTCCTCGTACCTTATATTGCCGGTTTGGAGCCTGTATGTCTCAACGGCATCTACGAGATGCTGTGCGTGGTGGTCATTTTCCCGATTCTGGTATGGACAGGAGCCTCCGGCACCACTACCGACCGCCGCTCCACCGCCATCTGTAGTTTCTTGGGCGACCTCTCGTTCCCCCTCTATGTGGTGCATTATCCCTTCATGTATCTCTTTTATAGTTGGCTCATCGACAACAAGCTCTATACCATGGCCGAGACGTGGCCCGTGGTGATAGCCGTCTATCTGTGGAATATCCTCATGGCCGTGCTTTGTCTGCGCCTGTACGATATTCCTGTTCGCCGCTGGTTGGCGAAGCGGTTTGTCAAGCGCCGTTGATGGGTGGAGTAGGGATTGCAGGAAATGAGGCTGCACCGTAATGAATGAACTGCATCCCAAAAGTTAGGCAAAGAACTTTTGGGGTGCAGTGCATTTTATTTGCCCGGAAAAGTTTTTAACCCAAATGTAATGACCGATTTGGTTTTAGCGGACAGCAATTCTGGAAAAGAGAATATCCTTCAGTTTGTGAAGGATGTTTTAGTTGCGAACTCCATCATCTCGGCGGAGGATGTTGAGTAGGAAAATGTAGGGGAACTCCTCTGTTTATATGAAGAAGGGAGAAGTTTGGAAATATGGAGAAACTACACAAGGAGAGAAACGTTATAATAAAGATTCGTATGAAATGAATAATTTTGAAATGCAAAAATTATTTTATGGTACAAAAACGGAAATTTTGATACAGGAAAAAATAATGTTGTATTGGTATTATTTTGAACATGGGCAATTACCTCCAGGAAATAAAAGATTTCAGTAAACCAATTTAATTTATTATATTCACATATTTTTACTAGTAATTTATGAAAATTGTAATAAGTGTTGATATGTCAAGGGAGTTTCCAACTTTGGGTTATCATTCAAATGCTGTCGATGCATTTGAGGATATGCTCTCCGGGCGATTGCGTGAATTTAAGTCTGATATAATAGAGGAAATGACGGTTAGATTTGTATGCGTATCTCCAATGTTTGGCCGGTTTGACAAAGTGATTCGTCCTAAGTTTTATGAGGAAAAGATAGTAAAGACCCCCCATTTGATGACTCCTGAAGCAAAATGGCATAAGCATCTTGTATTTGATTTCTTTATGGATTTTGAGACCTATTTTCATGCAAAAGATAAGCAAGAATGTCTCAGGATATTGGGAATTTCTTTCATTAAGACCTTGGAGACGTTGAAATATCCGGGTAAAGTGAAGAAGTTTGAAAAAGAGACATTCCTTCAGTTTGTGAAGGATGTTTTAGTTGCGAACTCCATCATATCGGCGGAGGATGTTGGGTAGGAAAATGTAGGGGAATTAACGCCCCGCAATTAAATGTCATTTGCCATGGAAACGTTTCTGCGAAACGTGCGGACATACCAAGGTATGTCCCTACGGCTAGGACGGTAATCCTGTAAAACTCAATGACTTGTAGGGATGTACCTTGGTGCGTCCGAACGTCTCATAGAAACATTTTCTCAAATGGGAAAATGGGAAAGGTAATATTTTCTTGTTTTTTCTTTGCCCTTTCTCGCTATGTCAAAAAAAATAGTTACATTTGCAGTTATATATTGAAGTTGTGCAAGTTGCTTGACAATGAGTAGACAATGGTTGGGCCAGCAAACAGCTCGTTGACTCGTCAACTTGCCGGCTCGCTAACTAATATTCGTTATAAAGGAATGAAAGAATTTGTAATCTCCGAAGTCAAGGCCGAGACCGCCGTGCTGGTGGGTCTGATAACCAAGGAACAGGACGAGGAAAAGACCAAGGAATATCTGGACGAATTGGAGTTTCTGGCCGATACGGCAGGGGCGGTGACCGTATCGCTTTTACAACTTGCCTAGTGTCACTTAGAATGCAAATATTTCGCTGATTCCGCACAATGAGCGTAACCCTTTCCCGTTCTAAGTTTAGAAGAAGATAACTAACCGTATGAAGAAAGACTTAGCTATACTGCTCATGTTAGCAATACCCTACGCCGTTCTTGCCCAGAGTGTCAAATACACTTATGATAATGCAGGCAATCGTGTTAAAAGAGAAATTGTGATGATGGCTAAAGCTCTTCGGCAGAAAGCAGGAGCAACAGAGTGCCATTCGGATATCATATCAGGAAAAGATATTCGGATATATCCCAATCCTACAAAAGGTAGATTGGGTATTGAAATCATGGGGTATGATAATTCAGACCTATGTGTTTTCCGTATTTTCAACACCTATGGACAGCAAATACTTTCCACCCATGTGGTGTCACCACGGACAGAAGTAAATATCAGTTCTCAACCAAACGGTGTCTATTTTTTGCATATTTCTTTAAACAACAAGGAAAATACTTGGAAAATAATAAAGAAGTAAATTAAGGAATGCCTATGAAACGTACAATATATTTTGTAAGTATTCTGTCCATGTTGAATATCGGCATGGCCTTTCCCAAAAGTTTATCAGTAAGTAAGCTGATGAATCTGAATCAGTCACAAGAATTTACATGTACATTTGATGATGATAGGTTTAAAAACTGGACAGATGAGCAATATAAGCAATATGAAGACTCCATTCGGGCGATATTATATTCATCGGTGATTGCACAAAAGGCAGACAGTGCATCTTTTGGTAAGAACTATAATGGATTGACTAGGAAATCTTCATCTATCATAACAAACGCTCATGTTCCCAACTCAATAAACTTGGATAAATCCAAGGAGGTTGGTCAGATAATTATAAATTCTGGCATGTCACCTAACGGAGCGAGAACTTACGAAGTTCCGATAGATGCGTATCCGGGAATGAATGGCTTTACCCCGAAATTGTCTTTGGTGTATAATAGCCAGCAAGGAAACTCCATTATGGGTATGGGTTGGGCTGTCTCTGGGGTTTCTGTGATTTCCCGCAGTGGCAAAACGATGTATTACGACAATGTTCCCCAAGGGGTTACCATGGATAATGGCGATGCCTTTGTACTTAATGGCATACATTTAATAAAAACAGGAACAGGCGATGGTTATATATTGTATGAATCGGAGCAAGGAAACATTAAAGCCAAAGGTTATGTCTCAGGAAGTACCATGAAATATTTCGAGGTGTTCTATCCGAATGGTAACAAAGGTGTTTTTGGAGACATTACTGGTATGCAAAATTATTTGTATTATCCACTTATGTCCCTGATTGATTGCAGAGGAAACAAAATAACTTATTCCTATTCATTCTCTAATAACCACTATAACATTTCCAATATCTCATACAATGGTGCTTCTATAGAATTTAAGTATCAAACATCACGCCAGGATCCATTTTTTTACTTCGTCGGTGGCCTCAAGGTATATGAGACACAGTTGTTGCAAAGTGTAACTTGTAAACTGGGGGATACGGTGTTGGGTACTTATACCATGCAATATATTGCTCAAAACAACAAGTCTCTTCTAACGCAAATCGATTATACTGTCTCTGGTAAATCATATAATCCGTTATTATTTTATTATGGCCGGGGGGATATAGCTTCAAACTATACCCAAAGTACGACCCAACTATACGAATGGTATACTGCGGACAATCCGGGCATGATAAAAGTTGTCAAGGGAAAATTCGACTATGACAGCGGAGCGGATGGGCTGATAGCTCTTCCTAACTTGAATCCTTATTGGAAACATTATCGTCATTCGACAGCGTTCCGTCATTCCCAAAATCGGTTTGACAACATGTACACTGGTGAGGAAAAGATCTTCCTGTATGCCGGCCTGAAAGATGGTTGGGCTTCTCCTATGCCCAACTTGGTTACAGAAAAGGGATTTGTAGATATTATAAGTGCAGATTTGGAGGGAAAGCAAGAAGAATATGTCATCAAGATTAACAATTCTGTAGTTAATGACAAAGATCAGATTGTTTTTCAGGTTTATCGCTCTAATTTGTATTCTGGTCTTTCCAAACTATATACCAGAACTTACGATTTCCCTACGGTATATACAGATGCAGATGGAGGAAAAAGCATTCAGCCTAAATTCTATTATGTAGGCGATTTTAACGGTGATGGTAAAATGGAAATTATGGCTGTTTCCGTACACCAGCCGTTCGGAGATACAGGAAAACCTTCTCTGTGTTATATATTTGATTTGGTAGGTAACAAGATACTCTTTCAGAACTATGTGCTACCCTATAATATAGAGTTTGTCGGTACGCAACAAAATGATCCCCAGACTGCTGTTAATAATACAGACAAACTGTTTGTTATGGATTACGATGGTGACGGGAAGACAGATATATGTCATATTAATGAAAGTGGAGTCAACCTCTATACTTTTAAAGTTTCCGGCAATACACTTACAGCGCAAAAAGTGGGTACCTATACTGGTTTGACTAAATCCGGTTTGGCTAATCGCGATGTGTTGCTCGGAGAATTTAATGGGGATGGTTTGATGGATCTGCTGGTTTCTCCTACCGGTTCCGCTGCTAATTGGACCGTATATAATTCTAAAGGAAATGGTCAGTTTGAAAGTTCTACTTTTAGTGGAGCGACCAGAAGTTCGGAAGACAATACAGGTTTCATAATACAAGATATAAACGGTGACGGGGCGACAGATTTAATCAAGTATGATACAAGCGGCTTCTTTACCTATTTGGCTAAAAACAACAATGTCGGATCCTCTGCTTTGTATTCCTACTATCCATCTTCAAAATCGGTTCTCGTACCTACCAACATCAATACCCGTAATTGTTTCACACAGTTGATAAGCCTGAAAGATGGAATTGTTACAAAATTCTCATTCTCGCGTAACGAGAGCGAAGAAGCTATGCTAACTGGAATGGCAAACAGTTTGGGAGTTGTTGAAAAAAATGATTACCAGTTGATAGATGCTGAAGGGGTTGCTTCTGAGTTGTACACGAAAGGCCAAGGGGCCACCTATCCGTATGTAAATATCCAAGAGCCGTTGTCGGTAATTGCATCTTCGGAAATTTACATGAACGGTTCTCTTGTAGACAAAAACTCTTTCACTTACGATAATGCGGTTATTCACCGTCAGGGGTTAGGCTTTTGCGGATTTGAAAAAATTGCAATCCGTAACAAAAAAGGGGACAATCTTGTCAGGACTTATGACCCTTGTCGTTATGGTATACTGGTAAGTGAAACTGCGCCTGCTTTTGAGAACTCATACGCTTACACGACAGAGATACAGGCAAATAAAGTTGCAAAGATCCGTTTGTTCTAC
>JBJEAU010000006.1:0-4288 GCA_051869355.1 Prevotella sp. | reverse complement strand
GATGTGGATGTCTACCAGTTTGACCCTCCTGTCGACTCAAGCGACATGTGTCCCAGGCTGTGGACGAAATTGGTGGAGATCATTGCTGCCCAGTATCATAGCTACGACGGTTTTGTAGTGCTGCATGGCACAGACACGATGGCTTACACGGCCTCGGCGCTTTCGTTTATGCTCGAGAATCTCACCAAGCCCGTGATTTTCACGGGGAGCCAGCTCCCTCTGGGCCTATTGCGTACCGATGGCAAGGAAAATCTGCTCACCAGCATTGAGCTGGCTTCGATGTGCCAGCCAGACGGCAGGCCGATGGTGCCCGAGGTCTGCATCTACTTCAACGGGCATCTGCTTCGCGGCAACCGTTCTACCAAGCGCAATGCCGATGGATTCAACGCTTTCGACTCTTTCAACTATCCGCACCTCTGCGATGCCGGTGTCAACTTCACTTTCCATCACCACCACATTCTCACACCCGACTATACGCGTCCCATGATTCCCCATACCCAGATGGACCAGGGGGTTATCATCTTCTCACTGTTCCCTGGCATTCAGGAGCATATCGTTCACCACGTGCTGGAGGCTCCCGAACTGCGCGGTATCGTCATGCGCAGTTATGGAAGCGGCAATGCCCCTCACAGTGAGTGGATTACACGTACCCTGCGCGATGCCAGCGACCGCGGCGTGGTGGTGGTCAACATCAGCCAATGCGTGTCAGGGCGTGTGGAGATGGGGCGCTACGATACGGGATTCCAATTGCAGGATGCCGGTGTCATATCGGGTATGGACAGCACAGTGGAGGCCGCTGCCACCAAACTGATGTTCCTGCAGGCCCAACATAAGGATGCCGATACCATTAGGCAACTCATGACCACCTCAATAGCTGGCGAGATTACCCTTAACCACTGATTTCACGCTGTCTTCAACAAGCTATACAATGAAATTTCGCCATTCTTGCGCCTCAAAAAGGCTGGCAAGAATGGCGAAACTATGATGGATCGTCTTACAAAATCAGATGCGCATGTCTTTCAGGATGGCGGCCATCTTCTCCTTGGTGGCGATGGTCGTGGGTACCAACGGCAGACGAAGCACGTTTTCTATCATTCCCATATCGTTGAGCAGTGCCTTGACACCCGCCGGATTGCCGTCTACAAACAGGAGCTTGTACAGTTCGGTGAACTGATGGTGTATCTTGCGTGCCGGCTCGTACTCTCCCTTAAATTCAAGCCTAATCATCCTCGAGAATTGTTTGGGCAATGCGTTGCCAATCACCGAGATGACACCTGCCGCGCCGCTCGCTATCATCTGGAAGGTAAGTGCGTCGTCGCCACTGATGACCTCGAAGCCCTCGGGCTTGTTCTTGATGATCTCGTCTACCTGCTCCAACGAGCCGCTGGCCTCTTTCACCGCCACGATGTTATCACACTCGCGCGCCAACTTGATAAGCGTATCGGGCTTCAGGTTGATTCCCGTACGGCCGGGCACATTGTAGAGCACAATGGGCAACGGACTGGCGGCGCTGATAGCCTTGAAATGCTTGTAAAGCCCCTCCTGCGACGGTTTATTGTAATAAGGACAGATGCTGAGGATTCCATCGATGCCCTCCCAGTTGGTATGCTTGATTTCTTCGACAACCGCACGGGTATTATTGCCGCCACAATACTTCAAAATGGGCAATCTTCCGCGGTTAATCTCCTTGACTGTCTCTGTTATCCTGTCTTTTTCTTCCGTTGTCAGACACGGTGCTTCTCCTGTAGTGGCAAGTATGCAAAAGAAATCGGCACCGTTGTCCAACTGATAGTTTACAAGTCGCTTAAGAGCCGGGTAATCTACTTCGCCATCAGGGGTGAAAGGCGTCACCAAAGCTACTCCTAAGCCTTTGAATCTGTTTCGTGCCATAAATCGTTATCAATGAATTCCACGCAAAGTTACGAGTTTTAGCGCAAATAACAAAGGAGACTATCGGTTTTTTAATTGTTTTTAATGGCCTCCTATCCACAGACACAACATTCCCAGCATCACCAAGGCAAGGTCAACGGCCTTGGCCTTGAGGTTTTTCTCATGAAAAAAGACCGCACCAAAGATGAAACTGACCACCACCGAACTTCTCCGCACCATCGAGACCACGGAAATCATGGCATCGGGTACCGTGAGTGCGTAAAAGTAAACGAAGTCGGCCGCACTGAGAAAGATGGAGATGCAGACAATGGCCCAATCCCAACGGAACGGAGCCGTACGGTGGCGCACGGGCCACCATACCCACGCCAACACACATCCCATCATCGCCATCTGATAGATATTGTACCAGCTTTGCACCATCATGCGGTCAAGTCCTACTCCCCCACTGCCCACAGGAGCCATCAGATACTTGTCATAGAGACCGCTTGCTGCACCCAGTACTGCCGCCAACACCAGGAAGTACACCCACTTGTCGTGCTTAAAGTCTATACCCTCCTTTTTTCCACTTCTGCTCAACAGGAAAAACGACAGGATGGCCAACAACACGCCTGCCCACTGCCACGCATTGAGTTGCTCGCCGTAAATGGCCAGCGCACCCACCAAGGTCATCACAGGCCGGGTGGCGTTGATGGGCCCCACAATCGTGAGCGGCAAGTGCTTCATGGCAAAATAGCCAAATGTCCACGACGACAAGACGATACAACTCTTGAGCACAATATACTTGTGGACCTCCCATCCGCCAGATGCGACACAAAAGATGGTATCGTCGAGCCACGTCGTAGTGGCCGACAGTATGATGAAGGGAAGGAAGATGAGCGAAGAGAACAGCGTGTTGAGAAACAACACGGGGATGACAGCATTATCTCTTAGCGATTTTTTCTTAAACGAGTCATAACATCCCAGCAACGCTGCCGAGAGAAATGCCAAAGCAAGCCAAACCATAGTCTATCAATATTGTCAATGATTAGTATGTGATATCCCAAAGAAAGAGCGCCTTGCCCGGCATACTCTCACCTGCACGTTGCCGTGAGCCTGAGGCCACGATACGCTTAAATTCGTCTATACCGATGCGTCCGCGCCCCACCTCGACGAGCGTGCCGACCACTGCCCGAACCATATTGCGCAAGAATCGGTTGGCCGTAATCACAAAGCACCACCTGCCGGTCTCGCCTACCTGCTCCCAGCGGGCTTCGGTCACCGTGCAGAGTGTGGTCTTCACGTCGGCACCTGTCTTGCAAAACGCCGCGAAATCGGTTACCGTCAGCAAGTGGGCCGCTGCCTCGTTCATGGCCTCGAAATCGAGTGGGTAAGACATCTCCAATGAGTAATGACGCAAAAACGGGTCGCGCCGGGTGTGTAGATAATAATGGTACGTGCGCGATGTGGCCGAAAACCGGGCATGCATCTCGCCGTCTACCGCCACCACCCTGTCCACCGCAATGTCGCGTGGCAGCATGCGGTTAAGCTTGTAAACGGTCTGCGCGGTATCCAGTTCTGCCTCGCTGTCAAAATGGGCCACCATCACTCGCGCATGCACGCCGGCATCTGTCCTTCCAGCTCCTGTCACTTCTGTCGGGACGCGCAACAGGGTTGACAGGCAGCGCTGCAGCACCTCCTGCACCGACACACCATTGGGCTGAATCTGCCATCCGTGATAGGCCGTTCCGTCAAAACTCAAATAAATGAAATAACGATGCATCATTTGGGATGCAAAGTTAGGGAAATAATTCGACACACACAAAATATCAATACATAAATTGCCGCCACCTGCACTGCACTGACTTCGACACCTTCGACCGATGCCCCGGGCAGCGAAGCAATCCATGCCACGCCATCATCCATCCAGCCGGCCACAATCCCCAACGCATCTGCTGCCCAACGCTGTACGGCCACAAACGGTGTCAACAGCCAGATGGCGACTGCCCCGTAAAGCAATAGCGTGGCGCAAGGCACAACCAATATATTGGCCAATAGGAAATAACAGGAGAACCGTCCAAAATAGTACAATATCAGTGGCGCCACACCAATCTGGGCAGACACCGTGACCCACAACATGGACAACAAGCCATTCAGCCGGCGGCGGGGAGAAAGCAGGACGATGCCGAGGACGGCCATGAAAGACAACTGGAATCCGACATCCCAAAGCGACAAAGGATTGGCAAACAGCATCACGACAGCCGCAATGGCCAAGGTGTTGAGCGACTGCTTGCTACGATTGAGCAGCGATACCAGTCCGTAGACGGTGAGCATCGTTGCCGCACGCACCACACTCGGCTGGCATCCCACCACCATCACATAGCTCCACACAGCAACCAGCGTAACCACCTGAACCACAATC
>JBJEAU010000005.1:8736-23257 GCA_051869355.1 Prevotella sp. | reverse complement strand
ATTTCAGCAAAGATTCACACAACTGCGCTCCATCATCAGAAATCAACATCTGAATATCAAGTTCCATCTGCTTTTTCTTTTCTATCTCTTGTATTATAAGCGTGTAATATTAAAAAACTTTTCCCTTTGAGCAAAGAGGTGCTTTGGAGACCGTATCGCATATGGTGTACGGGCGAATGGCATATGCGATACGCGCGTACGGCAAATGGAATACGGTCGTACGGCATATGCGATACGGTGATGAAACATGGTATCTGGGGCTGCCAAGTGGCCTGACGGTGATGGGGAAGCTACATCGGGAGGAGGAATGAGGAGCAGCGCGGGTCTTAGGATTCGAACGACTGGAGCCAGTGGTCGATGAGTTTGCGGGCAAGCGACAGCTTCTCAGGAATGGTGGGCAGGTGCTTGCGGTGAAACCATGCCCCCTTGCTGAGCTCGCTGTCTTGGAGATGGAGCTCGCCGCTATCGTATTCGGCAAAGAATCCCACCATCAGTCCGCACGGGAAGGGCCACGGCTGCGAGGCCCAATAGCGCAAGTTCTTGATTTTCAGTCCTGTCTCTTCCATCACTTCACGGTAGACGGCCTCTTCGAGCGTCTCCCCGGTCTCTACAAATCCGGCTATCAGTCCGTAGAAGTCGGTCTGGAAGTTGCGTGCGTGCACCAGCAGCACCTCGTCTCCACGGTGTATGAGTACGATGATGGCTGTAGCCAACTGTGGCCACACCTCTTGCCCACATCGGGTGCAGCGCTTGGAGATGTCGGTGTGCATCTCCATAGGAGCCCCGCATACCCCACAGTAGTGTGTATGCTCGTCCCAGTAGAGCAGCTCGCGGCACTTGCCGGCCTTCAGATAAAGATGGGTGGGCAAGTGATAGTACGACTGCCGCAGACGGCAAGTGATATACGGCAGACCAGGGGGTAGGGGCGTGCCGATGCTGTAGGCACGCACGGGCGTGCCGTCGTCCATCGGCGATATGGTAAGGATGTGGCTCTCTGGGGTGAGGGCAACGGGGGGCTCTGCCGTGTAGGGGATGGTACAGGTGCCGTCGGGCAGCTGTTGCATGACGATGCTGTCCTGATAGAATACAAACCAATACTTGCGGATCATTTTTATTCGTTTTTAGAGGTGCCAAACAGCAGTTCGTAGTCTCTCTTGGCGGCTGCTTCTACCCATGCTTCGGGCACGAAACGCCAGTTGTGGTTGGGTTTGGGGTCCAGTGTGCGCTGCCGTTTGATCTCCTGCATGAGGTAATAGCGCTGGTCGAGCTCGCTACGCCATACGATGCGGCTCTCCAGACTGTCTTGTGGGATGCCAGCCCCCCGTGTCAGCAGTTCGCCGCCACCGTTGCCACGGTAACTGTTGACCGCTACACGATACCATCTGTCGGGCTCGAAGGGGCGGCCGTCGCTCATCCGCAGTATTCTTACCTTGTGGCCGTTTTCCTGCGTCACGTCCACCTCGTAGTCTATGCCTGCCGCACTGTCAAAATTGAATGAGAAGTTCTGGAACCCCATCCTCTGCTGGTCGTTGCGGGTGCGCTGGCTGAGCAGGAGCAGATGGTCGTCGGGGGAGCGCATGGTGTTGACCCACAGGTCGTAGCTCATCTCCAGATGGCGGCGTATCTCCTCGCCGGTGAGGCGCATCACATAGAGCTGGTTTTCAAATTTGTAGAGATTGAACATGTCGCTTACATGCACGTCGCCCGCTGCGATTTGGGCATCCAATGAGAGCGGGGCGTTGAATGCGATGTCGGCCCCCGTAATCTGGAGTTCGAGATTGAGGACGAGGTCGTTGAAAGCACTCGACCCGAAGTAGCAGTCGCGGGTGGAGATGGTGTGCTTGAACCGCCCGATACGCTTGTTTACAAACTTGCTGATGCGCTTGATAGGCTTGGCAAAGTGTGCCATGAAGTCCTCATCGATGGGTTTGTGGCGCATATCGGCCAGTTGGCCATGCACCTTGGTCACTGTTCCCTCGTCAGACTGGGTGACGGTGATGGTGGCATCGGCCACTTGGTAGGCATCGTTGGCCGGGTCGAGACACACCACCTGCCTGTTGTCTGCACTGTTGATGGTGCCGGCGTAGGGTGTGTGGTCGTGGCCGAAGAGAACCAAGTCGAATCCCGGCACTTCGCGCGCCACCCGCAGCGCCGCATTCTCCTCATAGGCAGGCGTGGTGATGCCCCCCTGCTTGCCACTGTGGAAGAGGCCGATGATCACATCGGGATGCTCGTCGCGCCGGATACGCTCCATCCACAGGCGCGCCGCAGGCACCATGTCGTCGAACCGCAGTCCGCTCCACAGGTTGCCCGAAAGCCAGTTGGGGATGGCGGGGGTAATGAGGCCGAGGATGGCAATGCGTACCCCTTGGCGCTCGATGATGGTGTAGGGTTTCAGGTAGGGCTGTCCTGTCTGGGTGTCTGTCACGTTGGCACCCAACATGGGGCATCGGCTTTCGCCTATCCACTTGTCATAGACGCTGTGTCCGGTCTCCACGTCGTGGTTGCCCAGGGTCTGTGCATCATACCCCATGTAGTTGGTGACCTCGGCAGCTATGTTAGTGGCTTCGCGGTCTATGTAGTTGTAATAGTAGCATACGGGCTGGCCCTGCAGGATGTCGCCATTGTCCAGAAGCAGCAACCGGTCTCCATACTCCTCGCGCAGCCGTTTGACATAACTGCTCACGCGGGCCATGCTTCCGGCTTTGGGCTTGCGGTTGATAAAATCGTAAGGGAAAAAACTGCCATGCACGTCGCTGGTCTCTATCACTCTCAGTTGGATGGTCTTGCTCTGGCTCATAACCGATATCGTGTAAGTTAGCGACAACAGACATGCCGCAATAAACTGTTTCATACTGTCAGATGAATGATTTGTATTGCAAAATTACAAATTATTGAGGGTTTAGGCACGATTTTTGCTGGCAAATTTGTAAAAAAATCAAAGAAACGGAGGAACAGATTATGGCATTTATCGATTATTACAAGATTCTGGGGGTGGACAAGAATATCCCGCAAGACGAGGTGCGGGCTGCTTACCGTAAGCGTGCCAAGCAGTTTCACCCCGATTTGCACCCCAATGACCCCAAAGCCAAGGCCAAATTCCAGGCCCTGAATGAGGCCTATGAGGTGATAGGTGATCCGGAGAAGCGGAAGAAATATGACCAGTATGGCCAGCACTGGCGCGAGGCTGATGCCTTTGGGCAGGGTGGCGGTCATGGTGGTGCACAATGGGGTGGTGGACAGCCCTTCGAAGGCTTCGACTTCAGTAGTTTTACCGGTGGTGGCGGCTTCTCAAGCTTCTTCCAAGACCTCTTCGGAGGCATGGGCAGGCAGGCTGGGGCACATTGCTCCACGCATTCGCCAAGAGAGGCTGAGGCCAAGGTAGACATAGACATGTACACGGCACTCTTGGGCGGTGAAGTAATGGTACAGCTTAGCGACGGCTCGCGCCTGAAACTCAAGGTAAAACCGCTTACACAAAACGGTACCAAGGTGCGGCTGCGCGGCAAGGGAAACGCGATGGGCGGTGTAAAGGGCGACCTGATCATCACCTATCATGTGCAGTTGCCTACACAGCTCAGCGAGCGGCAACGGCAACTGCTCATGCAGATGCGCGACAGCGCATAAGGGCGACTTGATGGGTTATCCGAAAATGTTGTCCAATACCATCATCAGTACAAAACCTACGGCAAATCCCACGGTACTCAGGTTGCTGTGCTCGCCCTCGGCAGCTTCGGGGATGAGCTCTTCTACCACTACGTAGAGCATGGCGCCGGCTGCAAAGGCCAAGGTGTAAGGCATGAGCGGGGCGAGCCATGTCGTGAGCAGGATGACGATGATGGCACCGATGGGCTCGACAATGCCGCTCAGGCTTCCCAACAGGAAGGAGCGCAGACGGCTATTGCCCGCTGCCCTTAATGGCATGGAGACGATGGCTCCCTCGGGGATATTCTGCACGGCGATGCCCACGCTCATGGCGATGGCTGCCATCGTGTCGATGCCCAGGCTTCCCTCGGCAGCGCCTGCCAAGACCACCCCCACTGCCATACCCTCGGGCAGATTGTGGATGGTGACAGCCAGCGAGAGCATGGCCGTGCGCGAGAGGCGGCTGCGTGGTCCCTCGGGCTTGTCGGTGTCTATATGCAGGTGTGGGGTAAAGTGGTCGATGGCCAGGAGGAATCCCATGCCCAATACAAAGCCGATGGCTGCGGGAAGCACTTGGGCGATGCCCTCGGTGTGGCTCATGAAGCCGATACTGGGCAGCAGCAGTGACCAGACCGAGGCGGCCACCATCACGCCGGAGGCAAATCCCAGCAGGGTCTTCTGCACCCGTGGGTTCATATCGTGCTTCATCGTGAAGACAAAGGCCGAACCTAAAACCGTTCCCAGTACGGGAATCAGCAATCCCAATATCATTCCGTTCATGTGAAGAGAAATTTGTGCCGGCCCGAGGGGTGAGGGGGCAGCTGTGAAACATTACTTGAAGTTGTCGAAACCCTTACCGAACACGCCGTGGCATTGCATCTGTGAGACAAGGGCATCGGGGTCGATTATCTTGATATAGTTGAACACGTCTTGCGACTCGTATTTGCGTGCCATCACAATCAATATGTTGACATTGTTCTTGGAGTACCATCCCTTTCCCTCGATGAGCGTCACGCCGCGGTGCACATCCTGGTTGATGGTGTTGGCTATCCGCTCGTATTCCTTAGAGATAATGATAAACTGCACCGTCTGCCGGGTGCCGTTGACGATATAGTCGCATACATAACTGGCGAACAGGGTGAACATGATACCGTAGACGATGAGTTCGGTGCTGTGGAAAAGCAGGTAAGAAGACGATATAATGGTGATGTCGATAAACTGCATGGCCCGTCCGAAACTCATGCGGAAGTACTTGTTGAGGATGGCCATGATGATGTCGGTGCCGCCTGTGGAACCATTGTGACTAAAGACAATGCCCAAGGCACCACCGCACAATACACCACCTATCAAGACGTGCATGAACTTGTCTTCGCCCGCCGTGATGACCGGGTAATGCTCGAAAAAGGGTTGCATGGCACCGATGATGAGCGACAAAAGGGTGACGCCGATGATGGTGCGGAGCGTGAATTGGCGACTGAGAGCACGGAAAGCGATGAGCAACAGGCTGACATTGATGACCCAGAGCGAGAGGGCAGGCGGAATCTTGAACGCATAGAAGATCAATGCCGAGAGACCGGCCACTCCTCCCATGACTACTTTCTCCGGAAGAATGAATGCGGTGAACCCAAACGCATACATGGATATGCCTAAGGTGATGAAGAAGAAGTCTTTGGCTTGATGCTTGAAAGCCGCTTTCAGACTCTTTGTGTCGCTTGTTTGTTTCATTTGTTATAACTATCTTACCTCAGTACTTTGTCCAGACATGATGAACCACGCTTACGTGCTGTGGATATACGTTCTTATCGGTGTACAAAGATACGGCAAGGTCTGCTCATGGCAAAATAAAAATCCAAGTTTTTTTCGTTTTTTCATTTTGCATGGGTATCTGTTTTGCCATGTCGCTATAGGTGGGTTTCTGACTGCGCATTTTTTGCGCATTGATATGGGGCTAATTATTGGGTCGGTTGTGAATATTTTCATAAAATAATGTGGTGGTTTGTTGATTTTTCACTATCTTTGCAGAAGATAGGCTGCACCTCAGCAATTCAGAGCGAGCTCTGTTGCGTTCGGTTTGCACTATCTTTGCAGAAGATAGGCTGCACCTCAGCACGGGTTGTGGAGCGGCAGCGAAAAATAGGAACAAGTTCCATTGCGCTATATATATGCGTGGGACCATAGAGTTAAACACTTGCTTGCCGGATTGCAGATGCAAAAGGGGGCATTCATACGATAAGACATAGGCTAAGAAATAGAGTCTTGATGGGGGGGGGTAAAAACCAGCTCCTTGTTAGATATTCACTGTGTTGATAATTGTTAACAAATAGGATTAATAAAGGATTTATGGGTATCTTTACAAAGTTGTTGAACTGGTATTTTACACGCAACGCATTACCTTATTGGTGTGTGCTGATTGTGGACTTGCTGATTTGCTACTTGTCGGGCATATTTGTGTTCTGGCTCTATTATCGTGGGGCTGTCACTTTGGGTAATCTTGGCATCCTGTCGAGAACCATCTGTGTGTACATGATTTTCAATCTGATAGGATTCAAACTCTTCCATACTTATTCGGGCATCATCCGCTATTCTTCTTTTGCCGATTTGCGGCGTGTGGCTGAGGCTATGGCGCTGTCGTGTGTCTTTGCCCTGTTGATGCATTATTTCATCTTTTTTTACAACTCCCATTTTCCGGTAAGTTTTGTGGTGCTGGCGGGTCGGCAGGTTGTGGCCATGTATGTGGTAGCAACCATCGGCATGTGGACCATGAGGGTGTTGGTGAAGAATCTTTTTGATATCGCCTTTAGCTCGGAGAATAGCATGCGCGCCTTGATATATGGTGTAAAAGAGGGCGGTGTGGGTTTGGCCAAGAATATCCGCAACCAGAAGCCGACCAAGTTTCAGTTGAAAGGATTTATCGCGCACGACAGCTATTACAAAGGGAGGATTCTGATGGGCGTGAAGGTGTACGATGTCAACGACGAGTTGGCAGATGTGCTGAAGAGCAAGAATATCAAAGCAGTATTGGTGTCTCCTATACAGACAGACAGGTTTAGGGAAGATGAGCAGTTGCAGAATATCCTGATCGAGCAAGGTGTTAAGATTTTTATGGTGGCCGAGAGCCATGAATGGACGGGTAAAGAGGACTTTGAATCCGCCCAACTGAAAGAAATGAAGATTGAGGACTTGCTGCCCAGAGACCAGATACAGGTAGATATGGATGCTATCGGCAGTCTGTTGCGTGACAAGAAAATCTTGCTGACAGGTAGCGCGGGTAGCATCGGGTCGGAGATTCTCCGTCAGATTTGTGCCTACCAGCCGGCCGAATTGGCATTGGTGGATATTGCGGAGACACCGCAGCATGATATCAGTCTGATGATGAGCAAGTGTTGGCCTACTATCAAGACCCACATCGTGGTGGGGTCTATTGCCAACCTGTCACGTATGGAGCAGTTGTTTGACGAGTTCAGGCCCGATTATGTGTTCCACGCAGCGGCTTACAAGCATGTGCCGATGATGGAGGAGAATCCCAGTGAGGCGATACAAAACAATGTTTGGGGTACCAAGGTCATTGCCGACTTGAGTGTGAAGTATGGCGTGAAAAAGTTTGTGATGCTTTCTACCGACAAGGCTGTGAATCCCACCAATGTGATGGGTTGTAGCAAGCGCCTCTGTGAGATATATGTGCAGAGTCTGAACCGTGCGGTTCACCAAGGAGAGGCTGGCAAGGGCGGCACCCAGTTTGTGACGACCCGGTTTGGTAACGTGTTGGGGTCTAATGGTTCTGTCATTCCTCTCTTTGAACGTCAGATACAAGCCGGAGGCCCCGTCACGGTGACAGATCCCAACATTATCCGCTATTTTATGCTGATTCCTGAGGCTTGCAAACTGGTGTTGGAAGCAGGCACGCATGGTCAGGGCGGTGAGATATTTGTCTTCGACATGGGCAAGCCGGTACGCATCGCTGATTTGGCAAAACGTATGATACAACTGAGTGGCGCCAAGGGCGTGGAAGTGAAGTACACGGGGCTGCGTCCCGGTGAGAAACTCTATGAGGAGGTGCTGTCTACACAGGAGAATACGATTCCGAGTTTTAACCCCAAGATACGGATTGCGCGTGTCAGGGAGTATGAATACAAAGAGGTAAACCAGCAAATCGAAGAACTGATGGCCATCTGCAATACCTATAACAATATGGATATTGTGAAAAAGATGAAGGAGATGGTGCCGGAGTATAAATCCAACAATTCGGTATATTCGGTTTTGGATGGTGACAAATAAATGACAAAGCAAGATTTTCTATTTACGTTGCTTCGTTCCGAGTTGTGGAACAAGCATGCGAAGAAACCGGTGGAACTGCCCGATGCCGCCTATCGCTCATTGGTGGACATGGCAGAGATGCAGACGGTCACGGGTATGCTGTGCAATGCACTCGCAGAGAGTAATGTAAAGTTAGGTAAGTTTCATGCGATAGATACTTTCGTCCGTTTGCGCGATATTGAGAAGCGGAATAAGGAATTGGATCAAGGCGTGGCGAAGTTTGCCCGTCTGATGAATGAGCATCAAATACAATACTTTGTGGTAAAAGGCCAAACGGTTTCAACACTATATCCTCATCCGCATGTCAGGATTCCTGGCGACATCGATGTGTTTATCAGGCAGTCTGACATGGACAGGGCTTTACGGATAATCTCTCAGACATGGCATGTTGAAGTTCCTGAATTTACGGGCAAGCATATTGCTATCGACTATTGCGATACGGAACTGGAGGTACACCAGCGGTTGCAGGGATTCAACAGTGCCAAGCATCAGGCCTATTGGGACGAAGTCTTCGACAAGGCGTTTGATACACCATCCTGCATGACGATAGGAGGAGAAACGGTACATGTGTTGGAGCCGACGTTGAAAGTTTTGCATGTCTTCGTGCATTTTTATGCCCATCTGCTCGTTTTGGGTGTCGGCTTGCGGCAATTAGTGGATTTGACAGTGTGTCTCAGTGCCTATCGGCAGGAGATAGACTGGAATCTATTGGAGAAGCATCTTCGATCATTGGGTATGTATCATGCTTTTTGTGCGATGGGATATGTCATGATGCACAAATTGGGGCTTCCAGAGGGTTGCTTCCAATTTAGGATTGAGCATTGGCATAAGAAATATGAGCGACGGATTCTGGATGATATGTTCTATCGAGGCAATTTCGGTAAGTACAACCGGAAAGTGCAGACCTTGAATTGGAAACATACTTTAGAGACGGCTTGGATTGTAGCCTTGCATTGCCTGAAGTTTTTCCGTTTGTCCCCTTGCGAGATAGCTCTTCAGTTGCCAAGGATGATAAAGTACACCATTGTTAGGCCAAACTCTTAGTTGATGATATAAATTCCTCTATACAGCAAGGGGTCCTGCATCTCAGCATGCAGGACCCCTTGCCTTTAGGTAAAGGTGAATGGAATCAGAATGGCCACCAACTTTTTTTCTTTGGCGGCTCTTCATAATACATGGATTGCTGTCTTGTCTCACGTACGATATCTTTCCACGTCTTGTTGTCGTGTATCATGTGGTAAATCTGTCCCCAATCGGGCAGGCCACCGATGTTTCGATCGTCTATCCACAAGTCTGCCTTCAGTTTGCGTGAGAAATGGTTGTTCCATTCGGGACGCTCCTCCGGGTAATCCTTGTTGACAGCATAAAACTCCAGTCCCCGCTCTCTACACCACGCTACGGCATCTTCCAACAGTTGTCCTTCCCGTACCGTCCAGAGTATTACCCTATGTTGCTCTTTCATCAACATCTTGAGCGTGTCTATGGCGAAAGGAATCTCGTCGCCAATGTCGGGATATTTGTGGGTGACGATGGTTCCGTCGAAATCTACTGCTATTGTCATGTCTGTCTTATTCGAAGAATTGTCTCTACATATAATAATAGGTGTAAAGTGTATGGCACCCCGTCAGGCGCATTTAGCGCTTGACGGAGGTATCGTTCTTGTCGCCGTAATGGCTGTTGCTGTAGTTGCCGTATGCCCCGTACGCACCGTAAGAACCGTATGACGAGCGGTTGTTATAGCGACCATAGCGTCCATACTTGCCATATCGGCCATAGCCGTAGTAGTAACCGTACTTCTTCTTCGACATGTCTATGCCGTTAAGCACGATACTCATGTTGGGCAACTTGTTCTCTTTGGCCAGGCTGTTGATGAGGTTGAAACTCTCTTTGGGTGTAAAGTCGGCGCGACACATGTAGATGGTGGCATCGGCCACACGACCTATGGTGAGCGTATCGGTCACCAGGCCAACAGGGGCTGTATCAATAATGACGTAGTCGAAATGAGCCCTCAGTTCATCGATGATGATTTTCAAGCTGGGACGTGCCACCAACTCTGCGGGGTTGGGAGGGATAGGACCGGCCATAAGCAGTTGCAGGTTGTTGTTGATACCCGAGGGTACAATCTGGCTTTCCACCTCTTGCCATGTAGGACTGCTCTTGGCCAGCAATGGGGTGATGCCATGATGGTGATCGTTGATCTCAAACAGTTCTGCGATACGTGGCTTGCGGATATCCAGACCCACGAGCACTACTTTCTTACCCAGCAGAGCAAAACTGATGGCAAGATTCACAGCGTTGAAGGTCTTTCCCTCACCCGATGTAGTGGAGGTGAAGAGCACCACCTTCTCGTTTTCTTTCAGCGTAAACTGCAAGTTGGTACGCATGGAGCGGAAAATCTCCTCCATCTGGTTGTTCTTGTTCTCATGAACCACGATGCCTGCCTTGCTCTTGGCTGTCTCGCTGGCCACAGCCACATCGGCCAAGATGGGCAACTTGGTGAGACGGGCCACGTCTTCGTGTCCTTCAATCCTGTAACGGAAGAATTGGATGAGGAAGATGACCAGTGCAGGAATGGCAATGCCCAAGATGAGTGCGACAAGCAGGATGATAGAGCCGCGGGGACTGATTTTCCCACCATATTCGGGCATGTCTATCAGCTTACCTTTGTCGGCAGTAGAAGCGAGAGAGATAGAGTTTTCCTCACGCTTTTGCAGCAGCATCAGGTACAGACCAGACTTGACCTCCTGCTGGCGACCGATTTGGGTGAGCATTCGCTCCTGTTCGGGCGTCTCATTGATTTGGCCTGCATACTTGTTGTACTGCGAAGCGATGCGGCTACGCTTGATCTCGTAGTTGTTTTTCACCTGTGCCATTGCCGTACTGATGCTCTTGTTGAGATCGTCGAGCTGGTTGGTGAGCGGGATGATGGTCGGTGAGTTTTCCGAAGCACTGCGGAGCAGGCGCTTGCGCTCCAGGGCGATGGTGTTGTACTTGTCGATGAGGCTGTTTACCGACGGATCCGTGATGCCTACGTTGGCCGGCAGCACGCCATACTGCTCTCCGCTGGCCATACTCTGCAGCACGCTGTTGATCAGGGCCTCCTGCGTCTGAGCCTCGTTCAACATCTGGTCGTACTGGTCCGTGTTTTGCAGTGCCTGGGTGGCATTCATCTTCAGTTCCACCATGTTGTTGCGCTTCTTGTAGCTCTCCAATGCGCCCTCGGTACTTCCCAACTCGGCGTTGATTTTTTCCAGACGGCCATTGATGAATTCCTCGGTACGGCGGGCCACCTCGTTCTTGTCCTCGTTGGCCTGGCGGTTGTACACTACGACCAGATGGCGCAGGTAATCCTTGGCACGGTTAGGGATTTCGTCGCTGATGGTGAGCCTTGCGATAGAGGTCGTCTTCGATGTCTGTGTTACCGACAGTGCACCTTTATATTTATAAGACATGGCTTTGGGCGATACGATGGTAGCCTTGAGTACCTGGCCCACAGGCATCGGTATCAACTTGTTGCCGGTAAACGAGATGATGCCTGCCTTGGTGCCGATGGTGGCCGGCAGGGTAGAGAATGTCTTGTCAATCTGGTAAGTGGCATTGGTCTGGCTATTGCCGATAGGCACCGTGTAGGTACCCTGCACGTGATACTTGTTGGCCTCGCGAGTGATGGTGAGCCTGATCGGACTGGTGAGCATCTCCACGTGTGCGGGATCCACATCCACATTGATAGGCACCGGCTTGTAGGTGAGCACATCCTTGATCTTGCCCGAAGTCTGGTAAGTCACATAGAGTTTCAGGTCGCGCACTACTTGCTCTGCCAGTGTGCGTGAGGTGAGAATCTCCATCTCGTTGTCGATACCGTTTGAGGCCGATATCATACCCAGATTGGTGGCATTGCGCAGGCTGTTGCCCCCGCGTCTGTTGTTGTCGTCATCGTTCTTGATAAGCAACTTGGCATAAGCCTGATACACGGGAGTCTTGTAGCGCAGGTAGATGGCTGCCGCCCCCACGCAGATGATGATGGACACGACAAACCACTTCCAGTTCAGGATGACCGAAGTGTAAATAGCTTGGAAATCAAAAGTGTTTCCTTCCCGCTCCAGTATTTCCTCCGGAGCCACATTCTTTGTTTCTTCCATTTGTGTTATATGCGTTTATTTTTGTTTTACGATTGAGAGCAGATACTGTCCGTATCCGTTTTTGCGCATTGGCATCGCGATGGCTTCCAGCTGCTGGGCATCGATCCAGCCTTTCTTGTAGGCAATCTCCTCCAAGCAGGCAACCTTGAGTCCCTGGCGTTTCTCGATGACCTCAATAAAGGTGCTGGCCTCGCTCAGGCTGTCGTGTGTGCCGGTATCAAGCCATGCAAATCCACGCTGAAGCGTCTGGACTTTCAGTTCGCCGCGCTTCAGGTATTCTTGGTTGACGGTTGTAATCTCCAGTTCACCGCGTGCGCTGGGTTTAATATGCTTCGCAATCTCCACCACACTGTTGGGATAGAAGTAGAGACCCACCACTGCATAGTTGCTTTTGGGATGCTCTGGCTTTTCTTCGATGCTCAGGCAGTTGCCCTCGGCATCAAATTCGGCTACGCCGTAGCGTTCGGGGTCGTTCACGTAATAACCGAAAACGGTAGCCTTGCCCTCTTGCTCCACGTTGGCCACGCTCTGCCGGAGCAACGCGCTGAAGCCTGCGCCATAGAAGATGTTGTCGCCGAGCACCAGACACACATTGTCATCTCCCACAAACTCTTCGCCGATGATAAAGGCCTGGGCCAGACCGTCGGGACTGGGTTGCTCTGCGTATTCGAAGCGCATGCCCAGTTCGCTGCCGTCTCCCAAGAGTCGTTTGAAGCCGGGAAGGTCGTGTGGGGTAGAGATGATGAGAATCTCACGGATGCCTGCGAGCATCAAAGCCGAGATGGGATAATAGATCATCGGCTTGTCGAAGATGGGAATGAGCTGCTTGCTGATTCCTTTGGTGATGGGGTAGAGGCGTGTGCCTGACCCGCCTGCCAAAACGATACCTTTCATAATTTGTAGTGTTCAATATGCGTTCTTGTCATGAACCACCAGCGTCATGGCCGTGCGCAAGATGATGCGCAGGTCGAGCCAGAAAGTCCAGTTTTCTATATACCATATATCTCTTCTGATGCGCTCCTCCATCTGCCACAGCTCGCGGGTCTCTCCTCTGAATCCCGTAATCTGTGCATACCCGGTGATGCCGGGCTTATAGAAGTGGCGCACCATGTACTTGTCTATCAGTCTGCTGTACACCTCGGTGTGGTGCAGCATGTGCGGTCTCGGCCCCACGATGCTCATGTCTCCCCGCAATACATTGAAGAATTGGGGAAACTCGTCGATGTTGGTCTTGCGCATCAGGTTGCCAAAAGCAAACTTGCGCGGGTCTGAGGCCGTGGCCTGCTGCAGGTCGCTGCCGTTGTTCACGTGCATGGAGCGGAACTTGTAGCAGCGGAATGTCTTGCCGTTGAGCCCGGTGCGTTCTTGGGTGAAAAACACGGGGCCGGGGCTCTGCCATTTGATGATCAGCGCCAGGATGGGGATGAAAGGCAGCAATACCAGACACACCCCTGCGCTCACCACAATGTCGAACGACCGTTTGACAAACCTGTTGGCCGACCGCGTGAGCGGCTCCCGGTGATTGGTGAACAGCATGATGTCGCCAAACAGTTCCGGTTTGAGTTGCAAGCGGAAGTTTCCAAACATCCTCGGCACATAATAGAAGTGGATGATATGCTCATCACAGAACTTCATGATGCGGATGATGGTCTCCGACTCGTCATGCGACAGACTACAGAATATCTCGTCGGCCTGTGTCACGGTGGGCAGTTGGTTGTCGAAAGCCTTCAACAGGTCTGCCTGGCTTCCCAAATGCTTGAGTCCGCCGTAGACCGTGGCCACAGGCACCTCGCCGAAAGGCTCGTCGCTGTAATAGCCTATCACGCGGTAACCGGTGGCTGGATTGGCCAGCAGTTTGCCATACAGTTGCAGGTTGGCCATGTCGTTGCCCACAAAGAGCACATGGCGCGTGTTGCGCCCCGACAGGCGGTATCTGCCTATCAGCCGACGCTCCACGATACGTGTGCCGGCTATCAGCAGGTACTCGGCAAAGGCGAAGATGAACAGAAAACGGAAGAATCCGCCGCCATCGCAGAGCATACGCACCATTACAAACGACAGCAGGGAGTGCACAGCAACTATCTGAAACACCTGCAACAGCACATCCTCGGTACGTACCGTACGCTTATGGATGATGGGTTGGAAGATGTACTCGCATGCAAAGAGGGCAAAGTTGAAACAGAGCGCCGTCATCTTGGTGCAGCGGTGGAAGTAAGGTGGCACGATATCAGGCCACAGCCACAGGAAAGCCAACAAGACAACATTGAGCAGCACGATGTCGCCAAACACCACCGCCCATCTGATCATGTCGTTGTCGCCTGTGCTTTGTTTCATGTCTCTGTAAATGCCGGTTTCGTCATTTGCTATCCATCTTTATCGGCCCTCGGGCTCACTCTTCTCATTGGCCCAATGCCGCCTATCTT
>JBJEAU010000005.1:0-8636 GCA_051869355.1 Prevotella sp. | reverse complement strand
CATCTTTATCGGCCCTCGGGCTCACTCTTCTCATTGGCCCAATGCCGCCTATCTTTTGCAAAGATACAATAATAAAATGAAATAGGTGGGACGTAGGGGCGTTTTTTTGCATGATTCTGGTCAAAAAAAAGATTCAAATCATTTCAGGGGGTAGCAGACGCTCGGCGTAAATGCCATGATTAGCGCGCTAAAGGTGGCGTTTACGAGGTCTAAATGCCGCATTTACGATTGCTGTATGCCATCGTGTGCTCTGGCAGAGGTGAACTGTGGACCCGATTTGGCATGCCGCCAGCAAGGTTAAACAGATGCTTGCGCTGGGGGCGCCGTAAGCCATAGAAGACAGGCAGATGACTCCAGTTTGCGCTGAATCATCGGCCGCCAATCGTAAAAAAACGAAAGTTAAAGGAATTTATTTTGGCTGTTTGCCGAGTTTGTTGTAATTTTGTAGCTGTAAATGGTGAAAGACACCATTTAGACAACGACAAACAATGTTTAAACAGAATTATGGGATTAATTTCTAAATTGTTCGGGAAGAAAGAAGCGAGCAAATCCGGAGGGATGGAAGACTATATGACACTGGTAAGGGTCTATTTTCAGGCATCACTTGCCACCAATCTGGGTATCAACAACTTGGCCATGCTCCCCGATTTGCGGATGTTTAAGAGCACGCTCCATGTGCCTACGGTGAACAACAAGCTCGGTGTGGGCGAGAAAAGCCAATGCAAGAAGATGCTGAAAGAACTGTACCATACAGACGACGGTTTCTTCAAGGAGATAGATGCCAGCATCCGCAAAAACTGCCGTCGCCTGCAGGATGTGCAGCCGTATCTTATCCAGTTTCAGGGCTTTACGCAGGACACCATGATGCTCATGGGCAATCTGATGAAATTCAAGCTCCGTGTGCCCTCTTTCTTCAAGCGCGCCATCTACACGATGACCGAGAAGACGGTAAACGATATTTTCACCAAAAACGACTATAAGGATGCCGGCGTGGCCAGGGTGGTGATGAACATCCGCCAATACAACAAGCGGCTCAACTTTTCGCAAAAGTGGATTACCGATTTCGTCTATCAGGTGGTGATGTTGGCCAAAAAGGAACCAAAGGCACAGGAAGAAACGACGAAAAAGTAGAAAAGCGTCGAAAAAGTTTGGCCTATTCGAATTTTTCGACTAAATTTGTAAGCACATTGTAAGTCTATGGACGATACCGAGAAGACAATCACGCTGTTTACGACCCGTATGAGGCAGATGATTCTCCGCTATGAAGAAACCAAGAAGGAGAATAGCGACCTCTATGCGATGGTGGATGAGCGCGATGCCCGTATCAAGGAACTGGAGGCACAGTTGACACAGGCTCACAATGACTACAACAGTCTCAAGTTGGCGCGGATGATAGAGGTGACCGACAGCGATGTGGAAAACGCACGCAAGCGGATATCCAAGCTGATAAGGGATGTAAACAAATGTATCACGCTACTGAGTGAACAATAAGCCGGAGCGATGACAGGAGACAACAAGGAGAGACTAAGTATAAGGTTGCATGTCTACGATACAGACATGTCGGTGACCATTCCTCGTGCCGATGAGGAGTGTTACAGGTTGGGCGCAAAGCTCATCACCGATGTGGTAAACTCTTACTCGTCCGTCTATAAGGGGCGGAAAAGCGAGAAGGAGATTCTGTACATGGCATTGATAGACATTGTACTCAGATATGAGAAAGAGACCAAAAGGCACGATGTGGTGCCTGTTACTGATATCCTTACCAAGTTGACTGTGGAGATCGAAGAGGCTTTGGGTGACAACAAATAAGGATATTAATAACACATTTACTAATAAATCAATGACAGTAACACTAACACTGATTATAGCAGCCGGCGCACTGATAGTGGGCGGTCTGGCTGGTTATCTGATTTTCCGTTACGTGGTTAAGGGAAAATATAACGCGATGATAGACGCCGCCGCCAAAGAGGCGGAAGTGGTAAAGGAAAAGAAACTCTTGGAGGTGAAGGAGAAATTCCTGAACAAGAAGAGCGAGCTGGAAAAGGAAGTGCAGCAGCGCAACCAGAAGATCCAGCAGAGCGAGAACCGGCTCAAGCAGCGCGAGATTTCGCTCAACCAGCGTCAGGAGGAGATTGGTCGCAAGCGTCAGGAGGTGAACCAACTGCAGCAGCGCATCGACAACGAAAAGAAACTCTTGCTCGCCAAGCAGCAGGAGCTGGCCAAGATGCAGGAGCAGGAGCGTGCCAAGCTCGAGGAACTCTCCGGACTGAGCGCCGAGGAGGCTAAAAACCGTCTGGTAGACAGTCTGAAAGATCAGGCCAAGCTCGATGCGGCCAGCTATGTCAACGAAATCATGGACGAGGCCAAGCTCAATGCCAACCAGCAGGCCAAGAAGATAGTGATTCAGACCATCCAGCGTGTGGCTACGGAGACGGCCATCGAAAACTCGGTGAGTGTGTTCCATATCGACAACGATGAGGTGAAGGGCCGTATCATCGGTCGCGAGGGTAGGAATATCCGTGCGTTGGAGGCTGCCACAGGCGTGGAGATTGTCGTAGACGATACGCCCGAGGCCATCGTCATCTCTGCTTTCGATCCCATCCGCCGCGAGGTCTGCCGTCTGGCCCTGCATCAGTTGGTGACGGATGGCCGTATCCATCCTGCCCGTATTGAGGAAGTGGTGGCCAAGGTCAAGAAGCAGTTGGACAACGAGATTATCGAGACCGGCAAGCGTACGGCTATCGACTTGGGCATCCACGGCCTGCATCCCGAGCTTATCCGCGTGGTCGGTAAGATGAAGTATCGTTCTTCTTATGGCCAGAATCTGCTGCAGCACGCCCGCGAGACGGCCAATCTCTGTGCCGTGATGGCTTCGGAGCTGGGACTGAACCCCAAGAAGGCCAAGCGTGCAGGATTGTTGCACGATATAGGTAAGGTGCCAGACGAGGAGAGCGAGCTGCCCCACGCATTGTATGGTGCCAAGATTGCTGAGAAGTATAAGGAGAAACCCGATATCTGCAATGCCATCGGTGCCCACCATGACGAGATGGAGATGGAGACGCTGCTTGCTCCCATCGTACAGGTTTGCGATGCCATCTCGGGTGCGCGTCCCGGTGCCCGTAGAGAGATTGTAGAGGCTTATATCAAGCGCCTCAACGATTTGGAAGCGATAGCCATGAGTTATCCCGGCGTAGTGAAGACTTACGCCATCCAGGCCGGTCGCGAGCTGCGTGTCATTGTGGGAGCAGATAAGATGTCGGACGAGGAGAGTATCAAACTCTCCGACGAGATTGCCACTAAGATACAGAATGAGATGACTTATCCCGGACAGGTGAAGATAACGGTCATCCGCGAGACCCGAAGCGTGGCTTACGCCAAGTAGTCTTCCATGATAGACCCCTTGCGGGTTCGTGCGAAAATATCCACAGTCCCTTGTCGGCAAAGTCTCTTTGTCGGTGAGGGATTGTTGTTTTTGTCTGCTCATTCCTCTTGTGCCGTCAAATTACCTACTATTGGGGATTGTGCGGATGTGGTTTTTTGGTTAAATTTGTGCATACATTATCATAAATGGTGACAAACCGATGAAGAAGCATAAAATATACGAGGCTGATGACAGGATGATCTCCATCATCCAAGACAATTATGGCATCTTGCAGTGTTTGGGCTCTTTCGGCATCAATCTTGGTTTTGGCAACAAGACGGTCAGAGAACTGTGCGAGGACCAGGGGGTGGACACTTTCACGTTTCTTGCGGTGGTCAATTTCACCATTAATGGGTATCTCGGTCCCGACGATGTGGGTCGCCTGTCCATCCCCACACTGATGCAGTACCTGCGTGCATCGCATGAGTACTATCTGGGTTTTGAGCTGCCGTTTATCCGTAAGGAGCTGTGTGAGGCCATCGACGAGACCGACAGCATGGCCAAGCTCATCGTGCGCCTCTATGACGAATACGCACACAGCATTCTCCTCCACATGAAGTATGAGGAGAAGACCGTGTTCCCCTATGTAGAGTCGCTGCTCGATGGCAAGACGATGGACAACTATGACATAGAGACTTTTTCCAAGCATCATGGGCAGACAGACCAGAAATTGCGTGAGTTGAAAAACATCATCATCAAGTATCTGCCTACCGACGGGTTGCACAACAATCAGTTGAGCGCCACGCTCTATGACATCTACAATTGTGAGCTCTGGTTGGCACAACATGCAGAAGTAGAGGACCATATCTTTATCCCGGCAATCAGAAATCTCGAAAAAAAGATTCGCCAAGACGGTATTACGGTGAAACTTTCCAATATGATCAGTCGCAATATGGACAACGATGCGCTGAGCGAACGTGAGAAAGAAGTGATTGTAAGTTTGGTGCAGGGAATGACCAACAAGGAGATAGCCGACCATCTTTGCATTTCGGTCAACACCGTTATCACACATCGCAAGAATATTGCCCGTAAACTGCAGATTCATTCGCCGGCAGGCCTTACGGTTTATGCTATCGCCAAGGGGCTGATAGACATCTCTTCGGTAAATGTTTAGTTTGTTGGTTGTCTGTAAATAATTGTTTCTCAATGGGTAATGTACGTTGGGAGAAGTATTTGTTTGCCATTGTCTCCCGGTTTGTTCCGCTCCTGCTTCCCGGTGTGCGGCTGTGAGGAAACATCATTGTCATTGTAATCTGTAAGTGCTAAATATTGTAAATTCCTGATTTTTCCCTCTATTCCTATGCATAGGATAATAGATTTTTGTTACCTTTGCATACGAAAACCAAAAGGACGAAAAAGGAAATTTGCAGCGTCGCTTCTTTGAGAAGAGTTGACCAAAATGGAAAACTTTTTGAGAATGACAAAGGAAAAAGTTTTCCGAAAAGAGAAACTTCGTAGTGTTAGAGAAATCTTAGAATGACAAGATAAAATGGAAATTAAGAATTTTACCATCACCAAAAGAGACGGCTCCAAAGACCGTTTCTCACTCGACAAGATTATGAATGCGATCATCAAGGCATTCGACTCTGTAAAGGAACCTGTGGATCTGGGTAATGTGTCCAAGATTCTCAGCAGGCTTGATATCTATAATAATATTAAGGTGGAGGATATTCAGAACCAGGTAGAGGAGGCGCTCATGTCCGAGGGCTACTACAAGGTGGCCAAATCGTTTATGCTCTATCGCCAGCAGCATACTGAAGACCGCGAGACGCTGGAGCGTATGCGCTTCGTGGCCGACTATCTGGAGGCTACCAATGCTGCGTCGGGTTCCAAGTATGATGCCAATGCCAATGTGGAGCACAAGAATATCGCTACGTTGATTGGTGAACTTCCCAAATCGAGCTTTATCCGTCTTAACCGCAAGTTGCTCACAGACCGTATCAAGAAGATGTACGGCAAAGAGTTGGCTGATGAATATATCGACAAGCTGACGCACCATTATATCTATAAAAACGATGAGACATCGCTTGCCAACTATTGCGCGTCCATCACCATGTATCCGTGGTTGATAGGCGGCACCACATCGATAGGCGGCAACTCGTCGGCTCCTACCAATCTCAAGTCGTTCTGCGGTGGATTCATCAATATGGTGTTCATGGTCAGCTCGATGCTGTCGGGAGCTTGTGCTACTCCCGAGTTCCTGATGTATATGAACTATTTCATTGGCAAGGAGTATGGCAAGGATTACTTTAAGCGGGCTGACGAGGTGGTGGACCTTTCTATCAAACAGCGTAGCATCGACAAGGTGATTACGGATTGTTTTGAACAGATTGTCTATTCGCTCAATCAGCCGACTGGCGCACGCAACTATCAGGCTGTATTCTGGAATATTTCCTACTACGACAAGTATTATTTTGAGAGCCTTTTCGGCAACTTCTATTTCCCGGATGGCACACAGCCCGATTGGGAAGGAGTGTCATGGTTGCAGAAGCGCTTCATGAAGTGGTTTAATGCAGAGCGTACCAAGACGGTGCTCACATTCCCTGTGGAAACGATGGCCATGCTGACCGAAAACGGCGAGTGCAAAGACGAGGAGTGGGGAGATTTTGCCGCAGAGATGTATGCAGAAGGTCACAGTTTCTTTACGTATCTCAGCGACAATGCGGATAGTTTGAGTTCGTGCTGTAGGTTGCGTAATGAGATTCAGGACAATGGCTTCAGTTATACTTTGGGTGCCGGAGGTGTGTCTACGGGTTCCAAGAGTGTGCTCACGGTCAATCTGAACCGTTGCATACAGTATGCGGTAAATCATCAGATAGATTACAAGGAGTATCTCGGAGAGATTATCGACCTTTGCCATAAGGTACAGATGGCCTACAATGAGAACCTGAAGGAGCTCCAAGAGCATGGCATGCTGCCGCTGTTTGATGCCGGTTACATCAATCTGGGCCGTCAGTATCTCACCATTGGCGTAAACGGACTGGTGGAAGCTGCCGAGTTTATGGGACTGAAAATCAATGACAATCCCGAGTATCTGGCCTTTGTACAGACCGTCTTGGGTATCGTTGAGAAATATAACAAGAAGTATCGCACCAAGGAAGTGATGTTCAACTGCGAGATGATTCCGGCAGAGAATGTGGGTGTGAAGCATGCCAAATGGGACCGTGAGGACGGCTATTTCGTTCCACGTGACTGTTACAATTCCTATTTCTATGCCGTGGAGGATGACAGTCTGACGGTGATCGACAAGTTTAAGTTGCATGGTGCGCCCTATATAGAGCATCTCACAGGTGGCTCTGCCCTCCACATGAACTTGGAGGAACATCTGAGCAAGGCACAGTATCGCCAACTGTTCCGTGTGGCGGCGCAGGAGGGATGCAACTATTTTACCTTTAACATTCCCAACACGGTGTGCAACGATTGTGGACATATCGACAAGCGTTACCTGAAAGAGTGCCCGATATGCAAGAGCAAGAATGTGGACTATCTTACACGCATCATCGGCTACTTGAAACGTGTCAGCAATTTCTCTCAACCGAGACAAGAAGAAGCCAGCAGGAGGTATTATGCTCAAGTACGTTAATGCCGGTATCGTCTTTCAGGAAATCCCCGATGAGGTGACGTTGGCCATTAATATCAGCAACTGTCCTTGTCGGTGTCCGGGTTGTCATAGCCGCTATCTGTGGAATGACGTCGGTATTCCCCTTACGACAGAAGTATTGGATGAGTTTGTCGGAAAATTCGGAACCGACATCACCTGTATCTGTTTTATGGGTGGTGATGCCGAACCTGAATATGTCAGCGAGCTGGCCGGATATCTGCACCAAGCCCACCCGAACTATAGGGTGGGGTGGTACAGTGGTCGCCTGCGCATCGCACCGACGGCATGTAAGCGGATGTTTGATTATATCAAGGTGGGGCCTTACATCGCACATCTTGGTTCGTTGAAGTGCAAAACTACCAACCAACGGCTGTATCAGCAGGTGGAGAACCACGAGTTTAAGGATATCACCTATCGTTTTTGGAGAAGGAATGAGTAGACCGCCCATACTGTCAGCAACACAGGCGAAAGGAATGATGGCGAAGCCACGTGTAGCGATTATTGATCCCAATACACTCGCTATCATCGGCTTGCGCCAGATACTGCAGCAAGTCATGCCGATTATGGAGGTGGATGTCTATGGCTCTTTTGAGGATTTTGAATTGTCGGATACAGACCGTTATTTCCACTATTTTGTGGCCGTCAATATCGTATTGGCGCATCGTGTGTTTTTCTTGGATAGACGCCAGAAAACCATTGTGCTCACTGTGGCCAACGATTCCAACGTGCAGTTGACAGGTTTTCATAGCCTGTGTGTGCATGTATCGGAAGAGCAGTTGGTCAAGTCTATCCTGATGTTGGAACAACGTGCCCATGCGCATGGCCGAAATCTGCCGGAGGTGCCGCGCGTGCAGCAGGCCAATCTGTTGACGAGTAGGGAGATAGAGGTCTTGGTGCTTATCGTGCGTGGGTATATCAACAAGGAGATAGCCGACAAACTCAATATTGGACTGACGACGGTCATCTCACACCGTAAGAATATAATGGAAAAGTTAGGGCTGAAGAGTGTTTCGGCCTTAACCATCTATGCTGTCATGAACGGCTATGTGGATGTAGACAAGATATAGCTCCTCTCAAAGCAGGGGGGCAATGAGATGGGCAAACCATCCCTTGAATTTTTGCCAAGGACTACGCCACGCATCCCATTTCTCTTCATCGAGCAAGAAGCAATCCTTTTTCTCTTTCTCAAAGAGTTGGTCTAACTCTTTGGTCGTGCACGGGTCGACAATGACAGCGTTGGCCTCGTAATCCCAGCTGAGGCTGCGCGCATTGAGATTGGCACTGCCCACCGTACAAACCTTGCCGTCGACCATGATGATCTTGGTATGGTGAAAACCAGGTTCGTACATCCATAGTCTACAGCCCTTTTTCATGAGTTTGTGAGCATTGTAGAAGCCGCAGTCCGGGGTAAGTGGGATATCACTTTTCACCGACAGCATAATCTCCACTTTTACCCCTCTTTTGGCAGCGTTGCGCAATGCTTTCTTCAGCGAATGGTTGAGCGTGAAGTAAGGATTGATGAGTTTGATGCTATCTTGGGCGCAGTTGATGGCGTTGACATAAAAGGTGCGGATAATCTCATTGCTCACCCGAGGTTCCCTATTGATGATACCG
>JBJEAU010000004.1:0-4384 GCA_051869355.1 Prevotella sp. | reverse complement strand
TTTTTCAAACATGGCGTTTACGAGGGCTAAATGCCACCTTTAGCGCGCTAAACATGGCATTTAGGTCTGCTATATGCCATCACCGGTCTGGGTGGACTGACTACAACAAAAGAGGACTTGCCTCACGACAAGCCCTCTTGCAATACCAAAAAATATTTTAAATAATAGGTATGAATTAAATTTTGCTCATGATTCCCGTCTTGGTGGAATCGAGGAAATCGGTAATGATTCTGATTTCCGGGCCATCGGGCACCTGTGCCTTGATTTGGAGTACCGCATCAAAGACGCTGGTCTGCCCGTGGAATACCAGACGGTACGCATTGGCTACGTGTTTCTGAACTTTCTCGTCGATACCATTGGCGGTCATCATCGTATAGTTGGGACCGCTGTACGCAATGGGTTTTCCACCGGCGATGACAAAGGGCGGCACGTCTTTGGAGAACGTGGTTCCGGCCTGTATCATGCTGCCTTCGCCCACGCGGGTGCGGGCATTCTCGATCACACCGCTACTGAAGATGACACCATCGCCAATCTCGCAGTCGCCGGCAATCTTGGTGCCATAGCCAAAGACACAGTGGTCGCCCACCTTGGTGTCGTGAGAGATGTGGGAGCCCTCCATGAGGAAATTGTAGTTGCCGATAACCGTCTGGCCGCCTGTGTGGGTGGCGCGGTTGATGACCACATTCTCACGGATGATGTTACCATTGCCGATGATGAGCCCGGTCTTCTCGCCACGGAAGTTGAAATCCTGCGGAAGAGCACCCACCACGGCACCCTGGTGTACCTTGTTGTTGTTGCCCATGCGTGTTCCGTTCAGGATGCTGACGAATGGGAATATAATGCAGCCGTCTCCGATGACCACATCGTCCTCTATGTAGACGAAGGGGAAGATCTTGCAGTTGTCTCCAATCTTCGCTTTCGGCGAGACCTCGGCTTTCGAACTTATTTGACTTGCCATAAACTTGAATCTGTTACGTGATTATAAATAATAAGCCCTGTTTACTTGGCGCCTCCGCCCAGTGCCTGATAGAGATTGACCACGGCCTGCATCTTGTAGAAGTCGTCAGCCACCTTGCTCAGCTGCACATTGAGCAGGCTGCTCTGTGCCTGGATGACCTCAAGATAGGTGATGCTCTTGCCGTCGAACAGTTCGAGGGTCGACTCCACGTTGTTCTGCAGCGCTGTGATTTGCTTGGCTTCGATGGCACTCTTCTCGGCAGACGAGTTGTAGAGCACCAGCGCGTTGCTCACCTCGCTTCCGGCGGTGAGGACAGCGTTTTGCCATGTGTTGTAGGCCTGTTCGTACTGCGCTTTGGCCACTTTGAGTCCGGCAATGAGCCTGCCGTTCTGGAAGATGGGCTGTGTGAGCGATCCAACCGCATTGAGCAGCCACTTGCCGGGATTGACGATGCCGGCGCCACTGCTGTTTGTGAAGATACCGCTGCCACTGATGCTGATGGAGGGATAGAACCGGCTGCGTGCTGTCTCTACTGCGTAGAAGCACTGGGCCAGATTCATCTCTGCTGCATGCACATCGGCGCGGTTGTTGAGCAGTTGGATGCCTACTCCTGTCGAGAAATGCTCAGGAAGACTCTGGTTCTCCAAGCGGCCGCGGGCGATGGTCTGCGCCTGTTGGCCGATAAGGAGCGAGAGCGAGTTTTCCACCTCGCGGATCTGTCGCTGCAGGTCGGCCTTCTGGGTCAGCACCGAGTAGTAGTTGCTCTCGGCAGCCTGCACGGCAGTAGAGTAGTAGCCCGAACGGGTCTCCTTGAGGATGGCCATCTTGTCCCAAGTGTCCTTGGTGAGCTTCTCCATATCGCCGATGAGTTCCATCTGCCTGTCAAGCATCAAGAGCGTGTAGTACATGTTGGCGATGTTGGCGATGACGGTGGTCTGTACCGACACCTGATAGTCCTTTGATTGGAGGAGAGCCACCTGCGCGCCACGTTTCACCGACAACAGGTTGCCGAAAAGGTCGATGTTCCAGCTGGCATTGATGGGTAGGCTGTAGGTCTTGGTAGCCTTGTTGCCGTCCCAAGAGGCAATGGTGCCCTGCGGGGTAAAACTGAACGCTGGTAGGAAAGCCAATTTGGCCGATATCAGTTGTGCCTCGATTATCTTGACATTGAGGGCAGCGTTGAGCAAGTTGGGATTGTGGGCCAGTCCCTGCTCGATAAGTCCCTGAAGCTGAGGATCGGTAAACACGCTGCGCCAAGGAATGTTGGCAAACGAGGCCGTGTCGGTCACCGCCAGCGTGTCGGTAGTGGAGACAGCGTCCCTGACCAGACCTGTAGCCATCACATCGGGGCGCTCATATTTTCCGTAGAGGCTCTTGCAGCCACTCAGGAGGAGTACTGCAAGGCCTATGACGATACTGTTTATCTTATTAAATTTCATCATATTGGTTCTTATAGTTTTCGGGGGTTACCGTTGCTTTGGCGTGCGCATACTGCTCCAGTTCGGCAGCGGCCTCTTCATTCTCTTCGTCCTCAAACTTGAGCGGTCTGAGCTTCTCTTGCAACCACTGGAAGACGGCAAACAGTGCCGGAACGATAAAGAGCTGGCAGAGCGTACCGATAAGCATACCGCCCACGGCGGCAGCGCCGAGTGTCTGGTTACCGTTCTTGCCTACACCCGAGGCAAACATCAGCGGCAACAGACCGATAATCATGGCCAACGAGGTCATCAGGATAGGACGGAGACGGGCTCCGGCACCCAGGATGGCCGAGTAGCGGATGGCCATACCCGTCATACGGCGCTCCAAGGCAAACTGTACGATCAAGATGGCGTTCTTGGCCAACAGACCGATCAGCATGATGAGTGCAATCTGCATGTAGATGTCGTTGGAGTGGCCGAAGATGTCGGTGAAGATAAAGGCTCCGGCAAGTCCGAACGGTATCGACAGGATTACAGCCAACGGAAGAATGTAGCTCTCGTACTGTGCAGACAGAATCAGGTACACGAAGACGAGACACAGTGCGAAGATGATGCCCGTGGAATTGCTCGACTCCTGCTCCGAACGGGTCATACCCGAGTAGTCGAGTCCGTAACCGTCGGGCAATACCGTGGCAGCCACTTCCTCAACAGCTTTCAAAGCCTGACCCGAAGAATAGCCTTCGGCTGCTGTGGCGTTGACATTGATACAGGTGAAGAGGTTGAAACGGTTGATGTTTGACGGACCGTACACACGGCGCAGCGAACAGAATTCGCTGACGGGTGCCATGCCTTGTGGGGTGCGTACATAGATATTGGACAATGTCGCTGGGTTCTTGCGGCTGTCTACTGTTCCCTGGATCATTACGCGGTAGAGTTTACCGTAGGAGTTGAAATTGGAGGCATACATACCACCGTAATAACCCTGCAGTGTAGAGAGTACCGACTGGGGAGAAATGCCCGACTGCTTGCACTTTGCCACATCGACATCCACCATATACTGTGGATAGTTGGGGTTGTAGGATGTCATGGCGGTAGCAATCTCCGGACGCTTGTTGAGCTCTGCCAGATACATCTTGGTAATCTCGAAGAATTTGTTCAGGTCGCCTCCCGTCTTGTCCTGCATAGAGAACGTGATACCGTTGGTGGCACCGAAGCCACTGACCATAGGCGGTGCGAAGGCAAGAATCTGTGCATCCTTGATTTCTGCCGTCTGCTTGTAAATCATGCCAAGGACAGAGGTGTAAGACATCGGATTGACAAAGAATCTCATAATGCCGTCACCCTGCCATAATCCTGAAAGGTTGTAGAAGAAACCGGCTGGACGCTCTTCGAACGGCTTGAGCTTCACGATGAACGTAGCCTGGTCAGAACCCTGGCCTGCAATGAAGTTGTAGCCGAGCAACTGCTCACGTGTCTTCACGGCAGGGTTGCAGGCAAGCATCTTGTCTATCTGGTTCACAACCTCCTTGGTGCGCTCCTGGCTGGTACCCGGTGCCATCGACACGGTACAGAAGATTACACCCGTGTCCTCGTCGGGAACGAGTCCTGTCTTGGTCGTGGCCATTGTGACCACCAGCGCCACAATACCCACCACTACGGCCACACCGGCCAGGATGCGGTGATGAATGACGTTGGCTACACCATTCTTGTATTTTCCTAATATCTTCTCATACTGGTAGTTGAAGCCAGCATGGAAGCGATCGATAAACGAAGTCTTCTTCTCATGCCCCTCCTCGTGAGGTTTCAGGAAGATGGCACACAGTGCAGGCGACAGCGTAAGGGCGTTGACGGCCGAGATAAGGATAGATACAGCCATCGTAACACCAAACTCACGGTAGAACACACCACTCGTGCCACCCATGAACGATACCGGCACAAACACCGCAGACATCACGAGGGTAATGGAGATGATGGCACCCGAAATCTCGTTCATGGCATCGATACTTGC
>JBJEAU010000003.1:0-4386 GCA_051869355.1 Prevotella sp. | reverse complement strand
GGATGCAAAGGTAGCGCTTTTTTCCAAAACACAAAAATATTTCAAAGGAAAAATTCACTAAAATCGGAGTTCTTGACCTAAATCAACCACACAAACGCGCTACAGATACTGCATACCTTATTATATTATAGGCACTCTCCAGTTCATGCAGCGATATCTTTATTTCTGGGCCAGCCTCCTTTCTCGCGGCCCCCCCAACCGTTATCAAACAGTCATTGGTATTTCAAAACGCTGCTGCCCCTTCACCAAACAGGAGAAAGAATCCAGCAACTACCGCTCTATTATTCATAGATTGTTGCCACGACCCTCCGGGGGCCTCCGTAGTCACGAAACTCACAAAGATAGATGCCCTGCCATGTACCGAGATTCAAGCGCCCGCTTGTGATTGGAATCGTGAGACTCACTCCGAACAGGGAACTCTTGGCGTGGGCAGGCATATCATCAGCCCCTTCGAGCACGTGGTCATAGTACGGTTCGTTCTCGCGCACAATATGGTTCATGATCTTCTCCATGTCAGACTGCACGTCGGGGTCAGCGTTCTCATTGATGCTGAGCGCGCACGAGGTGTGTTTGACAAACAGATGCAACAGGCCAGCCTTGGGCAATGGCTGCGGCAAGTGTGCCAGTATCTCCTGCGTCACCAAATGACAACCCCTGCGCTTGGCAGAAAGTGAAAATTCCGTTTGCTGTATCATCGTCAGACTTGTTTCTTTTCCACAGTTTTCACCACAATGATAGTGCTGCCATCCTTGCTCACGACAGCAGCACCATCTTTTGCCATTTACTCAGCGGGAGCCCACTTGCAGCGTACAGGAGAGACGATAGCGCCTTCCTCCTTGAGCTGCTTCATCGCTTTGTCCACTTCTTTCCGGTCAAGACCGCTCAGTTCTGCAATCTTACCTGCATTCAGAGGTTGTCCAGCCTCCTTCATTGTCGCCAATACTTTTTCTTTTACCTCCATGATGATTTTGATTTTTGTTGTTGATAATTGTTATGATTGAATGATAATCGTTTTGCCTAATCATGCATAGGCGATTCGATACGTTTTATAATCTGCAAAAACAGGCCGTGAACCATCCCTTGCGACGTGCTTGAAGTGCCCGCTCCTTCCTGAAGAATAGAGAGGGGGATCATCAGTCGTCTTCAAACATGCCCTGAAACCATTTCAGTTCCTGATAGGTCTCGTTGATATCCTCGTACCCGATATCGAAGCACTTGTCGACGGTGCGCGGATTGTCAGACAAAGAGTGTGCGAAGAGCCAGTCGTAGGTCTTCTGGAGATAGAAGAGGCGCACCAAGATGCCATGCGATCCCTTGGCCAGCCAGTCGTAACGCAACAACGAGTCGGCATGCCGTTCTTGCAGGTATTCCACAATCCTCTTCGACTGCTTGATAGACACCGCTTTGTCTGCTGTGCCGTGCATGATCCACAGCGGGACCTTCCCCAACCCGTCCAATTTCGCTACCGAGCAGCCCCCGCAAAGCGCCATCGCCGCAGCTACCTTTTCGGGATACGTGGCGACAAAATCCATCGTGCCGTAGCCGCCCAAGCTCATGCCCAGCACATAGATGCGCGTCGTATCGACTGAGTAATGCGCCTGCATCCACTCCACCAGTTCATATATCTTTTTCGGATTCCATGCTCCGCCCGAATTCTGCGGCGCCAATACCAACGCCGGCACCACTTTTCCCTTCTCAATGGCATCGAGCACACCGTAGCGGCGCACACGGTCGAGGTTGCGGCCGCACAGACTGGCACCGTGGAGGAAGACCACCAAAGGCAGAGGATGCCCTCCCTCCTCATAGTCTCCGGGCGTATAGACCCAGAAATCGTAATTGCCCGACACGGCTCCACGCATAGCCTTAAAATTGCCCCGTTCCAAGGTCTGCGCTCCGGCCTGCATGGCCACCATCCACAGCAGGAGAGCCCCACAGGCCCTGCCCATCCACTGTCTGAATAGCTGTTTGTCTGTCATCTTCATCTTGCTTAGGCCTATATTATGCCTATCGCGCACAAAGTTACGACATTATCACTGCCCTCCCAAGCAATCGCGCGGCCAATTACGACAAGGTTTAACATAAATTACTAATTGTCTTTTCAATTTGTCAGCGATAAACACTACTTTTGTTGGAAAATAACACATTCTGGTGCCGGCAACCAACGTATAGCCCCACCCTGTTGGCGCTGCCAATCACACACCAAGACATCAACCTTCTAAACGATTAAGACCTATGATGATCGATTTTTTATGCAGACTCTTTGTTTCAGCCCTGTTGGGCGGCCTCATCGGACTGGAACGCGAATACCGCGCCAAGGAAGCCGGCATCCGCACCCACTTCCTGGTGGCACTGGGCAGCGCCCTGTTCATGATTCTGTCGCAATACGGCTTCGATGCGGTACTGTCACAGCTCAACCATGCCTCGTTCGACCCCTCACGTATCGCCTCGCAGGTGGTGACGGGCATCGGATTCATTGGCGCTGGCACCATTATCTTCCAGAAACATGTGGTCAAAGGACTTACCACCGCCGCCGGCCTATGGGTGACCTCGGCCATCGGACTCACCTGCGGTGCCGGCCTCTACGTGTTGGCCTCAGCTGCCACCGTGATGGTGCTGCTATGTCTGGAAGCGCTCAACATGCTTATCCACAAGGTGGGTACGCGCGAGTTGATGGTGACCATCGCCTCTCCCACGGCCGACAAGGCGCGCGAGATTGTGGAAGAATTCTGCAAGAGAGAGATAGACATCATCCGCTATGGCATGCAAGCACACGACGGACACAACGGCACATACTATCAGGTGAGCATGGAGATACGCATCAAGCGCAACCAGTTTCCACGCAAAGTGCTGGAGTTTATGGAAAAGTTTGACGGCATCACCGTGGAGAGCATTGAGGGATAATCCATCCGCAATATGTTTTTAACCCAAATCGGCCATTAGACTATTATGCGCTAACAAACTTTCTTTTTGTCATCTGCCTTTCCGTTTTTCGGTTACAATGGAACCCCATTGCGCCCTCAAAACGTAGAGACATCTGTTCAAAAACAAGAGTTGTTATCATCATAACGCTAATGACCGATTTGGGTTTAACACAGTTGCGGCAGAATTATATTATACTTGCAGAAGTTGCGGAACTGGTGGAATCGGTGGAAACCATTGTCAGAAAAACCGCCCGCTCCATAATTGACTCAGGAACTTTTCTACGGGCCATATCTCTATGCCGTCATCGGTCATACGTGGGGATTTGTCATGCGAGACACAGATGGAGTGACACTGCGGATGCTCTTCACGGAAAGCCCTAAGACCTTTCAAATGCCTGTTCTGCACCTCCTCGCACGATTTTACCTCGATGGCACACTTTACGTCATAGCTGAATGGTTCAAATATTATCATATCCACTTCAAACCCTGATGCGGTGCGCCAATAAGCAGCTTGCAAGTCCGTCCCACTATAGCTCAGGTATGCTATTGTCTCCTGCAACATAAGGTGTTCCAGGGCATGGCCATAGTCGATACCGCCTGGCTGCAGGTTGCGCCGATGGGTAAGATAGTTTTCTTTCTACCATATTGCTTAAACTGCTGATTTAATGACATTTACATGATGACAATTAAAAGTTTTACTTTCGATTATCATGATAATTAAAAGTTATACTTTCGATTATCATAATGCAAATATGATTGATTTTTCTGAGTTAAGCAAACTTTTGAGTTGAAAAGACAAGTTATTTAACAAGTTTTTTCTTTCCCCATTTTCTACCAGCCTTGCGGATCATGCTGTGAGGGCTTTCATCATCAAGAACAATAGGACTATATCCATCGGTGTTAATCGGGAGAAGCTCTATCTTGCTATGCACCCATGAATCATCTAACAGAGTCTTCTCAGGACGATATTTCTTGATAGTTTGTCTGCAGAATTACCTTATCAAAAGTGTTACAAAACTCCTCACTCTTATTTTCCGTAAAGAATGGCACTCCCCACACGTTATAAGAATCAGTCTTTGTCAACCACCTTACCTCAGCTTTATCTTTCAGCTCCAAAAGGAAGTCTTCTTTCCACTTGTCTTCCTTACGCAAGTTTTCTCCTTTTGGCTCTATGAAGATCTGGATATTATCATATACATCCTTACTACCCTTGCGCCTGAGAAACAACACAAAGTCTGGCTCAAAGGCATTGCCATTGTCAAAGCTATAGATATGCAGATCTCGCTCATTTCTTACGAGATAGAAATATTCGTATTTTTGTAATAGCTTTTTACTAATGCTTTCTATGTACTTCACCAAAGCCTTTTCCTCATATGTACCATAACAATCGTTATATGCATACCAGTCACAGTCCATCAAGTCGGCACGCAGTTCCATTCGTCTGCTTTCCTTCATCGATAGTCCG
>JBJEAU010000002.1:0-23870 GCA_051869355.1 Prevotella sp. | reverse complement strand
CGTGATTCGTCAAAATGCAAAGTGGCACGAGTAGGCGTAAAAGCATTGCGTTTGGCATTAGATTTACCAAACCAACGGAATTCGTACCGCTCTGTTTCTTCAACGCTATCAGGGGTTACTGCTTTTTTGACCTCGTTGATATCAAGCCGTCCTTCTTGGGTGAACCAATCAGGGAACAGGTTGCGGAGGGTTTCAAGACGCTCGGCATTCATGTCCGGCGATTGTATGATGTGATTTTTATACGTTTCCATTGTTGTTTATTGTTTGAGTGGCTTGCGCCTTGAATGTTTCATATTCTTTTATTGGAGCTTTGTAATAAGCCTCTATTCCGAGTGAGCGAAAATGTTCGATAGCACATTTTATCCGTGCAATCTCATGAGGTGTCAATGCTTTCTTATCTTCAATGTCATTTGTTCCTTTTATCTCTACCACAAAATAATACTCCTTATCCTCATTCGGATTACGAAGTTCTCTTTTCCGCAGCACAACTCCAAAATCAGGTTCGTAGTTGCCAGCGGGTGTCGGAATCTTGTACCATTGTGGGAATTTAAGGAAGCACAGTACGTCTGCATTAGTAGATTTGTCTGCGTCTTCTGCAAAATCTCTTTCTATACTGCTGTCATAAAGAGTCTTATCCCAAACGCCATGATTGGGAGTGCTTATCCAATTCTCACAGCCGTCTTTTGAGAAGTCATTGAAGTCAAAAGCATATTCTTCTCCCGTTGGACAATACTCAACGCATCGTACCAACTCGTCGAGCTGTATCTGTTTCATCTTAAATACAGCCTGCTCCATAAAGACAGGAGGATTCTTGATATACTGGTCTTTATTGCTGATTCCGGCTATGATTCTCAATACCGAAGTATAGCACAAACCGGTTTTCTCGCTAAGCTCTTCCACGAGGTCATGCGGAGTGAAGCGAGCAAGCCCTTTGCGAAAATCTGAACCACCATCCTCAAAATCATTGAGATTGCTGATGTCGTTCACCTTAACGCTTTGCACGTCTAAGGAATAATCACTGATCCGTATGTCATTCAATGCGGCAATACTTTTACGGATTAGGTCATCCTCATCCATGTGGATGCGATAAGTGGTTTTCTTTGCCACCGTATTCCAAAACCGACGGAACACGCTCATAAACGTCTCGTCTTTTTTGATTTTGAATGTCACACGATTTTTATTCTGTCCCTTGTGAGTGTGTTTAAGACGTGGAGTTGCACCTGTTGTTCCATATAGTTCTTCCGTCTCTTTCTGGTAGCTTCTGGCAAATGTCTCGTAAGTCTCGTTGGGTACGATGGTGAGCTGATTAATCCGCTCATCATCAGGTGTCTCATCATTGTCGTACACCCGTTCTCCAACCTGATTGACACAGATGCGCAGACCACGCCCAATTTCCTGACGCTTTTTATTTTCCGAATAGCTCTCATTGAGTGTCGCAATACCAAAAACATTAGGATTGTCCCATCCGACACCTAATGCCGAGTGTGAAAAGATAAATTCTATCGGGCTATCAAAAGAGAGAAGCTTCTGCTTGTTATGAAGAATCTCATCAAAAATCTCTTTATTTCTTTTGCAGGCTTCTTCTTTGTCAGTATATTCTCCTTGGGTAGTTTTGGCAAAATAGAAGCCTTGTACAGCTTGCACCTCATCATCTGAAAGTTGTTTTCCACCATTAAACTCCGGATAAACTTCACGATATTTTTGCTCAAAAAGCTGTTTGATTACAGGGTGTTCAACACTCATGTAATTGGCAACCCTATCAATGAAAACCAGTGACAGGTTTTTGATACCTTTTGCCTGTAATCGTTTTTTATTCTCAAAATGTCGGCGGATAAGCCATTCAAGCTGTAACGCCCAAACCTGTTCCTTATTGGCAGACGAAGAGCCTTCTACGATTTCTGTACCGTTAGAGAAAGTGACATGCCATTTGCGATCTGACATCGACTTATATATGCGGCTTATTGTAAAATCCCGATAGGATTCATTACCTGACTTGTCTGCAAGATTATCGTCCTTTTTCAATAATCCTGAATCTTTGAATTCAAAGCGACCTTTGGTTTTGTTGAGCTTCCAATATTTGAGTTTAACTTTTACCTGAGTTGCAGATGATTGCACACTGCTTATCTCAATTTTCATTGTTGCCTCATCATTGCTCTCAGATACGGTAAGCACTTCCAGACGTTTAACCAATCCAAGCCGATAACTTTCGGCAGGTGTAAGTTGGTACAATACATTCTTTTTGACCGCATGGGTCGCCGAATACCGGAACTTAAACAGTGGATTGAGTTTAGCTATCCATTGTTTTGAGTTCTCTGTGTCCATACCCTCCTGCGGCTCATCCATAAATAATATAGGATGTGTCTGGGCTAATGCTTCAAGGTGAGGCAGATTATTAAAAAGCCCCTCTCGTTCAACCTGATTCAAGATGTTATTCTCAGAATTGAACGATGCCATTGTCAGTACCATAATTTGCAGATGGTCTGACGTGATAAAATCATGGAGCGAACTTAGTTTTGAACTATCATAAATAAAAGCATTGGGAATAATGTCATATTTATCAGCAAGCTGTTCCTTGAAATTCTCAATAGTGTCTATGACTCCTTGACGAATAGGAACAGACGGGACAAGAACTATAAATTTGCTCAGCCCATATTCGCGGAACAGCTCATACGCCGTCTGAATATATGTCAACGTTTTGCCTGTACCAGTCTCCATCTCAATACAAGCATCATTTTCTTCAACGATAAAAGATTGTAAATCAGCAATATTATTTTCCTTAACTATTCTATGGATATTATCATAAAGTTGCAGGTTAGGCAACGAACATACGTTTGCGTGAATATCCTCAATATGAGCATTATCGTACGTATTACGTTCCATACCACGAAAAACCTCAACCACACTTTGTATGGCTGATATTTGGTGTTGCGGGTTTTCGAGTTTAAATTGCATATTCCAAGTACTTATATCGACTCAACAAACTTTTTATTAACCAGTTCGCTAAGTTCTATTTCCAGTAACCTGGCTATCTTAATGAGAGTAGGCAAATCAGGTTGTGAACTATTCGTACACCATTTTGATACAGTAGATGGATTGACGTTTAATTGCTCACATAGCCATTTATTTGTCCTCTTCTTTTCAGCTAAAACAACTTTTAGACGGTTTATATCAGTTTCCATATTAAAAAATAAGTTATTTTACCGCAAATATAGTGATTATTTTTCATTCAGCAAAAGAAACTAAATACAGTTTACGAATGAATATCAGGTTATAACGACTAAATTCCTCACCCATAATCGTGTCAGGCCTTTTATAAGCAATGCATAAAGAACGCATATAGCATCAAAAAAAGCGGTAAATTCTTGTATAATTATCAAACTGTTTTTACCTTTGCACCCGGAAATATTACACGAACATAAAGTTTCATTTACACAATGGGCGGCTTTTTTGGAACCATCGCTAAGAGCGATTGCGTGAACGACCTGTTTTACGGCACCGATTACAATTCACACCTCGGCACCAAGCGCGCAGGTATGGTTACACTGGATAACGAACGCGGCTTTTGCCGCTCCATACACAATCTGGAACGCGACTATTTCAGATCTAAGTTTGAAGACGAACTCGACAAGTTTTATGGTAACAAGGGCTTGGGTGTCATCAGCGATACCGACCCACAGCCCATCATCGTCAATTCGCATCTTGGACGCTATGCTGTAGTGACAGTAGCCAAGATCAACAACCTCCGCGAGATAGCCGATGAACTCTTAGCGCAGCGCATGCACCTGAGTGAGATGTCTGCCAACAAGATTAACCAGACAGAACTGGTGGCGCTCACCATCAACATGGGCAATACGTTTACAGAAGGTATCAACCGGCTGTTCGACAAGATAGACGGTTCATGCTCCCTGCTCATTCTCACCGAGGACGGAATCATTGCCGCACGCGACCGATGGGGACGCACACCTATTGTCATCGGACAGAAAGAAGGTGCTTACGCCGTCACCAGCGAGACTGCCTCTTTCCCGAACCTCGACTTCCGACGTGTACGCGATGTCGGCCCCGGCGAGATTGTACGCCTCACCGCCGACGGCATAGAGGTAATGCAGGAGCCTCAGGAACAACAGCAGATTTGCTCTTTCCTGTGGGTGTACTACGGATTCCCCACAAGCGAATACGAGGGCATCAACGTGGAGTATGTGCGCGAGACCAATGGCCGCATGATGGGTGAGGAAGACGACACCGAAGCCGACTTGGTCTGCGGTATTCCTGACTCGGGCGTAGGCATGGCACTGGGTTACGCCGAGGGGCACCACATCCCCTACAAGCGGGCGGTGCTGAAATATACCCCCACATGGCCCCGGTCGTTTACACCGTCAAGCCAATCGCGCCGCGACCTTGTCGCCAAGATGAAGCTCATCCCCAACCGCAGCATACTCACAGGAGAGCGCGTGGTCTTCTGTGACGATTCTATCGTCAGAGGTACCCAGTTGCGCGACAATGTCCGCATGTTTTACGAGTACGGTGCCCGAGAGGTGCACGGTCGTATCTCCTGCCCACCCCTGGTTTACGGTTGTCCGTTTATCGGCTTCACTTCCTCCAAGAGTGATATGGAACTCATCACACGTCGTATCATCAACGACTTTGAGGGCGACGCCAACAGCGAGGAATTGCTGCAACGATACACCAAAACCGACTCACCCGAATACCAGCGCATGGTGGAAGAGATAGCCAAGCGGCTTGGGCTCTCTTCACTGAAATTCAATAAGATTGAGACGCTGGTCAAGTCTATCGGCCTTCCTAAGGAAAAAATCTGTACCCACTGCTTCGACGGCACAGGATGTCCGCTCAAGCAGAAGTGCGGGAAATAAACTGCCACATGGCAGATATCTACTATTACGGGCAAGAAACTTCAAGGTTTCTTGCCCGTATTGCTTTTTACAGAAAACCGCCATTAGAGTCAGCTATAAATATTGACTTATGATCGATTTTTAGTTGTATCATAAGCACTTATACCATTATTGATTTTACGTTACGTAATATTCATAATGGTTACAAAGATAGCGAATCATTTTGGCGTATGCAAGTGATAAAACAAAAAAAGTAAAGGAGTAAGAGAGAAAACAGCTATCCTTTTTCCCCTTACTCCTTTACTTTTTATGGTCTGTAGGCTGTATCTACCGGGCTTCGCCAAAGGCTTCGGCCTCGGCAGCAGCAATGATTTCCTCGCGACTCATAGCCTTGGCACTGATATCGCTCAGGTCAAACTCACTGTCTTCATCAGTTTCGGTTTCTACCGCCACCGCTTGTTCACGACGGGAAGACTCCTGTACGCTATCTTCACGGCCATCTTCCTCAAAAGGCTGGCTCACAATGATAAAATCGTCCTTCTCCTCAGTGTCAGGCACATTCTCCACAGGCTCCTCTTCCATCTTGGTGCGGTTGGCCTTGGCATCGAAGATGCAGTCGATAAACTGTGGTTCGCGCTTGAGCTTCTCCAGCGTGAGTTTGGCCGCTATCTGCTGGCTTTCTTTCTTGCTGTAGCCTTGCCCACTGCATCCCTCTACGGTCTCCAGTATCACCTGATAGCTGAAGAAAGGGCTACCGCCTTTCTCCACTCGCTGCTGAAGGAGCTTAAATTCGAGTTTTACGCGATTTTTCTGGCTCCACTCGATGAGTTTGCTCTTAAAGTTCACTTCTTTATAGGCCAGCTTGTCGATGTTGATCATCTTCGACAGGATGCGTTGCTTCATGAATTTCATGCACGCATCATATCCCTGGTCGAGATAGATGGCACCCACCAGCGCCTCGAAGGCGTTGCCGCCCATATAGCTGTTGTGCGACGAACTGTGTCCGTTGGAGAGGATGAGCTGGTTGATGCCCATCTCCTGCGACAGCTTGTTGAGGGTATCGCGCTGTACCAGTTTGGAACGGGTATTGGTGAGAAATCCCTCCCTCTTACCGGGAAAATGCTGGTAGACGATGTCGCCCACGATGGCGTCGAGGATGGCATCGCCAAGAAACTCGAGCCGCTCATTGTTTACAGGCTTCCCTTTCTTGTTGCGGTGCATGATGCTCTTGTGCATCAATGCCATCTTGTAATAACTGATATCGTGGGGATAGAATCCGATGATTTGGTACAAAGACAAATAAAGCTCCTTATCCTTGCGGAAAGAGAGCTTTATCCTGTCAATAATGTTATTCAGCATACTTCTTGAATACTACGCAAGCATTGTGTCCACCAAAACCAAAAGTGTTACTGATGGCGGCACGTACCTCGCGTTTCTGTGCCTGGTTGAAGGTAAAGTTGAGATTGTAATCCAACTCGGGATCCTCGTCGCCCTCCTCGTGATTGATGGTAGGCGGCACGATATCGTTCTTTACGCTCAACACACAAGCCATTGCCTCTACAGCACCGGCAGCACCCAGCAGGTGACCCGTCATAGACTTGGTAGACGAGATATTCAGCTTGTAGGCAGCATCTCCAAAGACAGCCTTGATGGCCTTGGCCTCAGAGATATCACCCACGTGGGTGGAAGTACCGTGGACATTGATATAGTCGATATCCTCCGGTTTCAGTCCGGCATCCTGAAGTGCGGCTTCCATCACCAACTTGGCACCCAAGCCTTCCGGATGCGAGGCTGTGATGTGATGTGCGTCTGCACTCTCACCCTCACCTACCATCTCGGCATAGATCTTGGCGCCACGGGCCTTGGCATGCTCCAACTCTTCCAGTATCAAACAGCCGGCACCCTCGCCCATGATGAATCCGTCGCGGCTGGCACTAAACGGCCTTGAAGCGTGCTCGGGATCGTCATTGCGTGTAGACAGGGCTTTCATGGCGTTGAAACCGCCGACACCGCAAGCGCAGATGGCACTCTCGGCACCTCCGCTGACGATGATGTTGGCCTTGCCCAGACGAATGAGGTTGAAGGCGTCTGCCAATGCGTTGCTCGAAGAGGCGCAAGCCGACGTGGTGGTATAGTTGGGGCCACGGAATCCGAAAAGGATAGAGATATGGCCTGAAGCGATATCGGCAATCATCTTGGGGATGAAGAACGGATTAAACTTGGGACCGTCCTCCTTGTGTGCGCCATAGTAGCTCACCTCGTCCTCAAAAGTCTTGATACCACCGATACCCACACCGTAAACCACGCCGATACGATCCTTGTCTTCTTTCTCCAGATCGATACCGGCATCCTTTACACCCTGAATGGCCGAGATAATGGCCAACTGGGCATAGCGGTCGAGTTTGCGGGCCTCCTTACGGTCAATCCACTCGTTGATATTGAGGTTCTTGACCTCGCAGGCAAATTGTGTTTTAAACTTGGATGCGTCGAATTGTGTAATGGGTGCGGCACCGCTCTTACCGGCCAACATGGCTTCCCATGTCTCCTCTGCGCTATTGCCCAGCGGCGTCACGGCGCCTAAACCTGTTACTACTACTCTTTTTAATTCCATTTACTTTACGTTTCCTTCGATATAGCTAATAGCGTCGCCTACAGTCTGGATAGTCTCAGCCTTGTCATCGGGGATAGAGATACCAAACTCCTTCTCGAACTCCATGATCAGCTCTACTGTATCCAGTGAATCAGCACCGAGGTCGTTGGTGAAGCTTGCTTCAGCCTTAACATCTGCCTCATCTACACCGAGTTTGTCTACGATAATAGCTACTACTTTGCTTTCAATTTCTGACATAATTGTAACTTTTAAATTGTTTGTAATTAATTTCTAACTCAATTTCTGGCTGCAAAGGAACGAATTTTTATTCATTCTGGCAAATTTTTTGATGAAAAAACCGCTTCTTATTGCACACATGTATATGGTTTGTGCATAAATTTGGCGTTTCTGTTGATATAAAATAGCTTTTGAAACGTTAGTTTATGTTTTTTCAGGGCATTGTGTACGTACCCAAACCATGCTTTCTGAGGACTGTAGACGGCGTTTGGTCACCGTACGGCATTTGCGATACGCCCGTATTCCATTTGCCATACGGCCGAATGGCATTTGCCGTACGCTCGAATGGCAAATGCCGTACGCCCGCTATCTGCCGTCACCACCCTACGCAAACGAGGAAAAACGGAGGAAAATCTTTGTCTATTTTGCGAAGAATGTATAATTTTGCATCTGCAAAAAGCATATTGGCAAGTAAGTAATGGTATGAAAAATTGGATTCAGCAGACGAGCGCGCTCATGACCGCCCACGCACCCGTCTATGTGATAGCGGTAGCTGTGGTCGCCTTTGTATGGCCCGAGGTGTTCGGATGGGTACGTGGCGATGTGTCGAGTGTCATCCTGGGCATCATCATGCTTACGATGGGTCTGACGCTCACCACCCAGGATTTCAAGATATTGTTCAGCAGACCGATAGACATATTCATCGGAGCCTGTGCGCAATATACGCTCATGCCCATCATTGCCTATCTGCTTACCGAGGCGTTTGGCCTGAGTCCCTATTTAGCCATCGGCATCATACTGGTAGGCTGCTGCCCCGGTGGCGTATCGAGCAACATCATGTCTTATCTGTGCAGGGGCGACGTGGCCTTCTCTGTGGGCATGACCACCGCCTCTACCCTGCTGGCACCCATCATGACACCGCTGCTGGTATGGTGGATTGCCGACACCCGTATCGAGGTAGATGCGTGGGGCATGTTCAGGGGCATACTGCTCATCACCATCATTCCCGTGGGTGTGGGTTTTCTGGCAAACAGTCTGGCCGGCAAGCGCCAATGGTTTGACGGGGTGCGCCAATCGATGCCGGGACTGAGCGTTACGTGTCTGGCACTCATCGTAGGCGGCGTGGTGTCGCAGGTGAAACCCCAACTCATGCTGAGCGGTATAGGACTCTTCGGACTGATGATGGCCGTGGTCTTCTGCCACAACACACTCGGTTATCTGCTTGGATACGGCGTAGGCAGTATGTTCCGGTTCAGTGTGCCCAAGAAACGTACCGTCTCTATAGAAGTAGGCATGCAGAATGCGGGCATGGCCACCGTATTGGCCACCACGTTTTTTGCCAACGAGACCGTGCTCCAGGCCCATCCCGAAGCCATACTCTGCGTAGTTCCCTGTGCCATCAGTTGTGCCTACCATTCCATCTCGGGTACCTTGCTGGCCGGCATCTATGTACGTTACGACAAATGGATAGCGCAAAGAAAGAAGTGAAAACCGCAACGCATCCCTATAAAAAGTAAGGGCACCTATAAAAAATAAAGAAATAATTTTGTTTTTCTTGCTTTTTGTCCTATCTTTGTAACCAAGAGAGGCCACCGATTGTGGTCTATACACTTATCACTTGTACTAACTAAAAACGATAATCATGTCATTTACCACACAATGTAACCAGATTTTTAATCAGGCCATTCGCGATTACCACATCAAAAACGATGTAGATACACCTATCAACAATCCCTACGACAGGGAATCGATAGAAAACAGGCTTTATCTCAAGTGCTGGATAGACACCGTACAGTGGCATCTGGAAGACATTATACGTGATCCCCATATCGACCCTATCGAAGCCCTGCAGCTCAAGCGCCGCATAGACCGCAGCAACCAGGACCGTACCGATCTGGTGGAGCAGATAGACTCTTACTTCAGACAGAAATACTCGGATGTAAACGTGAGTCCCGATGCCACCATCAATACCGAGAGTCCGGCTTGGGCAGTGGACAGACTGAGCATCCTGGCCCTGAAGATTTACCACATGCGTGAACAGGCGGAGCGCGAGGATGCTTCTGAGGAGCACAAGCAGAAGTGTGGTGCCAAACTCAATGTGCTGCTGGAGCAGCAGGTAGACCTGGGTACGGCCATAGACCAACTGCTGGACGACATCGCCGAGGGTCGTAAATATATGAAGGTGTACAGGCAGATGAAGATGTACAACGACCCGTCTACCAATCCTATACTCTACGGTAAGAAGTGAAGACAGAGCACATCCTGATTATCCGATTCTCGGCGATGGGAGACGTGGCCATGACGGTGCCCGTGGTCTACTCGCTGGCCAAGCAGTACCCGCATCTGCGCATCACGGTACTGAGCAAGCCATTTGCCCGCGCCTTTTTTGAGAATCTGGCTCCCAACGTCGGATTCATGGAGGCTGACATCCAGAAAGAGTCTCGCAGCCTGCATGGACTCAATGTGCTCTATCGCCGGCTTACCGCCAAGAAATTTACTGCCATCGCCGATTTTCACGATGTGTTGCGCTCCAAGTATCTGCGCATGCGCTTCAATATCGACAGATTCAAGGTGGCGCACATCGACAAGCACCGTAAAGGGAAAAGGATGCTGGTGGTAAAAGAGGGTAAGCAACTGGTACAGCAGCCTTCGTCATTCCAGAATTATGCCGACGTGCTGGCACGGTTGGGCTATCCCGTCGATTTGTCGTTCCAATCTATCTTCCCTGTCGAAAGCGGTGACCTGTCGCTGCTCGATGGCCGTATCGGTCAAAAACTGACTGGCGAAAAGTGGATTGGGGTGGCTCCCTTTGCCGCCCATCAGGGCAAAATCTATCCCCTATCCCATATCCGAAGCGTGATCGCACAGCTCTGCCAACGGCATGCTGATTGCCGTATCTTCTTGTTTGGTGGCAGCAGTCATGAGAAACAGCAACTCGACGAGATAGCGGCAGCGCACACACAATGTGTCAACGCCTCGTCCCTATTGGGCGGACTGAGACAGGAACTGATTCTGATGAGCCACCTCGATGTCATGGTGTCGATGGATTCGGCCAACATGCACCTGGCCTCATTGGTAGCTACACCCGTGGTGAGTGTGTGGGGTGCCACACATCCCTTTGCCGGATTTATGGGCTGGAGACAGTGCATGGACCATGCCATACAGATAGATTTGCCCTGCCGTCCATGTTCCATCTACGGCAACAAGCCCTGTCTGCGAGGCGACTATGCCTGTCTGACGGGCATCACGCCCGAAGCGGTGGTAGAAAAGATAGAAGACTGCTTGAAATAAACGAACAAGTAAGGAGGACCACGACGATGGATGCGTTGGTCCTCCTTTGTTTTTGATATTTCCCACCCTTTCCAATACTTGAGTCTTAAGACAGGATGGGCAATAGGTTTCACCTCATTAGTTTTTCATAAACATCCCAAACCTGTCGGGCTACATTGTTGCCTTCAAACCGGTGGATGTATTCCATGCTTCGGGTGATACGATTTTCGCGACCCGGACTACCTTTGAGTACCTGCGAGATGGCATCGGCCATGCCCTGTTCGTCATCAGGATGCACATACAGGCTATCAGGACCTCCGGCTTCTTCCAGACAACTGCCCGTACATGCCACGACGGGCAACCCGCTCTGTATCGCCTCGATGATGGGAATGCCGAATCCCTCGTAGCGGGAAGGATAGACGCATGCCTCAGCCATCTGGTAGATGGCCGGCAAATCGGTGTTGGGTACTCCATGCAAGATGCGTACACGATGGGCAAGATTGTGGGTCTGCACATACTGCCGTACCTTTTCGGCATAGGGTGTGGAACGTCCTACGATAATCAACGACAGCTCGTCGGGCAAATAATGCAGTGCCTTGACGGCCAAAAGTATATTTTTGCGCTGCTCAATGGTTCCCACATTAATGATATAACGCGCGGGAAGTGTGTACCGGGCATGCACATCCTGCAGCTTGTCTTCGCTTTCGCGTACATGAAAATGGGTACTGCAACTCTGATAAATCAAGTCTATCTTGTCCGGATCCACCCCACCGTAGTGGATAATATCGCGCTTGGTACACTCGCTGATGGCAATGATACGGTCAGCCTCACGCACGGTCTGACGAAACTTCCACGCATAAATCTTGGTGTCCCACCAATGATAGTATTCAGGATGGCGCATAAAAATCAGATCGTGGATGGTGACCACCGACCGGATGCCACTCTTGCGGATGGTGAGTGGCAGTTCGCCCGACAATCCATGATACAGATTGACCCCATCGCGCAACAGGTCGGACACGATGCCACGCGACCGCCACAGACTCTTGCATACACGTCCATGCGGATATACCATCTCTATATGGGGAGACTCGTTTACCTGAACCCTATACCGCTCTTCTCCCTCATCGGGCGCATAGAGGCGCAGGCAAGTATCATCGGGGACAATGGCAGCAAGGTCATTGACCAACGTGCGGCCGTAACTGCCCAATCCGGTGCCGTTGCGGACAATACGCTTCGCATCTAATCCTATAATCATCTATCACTGGGGTAAAACTATTCGGGGGCAAAGATAGTCTAAAATAGGGACATCGTCAAATAACAACCCAATTATTTTGTCTGCCAACCCATATTATTATCCACAAACAGCTGTGGATAACGTGTGGATAAGTGGTGTAAAACGTCGGAATAAACGTGTAAAATATCCACACAGGGGCCGCAAGAAACACAACAAAGGGGATATCCACAAAGAAATAATCGGCTTTTGAACAAGTTTTCCACCATTTTTGCACCAAAAAAGATATAAACTTATTAACTTTGCAACAGATTGAGGAAATGTGTATAACTACCATTTACCACTGTAAATCAATAGGATAGAATTGGTAACAATAGTGGATAAGTAAGGATAAGACGTGGATAAGGAAATAACCAAGCAATTTGGCCAAAAGTTTTGCACCAATCCACGGCGTATCATATACATCATTCCTATTTCTTTAAAAAGAATATAAAACTTATAATGATATTGTCATGTTGAAAGAAGAATGGATCAAGAAAGGATACATAGACGAGCCAGTGAGCGAGACTATAGATCTGAAGACAGAGATACGCCGTCTCTGTAAGGAAAAAGACGCTATCATCCTTGCCCATTACTATACGGTGGGCGATATACAGGATATAGCCGACTTTGTAGGCGATTCGCTGGCGCTGGCACGCAAGGCCGCCGACACAGATGCCAAGATGATGGTGATGTGTGGCGTGCATTTTATGGCAGAGACCTGCAAGCTGCTCTCTCCAGACAAGACGGTGCTGTGCCCCGACCTCAATGCAGGCTGCTCGCTGGCTGACAGTTGCAAGGCAGAGGACTTGGCCCGATTCAAGGCCGAGCATTCTGGCTATAAGGTCATCTCCTATGTCAACACCACAGCTGCTGTCAAGGCTCTCACCGACTGTGTGGTGACCAGCGGCAATGCCAAGAAGGTCATCGACTCGTTCCCACAAGACGAGAAGCTGATTTTCGGTCCCGACTATAACCTCGGCAATTATATCAACAGTGTGACGGGTCGAGAGATGATTCTCTGGAATGGCGGTTGCCATGTACACGAGAAATTCTCTGTCGATGCCATCCTCAAGCTCAAGCGCGAGCATCCTGATGCCATCATCATGGCACATCTGGAGTGCAAGGCACCGGTGTTGGCTGTGGCCGATGTAAAAGGCAGTACGGCCACCATGCTCACCTACGCCCAGCAGCACGATACCCGCGAATATATCGTTGCTACAGAAGCTGGTATCCTGCACGAACTGCAGCGTACTTGTCCCGACAAGACATTCTATGCCGTGCCCCCAGAAGTGTCGGAGGGTGGACTGGGCTGCAGCTGTAATGAGTGTGAATACATGAAAATGAATACGCTGCTCAAAATCTACAACACCTTACGCTATGAATGGCCCAGTGTGGAAGTGGATCCTGCCATCGCAGCAGATGCCGTGAAACCCATCGAGAAGATGTTGAGCCTGAGCTAAGGATTATCATCAGAAACCTATATGCCGCATTTACGGCGCTAATCATGGCATTTAGTTCACCTATATGCCACGTTTAGCGCCGTAAATGGTGATGGATATATTTATACTCTTATTTTTGAGGTTATCCAATAGGCTGCAGTCATGATAATGAATGGCATCAGGGGTATATGGAATCGTGCTTCTCCGTGTCCAAACATTAAAAGTACAAGTGTGCAGATGCCTATGATACCTATTGGAATAATAATCTTTTTTAGATTTACATAACATAGGCTAATGATAAACATGATTATCAGTGCATAATAATATAATAGATTGTAGACAGTGAGCCATTGTACGGCTGTAAAATGTGGAAAATCCGATAATAAAGATTTCATACTTACGGGCTGGTACATATATTCTCTTTCTTTCTTATCTGGAATAAAGGTACACATATTTACATTGTCTGAAATATATGTATTGATAAATTTTTCTGGCATCATTGTTAGGTAATCCAATGGATGTTCGGCTATCCAGTTGATACAGTTCTTTTGCCATATTTTATCTTTTTCTATCGGATTGGTTGTATTAGTCAGCATCAATTTGTCGTCTTCTGTGTCAGCAGTATGGTCTACTGAATATTGTAAAAGAGCCATCCATCCTGTTTTAGCTTGATATATAAAATATCCTGTCCTTATATAAGATAGTGAACCTATGACGCCAATCATCAATATATAGCCAATGATGAGGTGAATGATTCTTTTATATTGTCGATTGATAAAACAACTAATTGCCAATGTAGCAATAAACACGATACCCATCGGTCTGAACCAGTTGGCAATGGCTATGAATAATCCACCACATACACTGTTATTTTGAAGTGTGGCATAGACCCCCGCAAGGGCAAAGAATATAAAAGGGGTTTCGCTTAGTAAAGATGTAGATTCTCCATAGTTTGCAGGATATAATATATAGATTAACAGAGCCAGATAAGCGGCTTTATTATTAAATAATCGTAGAGCTATGAGATATACAAGTGCCGCTGTAAGACCTTTAATAATGGTGTAAAAATATAAGACAGGGGTAATGGAATGAAATAGATAGAGAGAAAGGGCTGTAATGTTAATGGCACCTACATTCCATACAAAAGCCAAATTGTCTATCTGATTGATGGTAGGATATGGCTGGCATTGATTTACTGCTTCTTGTGCCAATATCCAATAACCATTGCTGTCTGGATAAGGAGTATATCCAAAGAAAACCAAAATGATGTACTGTACAACTGTGAATAGAAAAATGGTGCCTATAATCAGTTGACGATGGCTATTTTGCATACTGTTCCTTTCTTTCCTTCTGCTGTGGCTGTTTGAACCATATATACACCGCTGGCCACTCGTTTGCCGTTGGTATCTGTACCATCCCATACAAAGGTGCCGCCATTGCTTCTGCCTTGGGCAACCAAAATACCGTTGGAAGTAGTGATTTTGATATCTGCATCCATTGTAAGTCCCACGATAGTGATAGGTCCTGTATAGTCTGGCCTCACAGGATTGGGATAGGCATAGGTAACGTCTTTGTTCATTTCTTCTACAGGTTCAATGGCATCGCTCATGTAAGAGCATAGTCCCTTGTTGGTGCCTATGAATACTTCTCCTGTCTCTTCGTTGATGGCGATTGATTCAATATTATCGGAAAGCAAGCTACTGTTGGAAGCAGTAAAGTGTTGGATTTCCGTCATGTTGTCGCTGTCGATGAGATAGATGCCATTGTTGGCGGTGCCAAACCATTTTCTATTGCCACCATCAATAGCCATACAGGTGATATCAATGCCTGCCAAAAGATAATCAGCGTAGTTGGTACCGTCATTTCGTGGAACTTTAATCTGCTGGAAAATAGGATTCTCGCTATTAAACTCACCAGGTTCAAGCATCAATGGACCTACATCTGTTCCAATCCATATATTTCCTTGTTTGTCTTCAGCTACGCATCTTACATAATTTACATTTACTCTGGTATTGTCTTCATTGATAAAGTTGTAATAGGTATTAATGGCATCTGTGGAAGGCTGGTAGCATGCCAAGGCAGCATAGTTAAAATTGTTGTTGACAAACCAAAGCAGATTTCTACTATCAAAGAACGGGTGACAGAGATGGTCAAGTGAGCGTCCGTCTCGCATGATTTCCTGTTTATTATAAGAATACCATTCTTTATCCTTATATTGTAAAATAGATGTGGTTCCGCTACCACTGTTCAAACACCATAGGGCACCTTCTGCATCAAATGTGGTACCATGTACCAATGTATATTCCTTATTGGTGGCACTTACGTTTTCAGTTCCCCTCAATGGTGAATTTTCATATGTATGATCTTTGAAATAATTGCAGTTTTCAAACTCTATCAAACCAGTTCTTCCACCTGCAAATATGTGATTCTCATTTTTAGGGTCTACACTTACTGTATTGAAATCAATTACATAGTGTCCTGTAGATTCTGAAAGATTATCTGGATAGATGGTCCATTCATCTTTGTCTAAGATTTGAACGCACGCAGGTCTCCTTAAATCTTTTAACATAGTAAATCCACCTCCCACCGTGTACAATTTCCCTTTGTAAAGGCGCATAAAACCAAAGTTATTGTATTTCGGGCCGCCGGGATTAAGCTGGTTGACGATGGCCAGCAGTTCTGGGTCTATGGTTTTGGATTTGGCTACATAGTTGCCTGTCCTTTTCCAGTTGGCTTTATCCAGCAGATTGGTGGTGAGCGAAGCGCTATAGAGTCCGTGTGTGGATGAGGCAGCGTAGATATTGCCATCAGCGATATAGCAATAGTCAGTCCTGAATCCCAACAGATAAGTGTCGGCTATTTCAGCGTCTCTGACGTTGAGTTTGATGATACCGAATCCTGTACAGAGATAGGCGAAATGGTCTTGTATGTAGATGCTATAGACCGTCTTGTCTTCGGTCATAGACTTGTTGTAATAGTCTGAAACATTAACCACATTCCCCTTTTCGTCCAACAAGTCTATATTCTGGTTCTGGAAGATGATGACAAGCCTTTTGGCAGCATTGCACCATGCAATGTGGGCAATGCCGCAATCGCTCAGCGCATTGACCTTGTCGTAGGTCTGGATGCTGTTGTCGGTCGTGTTGTAGTCATAAAGATTATCCGAAGCCAGCACATAGAGTTTGTTGCCTGCTTGTTCTATTTCTTGTATATCATGATAAGCCATATAGGCTTTCCATGTGCCGATACCGTCGGCGTGTAGCATACAGGTATAGAGTACACAGACCAGACAGAGGATAATCTTTTTCATATTCAGGAGATGGATTACAGATTACAAATCGACTTGTTGGCGGAGAAAATCAGCCAACTTTTTCACAGCACGCGCCCTATGTGAGATTCCGTTTTTAATCTCATCGCCCAAGGATGCGAAACTTTCGTCATAGCCATCGGGAATGAAAATGGGATCATAGCCAAATCCGCCGGTACCATGTTTCTCGGTATCGATACGTCCGGTTACCACTCCCTCAAAGAGATGGGTCTCACCGTGCAGTTGTAAGGCGATGACGGTACGGAACTGGGCACTACGGTCTGTCTTTCCATCCAGTTCACGCAGCAGTTTTTGCATGTTGGCTTCACTGTTGTGGTCGGTTCCTTCGGCATAGCGTGCCGAATGTACACCGGGTGCGCCACCCAATGCCGGCACTTCCAGTCCTGTATCGTCGGCAAAACAGTCTATATGGTAGTGGTCGGCCACATAGCGTGCCTTGATACAGGCATTCTCTTCCAGTGTACTGCCCGTTTCGGCAATATCCTCGTGGCATCCTATCTCGCTCAAGGAGACAATTTCAAATTTGTCGCCCAATATCTCTTTGATTTCTTTGAGTTTATGGGTATTGTTGGTGGCAAATACTATTTTCATGTCTTGCTTTTTTTCTTTACGTTTACTTTGATGGCATCAAAACCTTCCCCATATACACCAATTACAGCACTTTGACTGACAAAGGCATTGGGATCGATGGATTTGACAATGCGGAAGATGAGCAGACTTTCGCGCTTCTTGGCCAAGAGGCAGATGACCTTGGTGGGCATGCCGGTATAATATCCGTGTCCATCGAGTATGGTAAGCGTATGATCGGTTACACGGGTAATCTCGTAGGCTATCTCCTGATATTTCTTAGAGAATATCAGGAATTGCACCGACTGCCTTTGCCAGAACATGACGTAGTCGAGCATCAGGCACTCTATGACCATTGTGCAGAGTCCGAATACCACTTTACGGCAACGGAGGTCGATAGTGCCGAACGAATCGATGAAAAGACAGCTGCCTATAATACAGATGTCTATCATGATGAGGGCCTTGCCCAATGTAATGTTATGAAACTTGTTGAGCACGGCCGCCACGATATCTGTACCGCCGGTACTTCCGTTGTTGAGAAATACGATGGCGAGTGCGGTGCCCGTCATCATACAGCCAATGAGCAGTGACATGAAGTCATTGTTCTCCCCCAGAATCTTATAAAACTCGCCATTGGGCATGGTGATGATGTCTTGGAAAATCTCCAAGAACAATGTCAGCATGAAGGTGGCATAGATGGTCTTCGTCAAAAACTTCCAGCCCAATATCTTCAGTGCCAAGACGATGAGGACGGCATTGATGATAAAGAAAGTGTATTGTACTGGGAATCCGGTGGAATAAAACACGATGGCACCGATACCCGATATACCGCCTGTCACGATTTGATAGGGCAAGAGAAACAGTGTAAAACCGAATGTATATAACAACAAGCCAAGCGTAATGTTCACATAGTCCTTGACTTCGTAGAGAAAATCCTGCCTTGTCATCTTATTAATATTGTTTAGGTGTATTTGATGGAAAGGTAGACAGGCCTGCACGTCAGGCCTGTCTACCTCGATGATAGCCTTATTATTTAGCTACGATGTTGACAATGCGTCCCTTGACCACGATGACTTTCATCACCTGCTTGCCCTCCAGATATTTCTGGGTACGCTCATCGGCCATTACTTGGCTGGTGATGGCATCAGTGTCGGCATCTGCGGCAAAGAGCATGTCGAAACGGGTTTTTCCGTTGAAGGATATACCTAACTTCACCTCGTTTTCTACCAGATATTCCTCGTTCCATTGTGGCCAGCTGGCATCGCATACGCTGCCTTTCATGCACAGGTGCGACCACAGTTCTTCAGCGATGTGCGGTGCAAAGGGTGCCAGAACCACCACGAGATCTGTGAGGAGTTCACGGTTGTGGCACTTCTGCTGTCCCAACTCGTTGACACAGATCATGAAGGCAGAGATGGCCGTATTGTATGAGAAATTCTCGATATCGCCTGTCACCTTCTTGATGAGCTTATGCACGCTCTTCAGACTCTCTTTAGAGGGTTCATCATCGTTGACTAAGAATGTTTCCGACCTGTTGTCGAAGTACAGGTTCCACAGTTTCTTGAGGAAACGGTGACAACCGTCGATACCGTTGGTGTCCCAAGGCTTGCTCTGCTCCACAGGCCCGAGGAACATCTCATACAAGCGCAATGTATCGGCACCATATTGGTCGACAATCATGTCGGGATTGACCACATTAAACATCGATTTCGACATCTTCTCCACAGCCCAGCCGCAGATATATTTTCCGTCTTCGAGGACAAATTCTGCATGCTGATACTCGGGTCGCCATGCCTTGAAAGCTTCGGTGTCGAGTACGTCGCCGTGTACGATATTCACATCGACATGGATGGGTGTGGTATCGTATTGGTCTTTGAGTCCGAGCGATACGAAACGTGGTGCCGCGCTGTGGTCATCGTTATTGATGCGATACACAAAGTTGGACCTTCCCTGAATCATTCCTTGGTTGATGAGTTTCTGGAATGGCTCTTCCTTGCAGCTGTAGCCATAGTCGTGCAGGAACTTGTTCCAGAAGCGGGAGTAGATCAGGTGACCGGTGGCGTGCTCAGTACCACCTACGTACAGATCCACGTTCTGCCAGTAGTCATCGGCTTCCTTGCCCACCAGTGCCGTGTCGTTCTTGGGGTCCATATAGCGCAGATAGTAGGCGCTCGATCCTGCAAATCCCGGCATGGTGTAGAGTTCGATGGGGAATACAGTCTCGTTGTCCACCTTGCTCTTTTCCACTACCTTGTGGGCCACGGTGTCCCAGGCCCACAACTTGGCCCTGCCCAGAGGCGGTTCGCCCGTTTCGGTAGGCTCATATTTGTCTATTTCGGGCAGTTCCAGCGGCAGATACTTTTCGGGTATCATGTAGGGCATGTCGTCTTTGTAGTAGACGGGGAACGGTTCACCCCAATAGCGTTGGCGGGAGAAGATGGCGTCGCGCAGACGATAGTTCACCTTTACGCGGCCGAGTTTGTGATCGGTCACATACTTCTTCGTGGCGGCGATAGCTTCCTTGACGGTGAGTCCATTGAGCGAGAATGGTGTCTCCTTACCTGCCACCGGCGAGTTGCACACGATACCCTCTTTGGCATCATAGCTCTCTTCCGACACGTCGGCACCCTCAATCAGCGGGATGATAGGCAACCCGAAGTGCTTGGCAAAGGCATAGTCTCTGCTGTCGTGGGCAGGTACGGCCATGATGGCACCGGTTCCGTAGCCCGCCAATACATATTCCGACACCCAGATAGGGATGGCATCGCCCGTAAAGGGATTGATGGCATACGAGCCGGTAAAGATACCCGTCACCTTACGGTCCGACATACGGTCCAGCTCGGTACGTTTCTTCACATAGTTCAGATACTCCTCTACCGCCTCTTTCTGCTCGGGTGTGGTTACCTGCTGTACATACTCGCTCTCAGGAGCCAGTACCATAAAGGTTACGCCAAACATGGTATCGGCGCGAGTGGTGAAGATGGTGAATTTCACATTACTGTCTTTCACTGTAAACTCCACTTCGGTACCCTCTGAGCGGCCAATCCAGTTGCGTTGGGTCTCTTTCAGCGAGTCGGTCCAGTCGATGGTGTCCAGTCCATCAAGCAACCGCTGTGCATAGGCCGACACACGCAGGCACCATTGGCGCATCTTCTTTTGTACCACAGGATATCCTCCGCGTACGCTCACACCGTCCACCACCTCGTCATTGGCCAATACGGTACCCAGACCAGCACACCAGTTTACCATCGTCTCACCGAGATAGGATATACGATAGTTCATCAGCGTCTTTTGTTGCTCCTTCTCGTTCATGCTCTTCCAGTCGCGGGCCGAGAATATCAGTTCTTCCGAGCAGGCAACATTCATTCCCAGTGTACCGTTGTCCTCGAAGTGGGCAATCAGGTTTTCTATGGGCTGCGCCTTTTGCAGATTGTTGTCGTAGTACGAGTTAAACATCTTCTCAAAGGCCCATTGTGTCCAGTGGTAGTAGTCCGGATCGCAGGTGCGGACCTCTCTGTCCCAGTCGAAACAGAATCCAATCTTGTCGAGCTGTTCCCGATAGCGGTTGATGTTGTTCACCGTCGTGATGGCAGGATGCTGTCCGGTCTGGATGGCATACTGCTCGGCAGGCAGTCCATACGCATCGTAGCCCATGGGGTTGAGTACATTGTAGCCTTGGAGGCGTTTGTAGCGGGCAAAGATGTCAGAAGCGATGTAACCCAATGGATGGCCTACGTGCAGGCCGGCTCCGGATGGATAGGGAAACATGTTGAGGACATAGAATTTTTGCTTGTCCTTGTCTTCTTTCACCTTGTAGGTTTGTTGGTCAACCCATACTTGGCGCCATTTCTTCTCAATTTCTCTGAAATTGTATTCCATTTATTTTTTTAATAGTTATTTATTCAGTTTCCATGTCACACCGTCCTTGGTGTCTTTCACCTCAAAACCACTGGCGGCAAGCTCATCCCTTATCTTGTCGCTGGTCGCCCAGTCTTTGTCGGCCTTGGCCTTGGCACGCAGTTGCAGCACCATATCCACCACTTTGCCATAAGCCTCTTCGCGGGCACTGTTGTCGGTACCCAGTTCGTCTTTCAGACCTAAGAGGTCGATGGCAAACAGCCTTACTGTAGCTTCCAGTTCTTGCAGGTCGGCAGCCGATATGCTCGCCTTGTGGTCGGTAAGCGTATTGATGAGATGGCACGACTCAAACAGGTAGCTGATGACGAGCGGTGTCATGAAGTCATCGTTCATGGCATCGTAGCAGCGCTGGCGCAGGGCGGCCACAAACTTGGCTGTATTGGCATCGCTCTCCTTGGCAGGCTGTATGCGTGCCAGGTCGTGTATGCCGTTCATTAGTCGCTCCAGTCCCTTCTCCGAAGCCTTGAGGGCATCGTTGGAGAAATCTACGGTACCGCGGTAGTGGGCAGAGAGGATGAAGAAGCGGATGGTCATGGGCGAATAAGCCTGTGTGAGCGATTCGTGGTTGCCGGTAAAGAATTGCTCAAGCGTGATAAAGTTGCCCAACGACTTGCCCATCTTCTGTCCGTTGATGGTAATCATGTTGTTGTGCATCCAGTAGCGTACCATCGGGTCGCCTTGGCTGGCCACTGCTTGCGCGATTTCACATTCATGGTGCGGGAAAACCAAGTCCATACCGCCTCCGTGGATGTCGAAGTGGTTGCCAAGATACTTGCGGCCCATCGCTGTACACTCACAGTGCCAACCGGGGAAACCATCGCTCCACGGACTGGGCCAGCGCATGATGTGTTCGGGCTGTGCTTTCTTCCAGAGGGCGAAGTCCACCTGATTATGTTTCTCCTCTGTGCCTGCCAGGTCACGCGAATGGTTGATGACATCCTCCAGGTTGCGTCCGGAGAGGATGCCGTATTGATGGTCTTTGTTGTACTTTTCTACATCAAAGTACACCGACCCGTTGCTGATATAGGCATACCCGTTGTCGAGTATCTCCTGTACCAGCTGTTCCTGCTCTATGATGTGCCCTGTGGCATGTGGTTCTATCGACGGGGGCAGCACATTGAGCGCCTCCATTGCCTTATGGTATCGGTTGGTGTAGTATTGGGCAATTTCCATGGGCTCCAACTGCTCCAGTCTGGCTTTCTTGGCTATCTTGTCGTCGCCCTCATCGGCATCGTGTTCCAGATGGCCTACATCGGTGATGTTGCGCACATACCGAACCTTGTATCCTAAATGCTTCAGATAGCGGAAGAGGATGTCGAACGTTATCGCGGGGCGGGCATGGCCAAGATGTGGGTCGCCATAGACCGTCGGGCCGCAGACATACATGCCCACGGTGGGCGCATGCAATGGCTTGAACGCTTCCTTCTTGCGGGTCAGCGTGTTATAAATCAAAAGTGTCTGTTCCATTTACCTTATATTTAATAGGTGCAAAATTAGATAATTTTTTCGATATAACAGGCAGATGGCATAAAAAATCTATTTAAATTCATTGAGGGCTGGCAGAATACAGGTAATGGTGTTTGCAGGTCGATGCAATTTGGATAATATGATTGGCCAAAGTACTTGTTGTATATCGAGAGTTGATAGTAATGGAAATAATCTATGATATACCATCCATTATAGCAATAAAAAAGTATTAAAATCAATTCTTTTTATAAAGAATATGTATGATATAAGTATTATTTTTACTACTTTTGTACCGTCTTTTTAATGACGGATTGCACTATGAAACGATATAAAGTAAAGGAGGTAATCAAAATGCTCGAAGCTGATGGTTGGATAAAATGTGCTACCAAGGGGGATCACCGTCAGTATAAGCATCCTGATAAGGCAGGTAAAGTAACAGTAAGAGGGCATGATAGTGAGGTTTTGAATCAGTTTCTACTGAATAGTATTTGGAAGCAAGCTGGATGGAAGTAATCATTCTGTTGGCAACCTGTATTTTTAAACTATTAATCAAGAAAAATTTATGGAAAAAATAAGAGTGGATATTCAGTGGTGCGACCATAATTATGGTGCATCTTTTGGCGATAACGTACCGGGTGCAGTGGTACTGACGGCAAAGACTTATGATGAGTTGATGAAAGAGATACCCGAAACCCTACATTTCCATATTGAGGGAATGGTAGCTGATGGCGATGAAGTGGCTGAATGGCTGCGTAATGGTGACTATGAATTTGACTATCACATGGATGCGGCAGCTCTTATCCGTTCTTGTGAACAATATGCCAGTCTTGCGGCCATTTCTCGTGCATCTGGTGTAAATGAACGGCTGTTGAGTCACTATGCCAATGGCATTAAGAAGCCACGTCCACAGCAACGTAAGCGAATTGTTGAGGGA
>JBJEAU010000001.1:0-24078 GCA_051869355.1 Prevotella sp. | reverse complement strand
GTTAAAGGAATTTTGTCCGCGGGGGCCATCGTCGCTTGCCCTCGGGGGTCAAACTCGCGTGGCGTTTCCAAAAGGGTAAGGAACTTGTTCCAACTGCGTTTGGCACAGCCATGATAGATGGCATTCATGAGTCGTTGACCAAGCCCGACTTGACTGCTGTTATGGAATATAATCTATCTGCTATTGCGGAGGGAAAGATGGGGTTGGGCGTTTTTCTTGAAGAAACCCAGAAGATGGTTCTGGAGAATATCGCCTTTGCTGAAGGCTCGTCTCATTATGTGGCTTCAGCAGCCGTTGTTGGTAAGGATGATCAGGAAGTTCCTCATGAGGAATGTCCTGTTTGCCGTCGTAAGACGTTGGCACGGAAGTATTCTCCCAAGACTAAAAAGCATTTCTGGGTCTGTGAGGAGAAGTCTTGCGTGCATCCGACAACTGGAAAGACTGTCTTTTATGCTGATAGCAGAAAGAAGCCAGTGGTAAAGCTTTGTCCTCAATGTGGTGTGCCATTGTGCCAGGTCTATAGCAAGAAGACGAAGCAGCAGTATTGGGTGTGTCCAAAATGCAACGAATTCAAGAAGATGCTATGAATGGAGCAATACCAGTAATACCAGTAATGTCAGTAATATGAGTAATACAACGAATACAAACTGTTTTTTTCATTTTCATACGACTATTTAAATTAAGCAGGAAAAGGGTGGCCCGTGTGTGGCTGCTCTTTTTTATTTCATAAAATAGAAACATTAACAAATGAAAATGGTAAAAAGATAAAGAATAAATGGAATTTGTTGATTTTATGATTGTTTTATTTTGTCTATTCAGAAGAATTGAGTAATTTTGCAGCGAGATTTGAGTAAAGTTGCAATAAGAATTGAGTAAAATCTTCAATCGTTTTGAGTATGACTTATATACGAAAGCAATATCACACGCTACGGGAGCGCATCCTTGAACCAAGGCACTTTATGCAGATATTGGCAGGACCGAGACAGGTGGGAAAATCCACGCTTGTCGGCCAGGTTCTGGATGACATCTCCATTCCGTATACCTTAGAAGTGGCTGACGCTGTAGATCCTAAGGATAATGACTGGATTCACCGTGTATGGGAGTCAGCCCGTGCTACGATGCAAATACGTAAAGAGCAGGAGCGTCTGTTGGTGATTGACGAGGTGCAGAAGATTGACAATTGGAGTGAGATGGTGAAACGTGAATGGGATGAAGACTGTCGTCGACATGTGAACCTGAAGGTGGTGCTGCTTGGTAGTAGCCGCCTTCTGCTGAAACGGGGAATGACAGAATCGTTGGCCGGACGCTTTGAATTGATTCGACTTGGGCACTGGAGCCTACAGGAGATGATGGATGCCTTCGGCGTTACGCTTGACCAGTACATTTACTTTGGCGGCTATCCTGGACCTGCAGGCATGATTGATAACGAGAAGCGATGGCGTAAGTATATCAAGGACTCTCTGGTGGCTCCTGCCATTGAGAAGGATGTTATAATGACTTCAAACATCTACAAGCCAGCGTTGATGAAGCAACTTTTTGAGTTGGGATGCGGCTACTCTGCCGAAATCCTATCGCTGACCAAGCTAATGGGTCAGTTGCAGGATGCCGGGAATGTGACCACGCTTGCGGCCTACTTAGATATCCTTGATGAATGCGCCCTTCTGACGGGTCTGCAGAAATATGCTAATGACGATGCACGTAAGCGTGGCTCCGTGCCAAAATACCAGGTATATAACAATGCTCTGCTGACGGCCTACAAAGGCCATTCGTTCCTTGCAGATCGGACGGACACAAAACTTTGGGGGCGATGGGTAGAGAGTGCTATTGGAGCGCACATCCTGAGTATGGCAGAGGAGCTGGACTACAAGGTGTATTATTGGCGTGAGCCGTCAAGAAGTAAAGACGAGAGTGACAAAGAGGTAGACTTCATTATAGATAACGATGGTGAGTTGACAGCTATAGAGGTGAAAAGCGGTCGTCGCGGAATGAACTCTGGGTTGCCAGCTTTCGTAGAAGCATTCCATCCCAAACGGGCTTTTATCGTAGGTACGGGCGGTGTTTCTTTGGAGGACTTCCTGAGTTGTGATATTGAAAGTCTGCTTCATCAGGAGTAATTGTAGCAGAAAAGTTCTATTTGTTTCTGTTGTAGCGACAGTAACTATTTGAATAACAGTGTTTTTGCTGGCGGAAGGAGATTCCGCTACATCGCTACAGGAAAAAATGACATTCTTATACTAAAGATTATTTTTGTTTTATGATTGGGTTGGAAATGATATTGTCATTGGTACTGCCGTGACGCATCCTGACTGACAAAGCAACATTTGTTGTGTTGACATTTGAATGTCATTGGATTAGAGGCTCCGTGGTATATGTACGGAAAAGGAGAAGGTGTGTCTGAATAGACTTGCCTTCTCCCGTACATACATCACAGAGCCTCCCGATGACTGTCACATGGCATTGGTCAGTCAAGAGAATGAGGAACGTGCTAATACCATTGGTTCATCAATTTCCGTACCGACGCGGTTTGCGTTTGATGGATGACAGCTTTCGAGCGTTCATTTCTTCCGGCGATAATGCGACGGGAGATTTACGACCAGACTCCAGCCAGCCAACAAGCTCGTCTTTGAAAAGAATGTAGTTCTTTCCTCGTTTGGTGGCAGGAATGTTGTCGCGCTCAATATGGTAATACATCGTGGATTTCTTCATCTTCAGGAAGTCACATGCCTCGTCAATGGTCATGGGCGTGTGTTCTGCTGATGGTGAAGACTTCTTGCACACTTCATCTTTGATGATGTCAAGTACTCTTTCCAGTCTCTCCACTTTGGAAAGAACCTGGGAAACGACCTTTGGGAGGTCATTGAATGTCAATGTTTCTTGCATGATCTCAAACAATTTGTAATTTGAGTGCAAAGGAACAGACTGATTCAACGCTGTATTTCGTCATTCCGAGTTAAGTTTGGAATAAGTCATAATAAGCGAGATTATACCTCAAATTGGTGGAACTGATAATCGTGTTTATCTGGAACATCAATCTTAATGATACAATCTCCTTGCTGTCGGAGGTTTCTGCGAATGGAAGAGATGTCAGAGTCTCTAAACTCGTTTGGGAAAGACTGCTTGATGAAAAGTGCTCGTTTTTCACCTGCCCATTTCAGACGCTCTCCGACATTCCAGGCAAGATGCCGCAGGTCCAACGTAGAAAGTTTTCCGTTCGTCATGGTTGGTGATAGGGGAGTCTCTTGGGAATACTGCCATAGATTTACGTTATGGAAAAGGGATTCAATATCCTCATCCTTCATATAGGGTGGTAGAATATGGAAAAGATAATCGTGAATGCTATTCAAGATTTGTTGACGTAAGGCTATCTGCTCTTGCAGATGTCTGTCGCGTATGTGCTCTGTATGTGAACCTGTGTAAGGCTGCTCATCAAGGGATAATGACGGAAGCAGTTTTACCTCCTGCTTTCCGCAGTGTCGTGCTGATGGTATGGATAGTTGTCCCAACTGAAAGCTAACGATGATAATCTTAGCGATTCCAATCAGGGCTAAAATTGTTAATAATATAGGAATGAACTTTCTTGTGACCTCTTCAAAGGTGCATTTATAATTTATGGTTTGTTGGAGCCACTGGTTTATATCAATCCATTCAAAGGAGTTGGCAATATATAGACAGATTGCCAGTCCTCCCCAAAATATTATAATATTCTCCTTAATTTTGTTAGTCATACTTACTCTGATTTAATTGAGTTCTCGGACTGCAAAGTTAAGGAGAATTTTTGAATTACTGAAAGATAATCTATTTATACTATGATATTTTGGGCATTTTTAATAAATTTCTTGTTCTTCTTTATTCCGATGATGAAAAATAAGGCGATTATAGGTTTGTTTGCTCAAAATATAGAGCATTACTCAGCCTTTTTATCTTTGCCAAGTACCTTGGATGAGATTCTTGATGCTGTTTCTCGTCTTTTGGGGTCGGCATGACAAGCATATATCTGTGTTGTTGTCACGCTCTTATGTGCCAACAGCTGCATGACCGTATAGAGATCGGTTCCAAGCTCTACTTGCAATGAGGCGAATGTGTGCCTGAAAGAGTGGAATGTGATGCGCTTAGTAATGCCAGCAGCTTTAAGCCATCTCTTCAACGGATGCTGGGCCATAATGATTTCAAAACCATCGAATACCTTTCCACGTATGCTGGTTCGTCCTTCTGAGATAAACTTGTAGGCTTCTTCGCTAATGGGAATGATATTACGAGCTTTTGTCTTTTGGGCGTAGAACTCCACATACTTATCTCCATCCGCATATGTCCTGATGTCCTCCCATTTGAGGTTGATGATATCACTTCGACGCATTCCTGTCAGGCAAGCAAAGATAGAAGCCCGTTTAAGAACATCTATTTCGCAAGGAGTTTTGTAGAGGTTACGTAGTTCATCCAGCGTAAGACTCTCCTTGTTAACAGGAACTGTAGGAATCTTCTCCAGATAGTCGTTAGGATTGGTTCGAATCATCTTGTCTCGGTAAGCGATATTGATAAATCCGCGGAAGGTTGACCAATAACCGGCCACGGAGTTGATGAACATGGGCTTGCCGTTTCTTAGGTTCTTGGCAGTAAGCAGATATTTACGGAAGTTGTCACATAGGTCGAAATCGACTTCTTCGCATCTGCACTTGCCTCCGACAAAGTGCTCAAAGTGTTCATAAACGAACTTCCACTTCGGGTCTTTGTTTTTGAGGAGTCTCTTGAAATAGGCAAGGAAGTCACCGCTCATCTTTGAGTGGTCAAAGAAGTCATAACGCTCATTGACAACACTCTCGAACCTTCTGCAACGGATAGCTTCAGCCTTCTCCGTCATAATCTCATTGAAATCCTTCTCCCGTTTGTTCTTTGGGTCTGCATAGATGTAGATCCCTAATGACTCGTGGCGTGTGGTTTTCATCGTTACCTTGTCACGATAGCCAGGGTAGAAGTCCAGGTAGTAGGACAGCATCCCATTCTTAATGGGGCGCGTCCGAAGGGTTACTGTTTTACAATACTGCATAGTCTTAACTTTTTAAATTTGTTGCAAATGTCTTGAATTACTTGATACTGAAATATGTCATTTGAAGATAATTGATTTGCGTATTGGAATAAGCTGAAATAAGCCTGACTTATGTGTTGTCCTCGTTCTTGGTGTCGAAGAACTTGTCGACGGCCGTTTTGAGATAAAGGCTATACTGACCGTCCTTGACACTTGGGATTTTCTTATATCTGACGATACCATATACCGTTTCCCTGTCAACATGATATTTGGCCATGATTTGTTCGACCATATAGTAGTCCTCGGCATATTGCATCCCAGGATTACGGGCGAAGTCAACATGCAGCTTGGAATAGTAGGTGATGCCATATTCCTTCTTGGTGGGTATGTTATGCCGATGAGTAAAGCTGCGCCGGGCAACTGCTGTCATGTTGTATTTCTCTTCTATGTCATCTGTGGTATACCATTCCGTAATACCTTCTGTAGAAGCATATCTACCGAACAATTCTTCTATGACCTTCTTATCGTAGAACAGGATGCCTGCCTTCTGGACTCTGGGAACCTTCTTTTGTCTTGTGAGGTAATGAACCCATTTCTTGCTTTGCTTGTATCTGTCTGCGATTTCTTCTGCATTGATGTAGCCAGCAGGTTTGCCAATGTCGTTATTATCATCTTCAGAAGTGCTATCGTCAAGATAGGGGATGACTTCCACGTTCTCGGATGTGGAACTTGATTCCCTTTGTTCCATTTCTGCACGTAGGTCTTGTGCAGTTTCAATCTTTAAGTTAATGTCTGCTATGCTCAGGTTTCCGTTCATGCGCTCAGATATGATTTTGTCAAAGTCCTTGCGGTTGATCATTGTCAGAGAGCCACGCTTGAATCGGTCAATATGGTATGTGTGGAGGTAATAGCTTACCTGGTCTTTGCTGAAGCCGTATTTCTCCATCACCTCTTTATATGTGTAGTATAATGGATCGATGGCTTCACCGTTCCCTTTCAGACTGTCAACGTGTGGTTTTGAGTAGAACACCTCCCGGTGTCTCGTTTCCCTCGGAATCTTGTGCCTTGCTGCAAATGATATAACTGCCGTATAAGTCATGTCGAATTTCTCCATTATCTGCTCGATGGTATAATAGTCTTCCTTATTGAAGTCCTCAATAAGTTGGGCAAAATACCTATCGACAGCAGTCTTGGAGAACGACACATTCCGGCCTTCATATATCTTGGGAATGTCGAAATGTTCAATGCGCCTCATGGCAACCTTTCTGGTCACTTGGAATTTCTCGCAGATTTCCTTCATGGTGTAGGAGTCAGAATCAATCTTATGCTTGCGGTTGTTTCGCTTGACGTAAGCCGGAGCGTTATCAAACCAAGCTTCTAAGTCTGACCACCTAATGATGGTTTTAGCAGGTGTTCTCAATGCTTTGAACATTCCTTGTGCCATATACCTATATATAGTAGGAATGCTTATACCAAGTAGGGCAGCAGCCTCTTTTGGTGAAATGAACGGTTTATGACCTATACTCTCGACGATGGGCAACGTTGCTTGTTGCTCATCTTCAACTTGTTCTTTCAATTTCTGCTTCTTTTTTGCCCTGTAAGCCTTGTCTATACATGCTGTTGAGCAGTAAAGATTCGTCATTTTGTGCGCGATAAATGGTTTTCCGCACCACTGGCAGCGTTTCTGAATATCCATAAATGTCCGTCACTTTGAAGTTTTAACTCGGCTAAAAAACAGCCATTTTTTTGTATCACTCTTTATCGCAATTTCTCACTGTGTATCACATTGTCCCTTCGATGGCGTTTTGGTACTTTCTCATGGTGTATCACCTTTGTTCCAAATATCGCGTTTTTAAGGGCGTTTTTATTTTCTGTTTTACACTCGCGGTAGAAATACTGTGCAAAAATAGCTCGAAAAACTGGTACTAACAAATATGCAACTTGAAGTGTTAAAACACAAAAAGTCCCTCATTTAGAGGGACTTAGTTCAAATTACTCCAAGTTGTTCTGAGTTGTTTATAAGGGGTCACTTACCGATGCAAAAGTGCTTAAAGATATTTCCAAGTACCTCATTGGGAGTGATGGAACCACCTGTAATGTCTGCAAGATGGTCAAGGCAGATGCGTAGGTCTTCGCTTAGCAAATCGCCACTTAGCTGCATGTTCAGTCCATCGATTACCCGGCTGATGCTTTCGTGCGCATGGCACAAGGCTTCGTAATGACGGGCTGAGGTGATAATGACATCATTCTCATGTATATGGGGCAGATTTGCTGATTGGTAGATAGTTTCTTGCAATTCAGGGATGTTCATTCCATGTTTTGCACTGATGCCAATCACGGTGAGATGGGGATATGTCTGTTGCAATTGATGCGTATAATCGTAAATGTCCACCTTGTTATTGATGATGATGAGCTGCTTATGGTTGCATCTTTGCATCATGTCATTGATTTCGCTTTCCGATGGTATCGCATCGGTGAGCCACAATACGATGGCTGCTTCCTCTATCTTCTTATAGGAAAGGCCTATTCCGATCCTTTCTATTTCATCCTGCGTATGACGCAATCCAGCTGTGTCAATCAACCTAAAGGTTACTCCGTGAATGATAGTCGTATCTTCTATTACATCACGTGTCGTACCATGAATATTGCTTACTATAGCCCTTGCTTCTCCTACAAGTCTATTGAGGAGTGTGCTTTTTCCAACATTTGTTTTGCCGATGATGGCCACAGGCACACCATTCTTCATCGCTTTTCCGGCAGCAAAAGAGTGGGCGAGGGTAGTAATGCGATGGTCGATGGCGGTAGCGATGTCGAGCAACTCTTTCCGGTCTGCAAATTCCAGCTCCTCATGATCGGAGAAATCCAATTCCAATTCAAGCAATGAGGTCAACTTCAGCAGATGCTCACGCATGATGGAGAGTTCATTGGATATTCCACCACGCAACTGACCTATGGCCATTTGGTGGGTTGCTTTGTTTGTAGAAGCAATAAGGTCAGCTACAGCTTCGGCCTGGGTCAAGTCCAGTTTGCCATTAAGATAGGCACGTTGCGTGTATTCTCCAGGTTGGGCCTGCCTACACCCCGAGTTTATCAGCAACTGTAAGACTTGTTGGAGGACATATTGCGACCCGTGGCAGGATATCTCGACGGAGTTTTCGCCTGTATAAGAATGAGGAGCACGAAATAGGCTCACCAGCACCTCGTCGATTACGGCACCATGCTTATCTTTGATATATCCATAGTGTATCGTTTGGCCAGCTGAAGCGGCAAGTGTCTTCCCTTTGGTGACAAATATGCAGTCTGTTATACCGATAGCTTGCTCACCCGATACCCGGATGATACCTATTGCTCCCCCCTCCGGTGTAGCAAGGGCACAGATGGTGTCATTATTCATGATGTCAGATTCTGTCGAGTACTGTCTTTATCAGCGTGTCTATATTGTTCTTATATCCCGTATTGGCCTTGCCTGCCAGACGGTTGGCAATCACCATGCAGCAAGTCAATGCTTTGTGTCCCATCAGTTTTGAAAGTCCGGCTACAGCAGAACTTTCCATCTCGAAGTTGGTAATTCGATAGCCGTTGTATTCGAAATTCTCAATCTTTTGGTTCTGGTTCGGATCTGCCAATGGCACACGAAGTTCACGCCCTTGAGGACCAAAAAATCCACCGCATGCAATGGTCACACCACGCACCATGTCGTTGCCGGCTATTCTGTCAAGCAACTCCTTGTCTGCGTCAATCACATAGGGGGCGCAAAGCTGTGGGTTCCAATCCATGTGTTTCTTAAATTGCGCCTCAAACTCAAGGTCACAGACATCATTGCGACCTGCATAGAAATTGAGCAAGCCATCAAAACCAATACTTTTTTCGCTTGCAATAAACGTTCCTGTCGGGGTATAGGGTTGCAAACCGCCGCAGGTGCCAATTCGCACAAATGTGAGTTCGCGCAGTTCGCGCTTTTCCTCGCGTGTCGTGAAATCTATGTTAGCCAAAGCATCCAGTTCGTTGAGGACAATATCGATGTTGTCACAACCGATGCCTGTACTTACAACCGTGATTCTTTTCCCTTGATAGCTACCGGTAATCGTTTTAAACTCGCGATTGCTCACTTCACATTCTATATCACTGAAGTGTGATGCCACCAATGCCACTCTCCCGGGATCGCCCACAAGAATCACTTTGTCGGCCAAATGCTCTGGCAGCAGATGGAGGTGAAATACACTGCCATCTGCGTTGATGATCAGCTCCGATTCTGCAAAATGTTTCATAGCCATCTTCTTATTTCTGGATGTTCTTTATTTCCTCATTCCTTATAGCCTTCTCCATGTCATGAATGGAAGAATACAACTCATCCATCTCTCTCTCTGTACGCAACAGATACTCACGAAGTTCGGCCTGTTTGGAAGCGTTAGCCGTTCGGTACTGCTCACGCAATGCCTCCAAGTCCTTCACTTTCTTGTCTTTGGAGGCTTTCATTCCGTTCAGTACTAAAAACTGCTGGCGGTTTTTCTTTGACTTAAACTCATTGATATTGTAGTAAGTCACCTCGTCGTTCACCACAAAATAGATTCTGTCAGGGTCGCTCTCTGTATTCTCGCGGGCCAACATATTCTCGACCCGTTGCAGCGCCTCTTTCCTGTTGCCGAATTTCCATGTGTCGGCGATACTTGTGATGCGGGCGTATGGCTCTATCTGGTCGGTCGTCATGTTGTCGCTTTCGAACCCTACACGCGGATTGGTCGGCACAAAGGTATAGATACATACCTTGTCTGCCTCCTGGCCGCGATCGCTTACCAGCCATCCGATGTTGTCCATTTCGTTGATGGCCAGAAAATAATCATTGGCTTCCGAGTTGAAGGGAAGCCCATAGTTCTCAGGTTGATAGAAAGTTCCCGATTCGCTGTCGAAGAGTGTCGTGAAGATATCATATCCACCGATGCTGTTCTCGCCTTTGGCTGCAAAGAACAGGGTCACACCGTCTGACATGACAAACGGATAATTGATTTCCTGATAGTCCTTACCGATGCCCTCCACAGCCGTACGTGGCCCCCAGTTGTCTCCGAGCCAGTCTACCTTGTACAGTACGTTCCCGTTTACTGTGTCACCCTCAGCATAATAAGCCTGATCACCAAACTCATTGATGTACACCGATGTCGGTACCTGAATATTTTTGGCCTCATGGGTGAAAAAGTCTTGGTATCTCATGACTTTTCCAGACTCCTTGTTGAGCGGAATCTGAGACAGAAATGAGGCTTTGTCTACGACCACACTGTCGATGAACATGATTTTAGCGGTCGATGAGAGCATCGACTTAAACATTTTCTCCCCAGGCGTTTCCTCTTCTACAACCTCTACGGGCTTCTTAGCAGGAGCTTTCGCCTTTTTTCTCTGTGCCAATACCATTGTAGGGATGGCAAGCAAAAACAGATACAAAAATATTCGATTGTATTTCATATTGACAAAGATAGAAAAAAATGAATAAACACGCTTGGCTTGTTATGCTTTTTTAACGTCCTATTTCATGAAAACCAGATATACGGCACAGATGATGAGAAAGAATGCCAATATATGGTTCCAATGGAGGTTTTGTCCTTGAAACAGAATGTTGGCTATAATGGCAAAAACGCCCAAACTGATACATTCCTGAATCACCTTGAGCTGCACCAGGTTAAAGGGACCTCCGTTGCCGTTGAATCCCATTCTGTTGGCAGGTACCTGACAGCAATATTCCAGGAAAGCGATGGCCCATGAGAAAACGATGATACCTATCAGGGGCCAGTCTTTGCATGCTCCTGTTTGCTGTAGGCGAAGATGCCCATACCATGCCAGCGTCATAAAGACGTTGCTGAGTATGAGCAACAAGATAGTGTATAGTCCATTCATACCTTGAATTTTATAAATGCCAACCTCCTCCCCATACCCAAAGAGTAGGGGAGGAGGTCGTGGATTTGTTTGATATTATTTGTTCAACAGTTGTTCTGCCATATTGGCTGCAGCCCTACGGCCATCGCCCATTGCCAGAATCACGGTAGCACCGCCACGCACTATATCGCCGCCGGCATAGAGTTCGGGGCGGTTGCTCTGCATCTTGTCGTTTACTACGATGGTGTTTTTTCTGCCCAGTTCCAGACCGGAGATGGAGTTTGGAACCAGCGGATTGGGAGATACACCCACAGCTACGACCACTTGGTCACAGTCTACCGTTACCGTCTCTCCAGTAACCTCGGGTCTGCATCTTCCACTGGCATCGGGCTCACCCAACTTCATGACATCCAGCACAGCTGCCTTGACCCTTCCTTCCTCATCGGCAATGTATTCCTTGGGATTGTGCAGGGTCAGGAACTCGATGCCTTCCTCTTTGGCGTGTTTCACCTCTTCCAGACGTGCCGGCATCTCAGCCTCAGATCGGCGGTAAACCAGTGTTACTTCTGCGCCGAGACGCTTGGCAGTGCGGCACGAGTCCATGGCCGTGTTGCCACCGCCCACTACCAGTACGCGCTTACCGATATTCATCGGTGTGTCGGTTGTCGGGTTGGCTGCATCCATCAGATTCACGCGGGTAAGGTATTCGTTGGACGACATGATGTTGATCAGGTTCTCGCCCGGAATATTCATAAAGTTAGGCAGTCCGGCTCCTGAGCCTACGAAAATGCCCTTGAAGCCCATTTCTTCCAATTCCTCTACACTGATGGTCTTGCCGATGATGCAGTCGGTCTGGAAGTGGACTCCCATCTTTCTCAGATTCTCTATCTCTACATCCACGATGCGGTTGGGCAGACGAAATTCGGGGATGCCGTATTTCAGCACACCGCCAATCTCGTGCAGGGCCTCAAAAACATAGACATCAAAACCTTTCTTGGCCATGTCGCCGGCAAAACTCAATCCTGACGGACCCGACCCCACCACGGCTACCTTGATGCCATTGGCCGGTGCCATATCGGGCAGGGCTATATTGCCGCTCTCGCGCTCGTAGTCGGCAGCGAAACGCTCCAGATAACCAATAGCCACTGCAGGTTCATTCATCTTCAGGTGGATACACTTGCTCTCGCACTGTTTTTCCTGCGGACACACACGGCCGCACACGGCAGGCAGGGCGGAAGTCTGCTTGAGCACCTTGGCGGCAGCCAATATCTCGCCGCGCTCTATATTCTTGATAAACGAGGGGATATTGATGTTGACCGGACAGCCCTCCACACACGAGGGTTTGGCGCAGTCCAGACAGCGTTTGGCTTCGGTCATGGCCATTTCGCGTGTCAATCCCTTGTTTACTTCTTCCAGACGGGTGGTGGCGCGATAGACTGGATCCAGCTCGGGCATTTGCACCCTCTCGATCTGCTTGCGCTCCTTGGCCGTCATTGCCTTGCGCAGCGCCTCTCGCCATGGAGCGTTACGGTCTGTCAGGTCGTCGCTCTCGGTACCCGCCGTAGTTGCAGAAGCAGCGGTTTCTGCGCAAGCAGCTTCTTCTTCTGCAGTAACAGGTATGGTGGCATGCTCGGCAAAGTGCTCCATCTCATCTCTTTCCACGCGCTTGAAGGTGCCCATGCGCTTGAACATCTCGTCCCAGTCTACCAGGTCTCCGTCAAACTCAGGGCCGTCGATACATACAAACTTGGTCTTGCCACCGATGGTCAGTCGGCAGGCACCACACATGCCCGTACCATCCACCATGATGGTATTAAGCGATACCTCGTTGGGAATGTTGTATTTGCGTGCCATCAGCGAGCAAAACTTCATCATGATGGGAGGACCAATGGCCAATACCTTGTCCACATGCTCACGATTGATTACCTTCTCCATGCCTACGGTCACAACGCCTTTTTCGCCCCACGAGCCATCATCGGTCATGATAATCACCTCGTCAGAGAAGGCTTTCACGTCATCCACCATGATGACCAGTTCCTTGGTACGTCCGGCCAATACAGAGATGACCCTGTTGCCAGCCTTCTTCAGCGCAGTCAGTATCGGTAAGATGGCAGCAATACCGATACCACCACCAGCACAGAGCACGGTACCGTAGTTTTCTATCTTCGAGGGGTTGCCCAGTGGGCCTACTACGTCGGCCACATAGTCGCCGACATTCAGTTCACAGAACTTGGTAGACGACAGTCCTACTTCTTGGATGACCAGTGTAAGTGTACCTCTCGCGGCATCAGACTTGGCAATGGTGTAGGGCACACGCTCACTGTTCTTGTCTACTCTCACAATAATAAAGTTACCCGGCTTGCAGCTTCTTGCAATCAGTGGAGCCTCCACCTCAAGGCAAAAAACCTTTTCGGAAAACTGTTCTTTGGAAACGATTTTATACATGGATAGATAGTTGATTTTTGTCGAAGTTATGCACTTATACATGCAAGCAGCCTAAACCCTTGCCGTGTTAAGCCGATGGTATATCTTGCTGGTAGCATAGGGGGACGCACACGCTGTACGTCCCTCTTTTGCTGCCATGCAGTATTTGGGGTATATATACCATCTTGTATCGGTATCAGAAGTTCTTGTCGTCGAGCATCTCAAATCCGCAATAGGGCACCAGCACCTTCGGCACGCGGATTCCTTCGGGTGTCTGGTTGTTCTCTATGATGGCTGCCACGATGCGCGGCAAGGCCAGAGCCGAACCGTTGAGCGTGTGGCAGAGTTCTATCTTCTTGTCCTCCGAATGACGGAAACGGCAGTGGAGGCGGTTGGCCTGATAGCTCTCAAAGTTAGAAACCGATGATACCTCCAACCAGCGCTGCTGGGCAGCACTCCACACCTCGAAGTCGTAGCAGATAGACGAGGTGAAGCTCATGTCACCGCCACAGAGGCGCAGGATGTGATAGGGCAATTCCAGTTTTTGGCACAGGCCTTCCACATGTTGGAGCATCTCTTCCAGACTTTGGTATGAGTGGGCGGGTGTGTCGATACGCACAATCTCCACCTTATCAAATTGGTGCAGGCGGTTCAGACCACGTACATCCTTGCCATAGCTCCCTGCCTCGCGACGGAAACAAGCCGAGTAGGCACAACGCTTGATGGGCAGGTCTTTCTCATCCAGAATCTCATCACGGAAGATATTGGTTACAGGTACCTCTGCCGTAGGAATCAGATACAGATTGTCCAGATTGGCGTGATACATCTGGCCTTCCTTGTCGGGCAACTGGCCCGTACCATAGCCGCTGGCCTCGTTGACCACAAACGGGGGCTGGATTTCCAGATACCCGCTCTTGCGTGCCTCATCGAGGAAGAAAGCCTCCAGCGCACGCTGGAACCGTGCCATCTTACCTATATATAATGGGAATCCGGCACCTGTAATCTTGACACCGAGGTCAAAATCCACCAGATTATACTTTTTCAGCAAATCCCAGTGGCAAAGGGCATCGGCCGGCAGATCAGGCTTTACGCCGCCTTCTTTGACCACCACGTTGTCGTTGGCATCCTTTCCTTCGGGCACTTGCTCATTGGGGATGTTGGGGATGGTCAACAATACATTGGTCATATCCTGTTGGGCCTTGTCCATGATTTCCTGCAGGGCCTTGTCGGCACATTTCAGTTCGGCCACCTTTTCCTTTACCTCGTTAGCCTCGTCTCTTTTGCCTTCTTTCATCAAGGCACCTATCTGCTTGGACAACTGGTTTTGCTGCTGCTTGTTGTTGTCCAGCTTTTGCTGTGACTCACGACGCAAACGGTCGTATTCCAAAACTTTCTCCACAGCCTCGCGTGCACCGGAAAAATGCTTCTTCTCCAGACCTTTAATCACGCGGTCTGTCTCTTCACTGATTAGCTTTAGTGTAAGCATATTTTATTTGTAAATATAAGTTTTATATCTCAAAATGTTGATTTTTGATGCAAAAGTACAAAATCTATCCGAGAAATACAAAAATATTGTAAATAATAATAGTGCAACACGGATAGTAGAAAGATACGATGTGGTTTTGATGAAGTGGAAGCTGTAGATTCTTTTGGGCTCGATATCGTCTTTAGATGGCTATATGTGGCATTTAGACCTCCTAAACGTGGCGTTTGGCATGTCTAAATGCCGCAAATGGCTTGGACGAATGCTGTCGTTTTGGAAATGGGGGTTGTTATTAGGGGTGTCGCCCTGCAGATAGAGGGGGTGGCTTTTTTGTGTTAATTTTAGTTGTACGCTATGCCAACCAAAGAGTTTTTAGTAATTTTGCACCTATTATCAATAGATAGGAGTTATGGTAGGTTCCATTGTTGTCGGCATTCTTGCAGGTTATATTGCCAGCAAATTCACTTCCGGCGAGGGAAAGGGTTGTCTGGTCAACCTTTTTTTAGGACTTGTTGGCAGTATGGTTGGTGGATGGCTTTTCAGCCTGTTGGGTATCGAGTGGTCCAATGGTTGGATAGGTGAGCTTGGCACCTCGGTGGTGGGTGCTGTCGTCGTATTGTGGATATGGAACCGAATCAAGTGAAACAAATCGAATTAATAAAATATTAGTACAAGTAAGTTATGACGAAACAATCATGGACGTTAGTCCTTTTGGCCATGTGCTTCGGCCTGTTCGCGCAGGCTCAGCGTTTGAATTTGATGACCTATAACATCCGGCATGGCGCCGGTATGGATGGGGTGGTAGACTTTGACCGCACGGCGGCTGTAATCCGCAAGGCCAATCCCGATGTGGTGGCGTTGCAGGAAGTGGATAGTGCCACCCGTAGATGTGGAGGAAAAGACGTGGCGCTCGAATTGGCACGCCGTACAGGCATGGTGCCTACATTCTCAGCTGCTATCAGTTTTGATGGAGGTGGCTACGGCGTAGGTTTGCTGAGCCGTGAGCGCCCTGTGGCTGTACACCGTTATCCGCTTCCCGGTCGTGAGGAGCGCCGTACGTTGCTGGTGGCTGAGTTTAAGGACTACACGGTCTGCTGTACACATCTATCGCTTACTGAAGAAGACTGTGCGGCATCGGCAGAAATCATCTGCAATGTAGCCAAGAAACTGAAACATAAGCCCATTTTCCTCATGGGCGACTTCAATGCCGAGCATGGATCGGCGTTGGTTACCCGTTTGAGCAAATCGTTCCGCGTGTTTACGGATCCCAATATCGCCACTTGTCCGGCCGACGTACCCACACAGGTCATCGACTATATCATGGCATGGCGCAAAGGTGCCAAGGTGCGCGCAGAAGAGGTGGAAGTGATGGATGAGCGGATGGCTTCGGACCATCGTCCCGTGCGTGCCTGTGTGGCATGGTAACATCGCGTCCGCCCCACCCCCCAACTTAATAGGATGAGACCATACAATTATAACAAACAGGGTGACTACGACCATTACGTAGTAGATATCGAGGCTCCGCTGCTGGAGTGGCTGCTGGGCCACTTGCAGGGGTATAGCCGATCTAAGGTGAAGGCTACGCTCAAGGGGCGTGGCATACGTGTCAACGGCAAGCAGGTCACGCAGTTTGACCTGATGCTCAAGCCGGGTGATAAAGTGGCGGTGAGCCTGACGAAGAAGAACGACCAGTTTCACAGTCGTTTTCTCAAACTGGTGTACGAAGACCGTTACCTCGTGGTCGTGGAGAAGAAAGAGGGCATCTTAAGCATGGCAGCGGGCCATTCCAGCCTCAATGTCAAGAAGATACTCGATGACTATTTCCGTACCACGCGGCAAAAATGTACCGCACACGTGGTACACAGGCTTGACCGCGATACCTCTGGACTGATGGTCTATGCCAAGGACATGCAGACAGAGCAGATTCTGGAGCATGAGTGGCATGATATCGTCTACGATCGCCGCTACGTGGCCGTGGTTTCGGGTGAGATGGAAGAGGATGAGGGAACCATAGCCAACTGGTTGAAAGACAACCGCAACTATGTGACTTTTTCTTCGCCTGTGGACAATGGCGGCAAATATGCCGTTACCCATTTCCATGTGCTCGACCGCACTACGGAACATTCTTTGGTGGAGTACAAGCTCGAGACTGGCCGCAAAAACCAGATTCGTGTCCACTCGGCCGACATGGGGCATCCCGTCTGCGGGGATGTGAAGTATGGAAACGGCGACAATCCTATCGGACGGCTGTGTCTCCATGCCTATGTGCTCTGCTTCTACCATCCCGTTACCCATGAACGTATGGAATTTGAGACGTTAATCCCTACATCATTCAGAAAATTGTTTAAATAAGATATGGAAACGAGTTTTGCGTATTACCTGTTTGTGTTGGCTGCCATTGTGGTAGGTGTGGTTGTGGTGAAGAAGATAGCCAGCTGCCTCATCAAGACAGTGGTATTGCTGGCCATCGTGGCCCTGATGGCTTACATCTACTTCAATTTCTTTGCTGCAGCCTCATAGGTATCGGGCGTAAGTACAAGGATAGGATATAAAAATAAGGTGGAGCGTTTCCTGTGAGGCGCTCCACCTTATTGATATATGATGCAGTCTAAGCTTAGGCGTTGACAGCAATATCTTGCAAAATCTCTCCAAGCGTGGGATGGATATGCACGATATCAGCCAACTCTTCCAAACGGATATCCTTGTTCATCAGTGCTGCCATCTCTTGTACCATATCGGCAGCGTGTGCGCCCAAGATGTGGCATCCGATGACCCGACCATCCTCGTCGGTGACAATCTTGGCCAGTCCTTCGGTAGCTTCCTCTGCCAGAGCCTTGCCGTTAGAGCGGTACATGCCCTTGTAGGTCTTGCAGCCCACGCCATTTTTCTTGCAGGTATCGTCTGTAACACCAACCGAGGCCAGCTCGGGCGAGGTGAAGACGGCAGCCGGCATGATGTCGAGCCTGATCTGGTCTGCGCGGTGCAGGATATGGTTCACAGCCCTGAATCCTTGGAAAGTGGCAGCGTGTGCCAGCATGGCGCGTCCGTTTACATCACCAATAGCGTAGATGCCTTCCACACTGGTTTGCATGTTGTCGTCTACCTCGATGCCGCCACGGCCGCAGACGATGCCTGCTTCCTCCAGGTTCAGTCCCTCAATGACCGGTTTGCGGCCGGTGGCTACCAGTACGGCATCGGCCTGCAGGTCGGCAATGGAGCTGACACTGTAACCCATGTTAAACTTGATGCCGTCCTTCTCCATCTTCTTGCGGAGCCGTTTGGCCAAATCTTTGTCCATCATGGGCAGACACTCTTTCAAGAACTCGTAAACCTCAACCTCAACCCCCATGCGGTGGAAAATGGAAGCAAACTCCATACCGATAACGCCAGCACCTATAACCGCCAGGCGCTTGGGCAGGTGGTCGATACTCAGCAGTTCGGTGGATGTCATGACTTCCGGGCGATCGATATCCGCAATCGGGGGAAGCTTGGCCTGACTTCCTGTAGCGATGATGATATTGTCGGCCTCGTAGGTCTCGCCGTCTGCCACCACCTTATGGCCCCCAGCCAGCGCGGCATGGGCCTTGACCATCGTGATGTGTGGCTGTGCCATCAGCGCTTCCACGCCTTGGCGCAGCTGGTCGCTCACTTGCTCCTTGCGAGCCATGGCATCGGCGAATGCCGTACCCTTCAGCGAGTCGTGTACGAGACACTTGGTTGGGATACAACCCTCGTTCAGACACGTGCCGCCCGCTCTTCTGTCCTCGAAGATGATGACTTCCAATCCATGTTTGGCGGCATACTGAGCGGCCCGGTATCCACCCGGGCCGCTACCTATGATAATCAGATCAGTCTTTGTCATTGACCAGTTGCTTATAGGTGAGTATCGGATGTTTGGCAGCCAGCACATCGTCCACGCGCGATATCGGTGTGTTGTGCGGAGCACTCTTCACCACATCGGGAGTGGTCTTGGCTTCCTCGGCGATGGTTCTCAGCACCTCGATGAATCCGTCTATCGTCTGCTTGCTTTCGTTCTCGGTCGGCTCTATCATCATGGCCTGATGGAAGAGCAGCGGGAAGTAGATAGTCGGTGCGTGGAAGCCATAGTCCAGCAGTCTCTTGGCCACATCCATTGTAGTCACGTCGGTACTCTTGTCCTTCAGTCCGTCGAATACGAACTCGTGCTTGCACAATCCCTCGATGGGCAGTTCGTAGACATCTTTCAGACACTCCTTGATATAGTTGGCATTGAGGGTAGCGAGCGGCCCCACCAGCTTTACATATTCCTTACCCAATGAGAGGATGTAGGTGTAGGCACGGAGAATGACACCGAAGTTGCCCAGATAGGCACCTACGTGGTTGAAGCGGTCGTTGTCGATGCTGAAAGTATCGTTGACCTTCACCACATGAGGTGCTGGCAAGAACTGTTCAAGACCTTTGCGCACACCTACAGGACCACTGCCGGGACCTCCACCGCCGTGAGGGGTAGAGAATGTCTTGTGCAGGTTGACGTGCATCACGTCGAAGCCCATATCACCGGGCCTGCAGGCTCCCAACATGGGGTTGAGGTTGGCACCATCGTAGTACATCAGTGCACCACAGCCATGTACCAATTCGGCAATCTCAGGAATTTCCTTCTCGAAGAGGCCGAGCGTGTTGGGATTGGTCATCATGATGGCTGCAATGTCGTCGCCCAACAGCGGCTTCAAGTCTTCCACGTCCACCAAGCCCTCGGCCGTACTCTTCACTTCAACGATTTCCAGTCCGCAAACGGCTGCCGAAGCGGGGTTGGTACCATGAGCCGAGTCGGGGACAATCACCTTGATGCGCTTGCCGTCGTTGCGGCTTTGGTGATAGCTGCGGATAATCATCAGACCTGTAAGCTCTCCGTGTGCGCCGGCAAAGGGATTGAGCGTGAAATCAGCCATTCCCGTGAGTTCGGCAAGCGATTGCTGCAGATTGTATTCCACCTCCAGCGCACCCTGGCACGTTTCTATCGGCTGCGAGGGATGCAAACCGGCAAACTGGGGCAGGTTGGCCATCTCCTCGTTGATGCAGGGATTGTACTTCATCGTACAACTGCCCAAGGGGTAGAAGCCATTGTTCACGCCGAAGTTGTTGCCGCTGTGGTTGGTATAATGACGCACCACCGTAAGTTCATCGCACTCAGGCAGTTGGGCATCTTCCTGACGACGCATGCTACTGGGAATTTCGTGGTGGCCGAAATTGTTTTTGGGGAGACTATATCCCTTGCTTCCAGGATGTGAAAGCTCGAATATCAATTTACCGTATAGTTTACTATTCATGGCACAACGAAATTAATTGGTCAGTTTCTTCCTTGGTACGTTTCTCTGTCACGGCCATCATGAGCGTGTGTTCGCCCACTTTCACGCCTCCGAGTATGCCATTGTCGGCCAAGCACCTCAGCAATGCGTCAACATCGCCTTGGTAGTTGATGCAGAACTCGTTGAAGAAAGGCTGGTTGAAAGCTGGAGAGAACTTGTCGCTCTTCAGCAGTTGCTCATACAGATAGTGGGCACCGTCATACGACTGCTGAGCAGCCTCTTTGATACCCTCTTTGCCCATCAGACTCATGTAGATGGTGACAAACAGCGCCATCAGCGACTCGTTGGAGCAGATGTTAGAGGTGGCTTTCTGCCTGCGGATATGCTGCTCGCGTGCCTGCAGGGTGAGCACAAAGGCGCGGTTGCCGTTGTGGTCGAGTGTCTTGCCCACAATACGGCCCGGCATCTTGCGCATCAGTTTCTCGGTGCAGCACATGTAGCCCACCGAGGGGCCGCCAAAGGTCATGGGAATACCCAGTGACTGGCCGTCGCCGACGGCAATGTCTGCGCCCCATTCGCCCGGCGTCTTGAGCAGGGCCAAGTCTGCCGGAATGCTGTTGATGACAAACAGTGCCTTCTTGGCATGGCAGGCATCGGCAAAGCCCGTGAAATCTTCCACTACGCCATATCGGTTGGGCTGTTGCACCACCACACCAGCGATGGGCTCTGCATCGAGCATCTGTTGCAGCGATTCGGCAGATGTGGCACCGTCTACAGCCGGCACCAGGGCTATCTCCACGCCATGATAATGGGCGTAGGTGCGGATGACGGCCAGCGTCTTGGGGTCAACCGTCTCGGATACGAGCACCTTGTTCGACTTCTTGCTCGACGCATTGGCCATCAGCACAGCCTCTGCTGTGGCAGTGGTGCCATCGTACATGGAGGCGTTGGAGATGTCCATGCCTGTGAGCTCTGCCATCATCGACTGGTATTCGAAGATATAATGCAGCGTGCCTTGGGAGATTTCTGCCTGATACGGAGTGTAGCTGGTCAGAAACTCCGAACGCTCGATGAGCGAAGGAATGGCCGACGGCGTGTAGTGGTCATACACACCTGCGCCGGCAAAGCAGGTAAGCTGCTGGTTCTTGGCACCGAGTCCACCGAGATATTGGCGAATCTCCACCTCGCTCATGGCTTCGGGCAGTTGATAGTCGCCTTTGAATCGGATGGCGTCCGGCACTTCCGCATAGAGGTCCTCGAGAGAGCCCACGCCAATCTTGGCGAGCATCTCTCTGATGTCCTCTTCGGTATGTGGGAAATACTTGTATGCCATAGTCGGTATGGGTTACTTGGTAAACTCCTCGTATGCCTTGGCATCCATGAGCGCGTCGAGCTCGCTCTTGTCAGACAGTTCTACCTTGATAATCCAGTTGCCGAAAGCATCCTGGTTGATGAGCTCGGGCGTGTCTTCCAATGCTTCGTTCACCTCAACCACCGTACCGCTGACGGGTGAGTTAAGGTCAGAGGCAGCCTTCACGCTCTCTACGGCGCCAAACTCCTCACCGGCGGTCACTTCGTCGTCTACCTCGGGCATATCCACATACACTACGTTGCCTAACTCGTGCTGAGCGTAGTCTGTAATGCCTACATAACCGAAATCACCTTCTACTCTTACATACTCGTGTGACTCTGAATAGTAGAGTCCTTCCAATACTTTAGCCATAATTCTTATTTCTTTGATTATTTGATGTTTATAATTAATGATGAAAGAGACTGTCGAGGCTGCTGCATAGGCATCCCCTCCTGTCTCTTCCGATAGGGTTGCTTATCCTTTGTGGTAATGTTTCTCGTAGAATTTCTTCTTGACTACCACGCCGGGGAAGGTCTTCTTGCGAATCTGTACCTCTACCTCGTCGCCCATCTTGATAGATGCATCTACCAAAGCCACGGCGCAACTCTTGTCTACTGACAACAGACGGTATCCGGTGGTCACTTCGCCCACTTCCTGACCATCTTTGAGCACCTTGTAGCCATGACGCGGCACGGCATGTCCCTGCAGCTCGATGCCACGCAGGCGTTTGGCCACGCCATTCGTCTTTTGGTCGAGCAGGGCATCCTTTCCGATAAACTCAGGCTTGTCGAATTTCACAAACATGCTCAGTCCGGCCATCACCGGCGAAATCTCTGCGCTCAGTTCATCGCCGTACAGCGGCAGTCCAACTTCGAAACGGAGCGTGTCGCGGCAACCCAAGCCGCACGGTTTGCAACGGCCACTGGCCATGAGCTTGTCCCAAGCCCCGTTGATGTAAGCATGTGAACCGTAAATCTCGAAACCGTCTTCGCCTGTGTAGCCGGTGCGCGATACAATCAGCGTCTCGCCCTCCATGTCGATGGTCTTGGTGGTATAGAATACCAGTTCTGAACAAGCCAGTCCCAGCACTTCTTCCATCACGGCAGGCGATTCGGGACCCTGGACAGCCAACTGGCCATAACGGTCGGAGCAATGGTCCACCGTCACGTCAAATCCAGCCGTGTGCTCGTTCATCCAAGCCACGTCCTTGTCGATGTTGGCCGCATTGATGACGATGAAAAAGTCGTTGTTGCCCATCTTGTAGACAAGCAAATCATCTACGGTGCCACCGTCGGGGTAACACATCATGCCGTAGTAGATTTTGTGCAGCGGTGCATCGGTCACATCGTTGGTGAAGATATGATTGACGTAGCGTTCGGCATCGGGGCCGGTCACGCGGACTTCTCCCATGTGCGAAACATCGAAGACACCACAGTGCTGGCGCACAGCGTTGTGCTCATCGATGATGGAAGAATACTGGATGGGCATGTCAAACCCGCCGAAAGGCGAGATCAGGGCTCCGAGAGCCACATGTTTGTCGTACAGACAAGTTTTCTTATTTTCCATATTATTAATATAATTGTTTAGCTTAGAGGTATCTTTATGAAATCCTCAGATAGATATTCCTTCTCAATCTCCTCCACAATCTTCACATCCTCAGCCGTCATGGAGTAGACCGTGTCGCAGAGCATCTCACGCAACTGCTTCCTGATTTCGGCAAAGGGCATGTCCGTGTAGTCTTTGAGCAGACAGATACGCTGCCTTACACTTTCCACCCCGTGCTTGTCCAGTTTCTGCCGCGAGGGCGTAATGGCCTGCAGCATATTCTCCATGTCTGTGTCGTAGAGGAGCGTGCCGTGGGCGATATTCTTACCAGGCAGGTGGTAGATGGCGTTGCCCGAGACTTTCTTGTCGCCAATCATGATGTCGTTGTGGTCATTCTTTTGGGCATCAATACCCAGTTGCTGCAGCGCCTCGGCAAACATAGAGAGATAGCGGGTGAATGTCACATCCACATTCTCATCATTGGTGATGTATGAGAGCATCACGTTGCTCATGTCTGCGTAGACACAGCCTCCGCCACTCTTGCGGCGGTACATCTGTATGCCGTGCTCGCGGCAGTAGGGTATATTCACTTCATTCTCGGCCACTTGGTTTCGGCCGAAGATAACCGATGGTTCCACTTGCCACATGAAGAAACAATCTTCGCTCACGTTCATGTATCGGGCCACAAACTCTTCCATAGCCAGATAAAAACTCAGCCGTCGCGGTTGTTTCTCGTGCAAATCTACATATATCATATTCTGTAACTATAGCTATAATTTGTTGCAAAAATAGCAATAAATTGCGTAATCGCCTTACAACAATCGTTAATACTTTTAAATTTTATCCACATTTTATGCGTTTGTACAATCAGGACAATGATAAGGGTTGGTTGGGTTGTTACAGTTGTCGTAAAAATACATTTGCAGAACATTTATCCTATGCCGTTGTATCACTTGCCAAAGCTAAATGCCGCAAATAGACATGCTAAATGCGGCATTTGGCACCCGTAAATGCCACCTTTACGAAAATAAAGGCGATGATGGGGTGAAACAAGTGACTTTGACTGATTTTACTTTACACTTTTCTTGTTGTTTTACTAAATTACTTC